>CAWAFF010000077.1:0-41826 GCA_963780945.1 uncultured delta proteobacterium | reverse complement strand
TCTATTGCTTAAAAAATGCTCAATTTGTTTATGCCTTTTCCACCGTGACGCTGACCAGATTTGAGCTCCCTTGCAGAAGGCAATTGGCATTCAGCTCGCTGAAGTGAGATGGGGCGAAGATAAGTCCAGCCTGAAGCTTTGCGCTCACTTTGGCCTTACCGGATATGGTACCCGCTGCCGAACTGACTTTAACTGCGGCGCCGTCGGCAACGCCAAGCTTCGCCGCATCGCCGGCAAAAATCTCTATATAGCCTTCAGCCGACACGGAAAGATTATTTTCCGAACGGGTGGTTGAGGTGCCGTTGTGGTAGCCTATGGGTCCTACCAGCAAGCTGAATTGTGGAAGGGTGGCGGTCTTGGCAGCTACTGCCGGAGAGAATGCCAGGCCAGGCTTCAGGTCGAATGCCTTGCTGTTAATGGCGATGCTGCGTCCTTCGATTGCCGGTATCTCCCTGGCATAAAGTGGCGCAAGACCCTTATATTCTTCAAGCAGGGCAGCCGGCAAGTAGACATGATTGCCATAGGTGAGACGATTGAACAACTCGCCGATAATATCCCAATCTTCACGTGCGTCGCCGATTGCGTCAACGGCCTTGCCCAAGAGCTGCAATCTGTTGTCGGTAGTGGTGAAGGAACCACTTTTTTCAGCAGCTGCTGAAGCGGGAAATACAACATGGGCCATACGGGCAGTTTCATTATTGAAGATGTCCTGGACAATTAATAATTCCAGTTTTGCGAGGGCTTTCTTTATCCGGTTGTTGTCTGGAAAGGAGGCAAGATCACTTCCAAGTGCATACAGAGCCTTGATGCTTCCCTGCTCGATTGCCTCGATTATCTGCCAGAAATCCTTGCCCTTGGCAGTGGCTGTCTGGTAGCCCGGCAGGTGGGCTGGGGCTGCCCCAACGTCCAGCAAGCCCTGAGTATTGGTTTTGGCATCGACCGGGAATAAGCCGCCTGTTTCTTTGCCAAGGCAACCCGTCAGCAGTGCCAGGTCAGCCAAAGCGGCGACCTTTTGTGAGGCATCCGCGCTCCGCATCAGATCAGCACCGAAAAGAATGGCCACGCTCTTTTTCCCGCCAATCAGACTGGCAGCTTCACGGAGATCTTCTTCAGCAACGCCGGCGGCTGCAGCAAGATCCGTCAACGACTGTGCTGCAAGAGAAGTCTTCAGGGCATCAAGGTTACCGGCCTTGCATTGCTTATCTTCCAGGCCAGCCTCGATAATGGCCTTCAGTAGGCCATTGATAAGTGCCAGTTCGCTATTGGGCCGGTATTGGAGCATGCTGTTGGCGTATTTTCTCAGCTTCACCTGACGCATGTTTGCCACAACCAGTTTTGCGTCGTTTTTGAAAGCAGCCTTAATGACACGGTACTCCGTGCCGGTTGCCTCCGCATTGAGATCTGTGCCGATGACCAGGACAGCTCCCGCATTATCAATTTTGTCGATAGCGGCGCTTGCACCGACCAGCCCCAGCTTTTCCCTGAGCACTGCCTGAGCGCCCGCATAGCCGAATCGCGCTTCAGAGTCGATATTGTTGCTACCAACCCCATTGCGGATGAATTTCTGTAGAAGAAAATTTTCCTCGTTGGTAAGACGGGGTGAAGCGATAGCTGCAACAGCATCGGCACCTGATGTCTTGATGATGGTCTGCAGCTTCTCAACGGCGAAGGCCATTGCCTTGTTCCAATCGGTTTGGGACTGCTTGCCACCCTCTGCCACCATTGGCACCGTCAGCCTATCGGCAGAGTTAAGATAGCTGTAACCGAAACGACCATTGATACAGAGGTTGCCGCTGTTGAAGGTGGTGTCATCACTGGTGACGCGGGCGACACGTCCGTTGCGTGAGTGGTACTCTATCTGACAACCGTTACTGCAAAAGGCGCAGATGCTTTTTGTTACATTGAAGGACCAGGGACGGCCCCTGAACTTGAAGGGCTTGCTGATGAGGGTGCCGGTAGGACATGCAGCAATGCAGTTGCCACAAAATTCACAGTTGAGCGGCTTACCGTCCACAGTATCGATAATGGTTGCTTCCCCACGATTAACTACGGCAATGGCATCACAACCAACTATCTCATGATCAACCTTGACGCATTTCTCGCAGAGGATGCAACGATTTGGATCGCTCTCGATCAACGGCCAGTCGTAACGGATCTGGCGCCTTTCCAGAAGGGCCGAGTATTCCTGTTTCGCCACATCCAGACCATAACAGGCATCTTGAAGGTCGCACTCGCCACCTGCGTCGCAGACGGGGCAGTCAAGGGGGTGGTTGACCAACATCAACTCCATCACCTTACGGCGAATGGTGGTCAGTCTCTCGGATTGGGTAGTGACGTTAATCCCATCCTTGACCGGCGTATTGCAGGCGGTCATAGTTCGCTCGACCCCTTCGACCTCAACTGCGCAAACTCGGCAGGCGCCGGTAGGAGAAACCTTCTGCAGCCAGCACAGGGTCGGTATTTTGATGCCCACTGTCGCTGCAGCTTCGAGAATGGTAGTCCCCTTGGCCACCGTTATATTCTTGCCGTCTATTATCAGGTTAACCATTATCTTTACCTCAGATTTTTTTCAGGTCTTATTGTTTTTGTTCTCTCATCATATTGCAATGGCAATTTTTTGTCGTGGCAAGGCTGTCAAGGAGAGCAGCGGAGTCGCACCTAAGGTATGTCGCACAAGCATGCGCGAAGACTTACGCCGCCAAGGCGAAAAAGTGACCTTTCCTCAGACTGCCACCATGGCGACTCGATAGCAGCGCAAACACCTCTCCGCCTCCTTCACCGCCTGGCTGTCGGTGAAGCCGAGCTCCACCTCACAGTAATTCTTGTAGCTGGCGCGCTCCTTGCCGTGTACTTCACCCTGATGGGCCCTGGCAGCGGAATCCAGGCAAGAGACGTTTTCGTCCTTGTCATAGACCCCCATGTAGTTGAGGATATCTTCCATGTACTCGTCGTCGGATAAATATGCCTTTCCCTCTTCCAGCCAGCGCTGAATAACTTTTGCAGCACGATGGCCGCTGCCGACGCAGGCAACGACAGTAAGGGGACCAATTTCGGCGTCACCGCCGGCGAAAATACCGTTACAGTCAGTGATCAAGGTTCGCGACTGGTAGTTGCCCATCCCGTCTTTCAGATCTTTACCCGCCGCATCCTTGAAGGGAATATATTTAGTGATGATGGTATTCCACTTGGTGATGTCGATACCCATGTCTGCCGGGATAAAACTCAGATCAGGATCTTGGCCGATGGCAGGGATAACCGTATCACATTCGACGATGAACTCGCTGCCGGCCATTGGCTCGGGGCGGCGACGTCCAGAGGCATCCGGCTCGCCAAGGGCCATGCGCACACATTCGACACCGGTTATCTGGTCGTTGCCGTCAACGATAATCTTGGTGGGAAGCACCTGGAATTCAAATCTGACCCCTTCTTCATCGGCACCATCCACTTCCCAAACGTCCGCAGGCATCTCCTTACGGGAACGACGGTAGAGCAGGATCGACTCTTCGGCCCCTTCACGGAGAGCAACACGAACACAGTCAATGGCAGTATTACCACCGCCGACAACGACTACTTTTTTACCCATGCCGGTCGGCTTGCCCATGTAGGCCTCTCGAAGGAAGTCTATCCCTCCTTTCAGAAAGCCCTTATAGCCTTTGTCTTCGCCTTCAACTCCCATTGGTTTCGACCGGTGGGCACCTGGGGCAAGGAAGACGGAATCGAATTTCTTTTTCAAATCCTCAAGGGAGATATCCTTGCCGATGCGAGTGTCGTAAATTATTTCAACGCCCATGGACGAGATGATGTCGATATCGCGCTGCAAGAGATGGCGTGGCTGACGGTAGGGAGGGATGCCAACGGCAACCATGCCGCCGCCGAAACCCTCGGGAAGAGCTTCATATATAGTTACCGGGTATCCTTCCAGGGCCAGATAGTAGGCTGCAGCCAGGCCGGCAGGGCCTGCGCCGACAACGGCTACGGTTTTAGATTTACGAGGTTTCGGCTGCATGGGGGGCTCGAATTTATGCTTCCATTCGTAGTCGGAAGCGGTGCGCTTCAGGACCATGATGCTGATCGGCTCATCCACATTCTTGCGTCGGCAGGCAGTTTCGCAGGGATGAGGACAAACACGTCCGCAAACCGAGGGAAGCGGCATACTGTCACGAATTGCCCCCAGGGAATGGTCGTAATAATATTCCTTGATGGCCTCAATATATGCCGGGATATCGATATGGGCAGGACACTTGTCCTGGCAGGGCGCGGTATATTTTTCGATGTAGCGGTAATTGCTTGTCGCCTTCTTGTCACCTTTGATGTAGGCAATGAATTCGTTACGAAAGTTTTTAACCGCGTCCAGCACCGGCACTGTTGAGCTTTGACAGAGAGTACACTTGCAGTTTTCCAAAAGCTTCGTCAGATCTTCAATGGTGTCAAGGTCAGCCTCAGTTGCATTTCCGCCGATAATTGCAGCCAAGGTATCCATGAGAACCTTGGTGCCCTTCTTGCCCGGAGTACATTTGCCACAGCAGTAAAGCGTTTGTACACGCCGCATATATTCGGCAGCCATTGCGGGGACATCCACACTCTTGTCAAAGACGATCAGGCCGTCCCAGCCCATGAATGCAGCCAACGGACGCTCACCATCATAGGTGACAGGCAGCCTCAACTGCGCTTCCTTTGCTTCGCCACCTGAGCGATTATCAATGATATTTCTTCCCCAGCTGGAAAAAACCACCTGTGCCACATCAGCCTCCGCAAAAACCCTTTAAATTATTTCTGTTAAAGCAGTTATCTACCTGTATTTGCAAGAGAAATACAAAAAAAATAATTGTATACAGTATGCAAATAATTAGCACAACACCGCAGGGTAATCAAGGGAAAAATCACGGCTGTATTCGACTTGGGACAAAAGGTTGCCAGCTGAGTGGCGCTCTGATATATAATTATCTGCTGTACTTTCGGTATCAAGCCATCAGGAAAGGAGATCAGTCATGCTTTCTGCAGCCTTCACCTCACTTTTTACCGTCAATATGGGTATCAAAAAAGGGGAAAGCATCCTCGTATTTAGCGACACTATCCGTGCCGAAGAAAAGCCATCCTTAGACGATGTGGACCGCCGCGAGCGGCTTTTTAAAACTGCTGCCGAAGCTGCAGCCTTTGCCGATAAAACTTACGGCAACACCGTCTTTATTTCATTTCCGGCGACTCCGGCATCCGGGGCGGAACCACCGGTTGAGGTCTGGCGAGCGGCAATGGGAAACAGGACTGTTGACAAGCTGGAAGAAGCTGGAATATTGGCGCGGCTTTTGAACAAAACCACCATGGCCGATGACTTGGCCGCGGCCGAAGAAATCGTCCTGGCAAACAAAGAGACAGTAACTGACATAATTATCGCCTTATCCAACAATTCCACCAGTCACACCCGGTTTCGTTCACTCGTCACTTCTGCAGGAGCACGTTTTGCCAGTCTGCCACACTTCGACCCGGACATGTTTCTCTCTTCCATGCAGGTGGACTGGTATGCCCTCGCTGAAAGGACCGACAAATTGGCAAAGGAAGTCAATTTGGCAGTCACCATGGAATTGACTACGCCCAACGGGACGCGGATGCTGATCGGCAAACTGGGGAGGACGGCAAAGGGAGACGATGGCCTTCTTATCGACCCAGGCAGTTTCGGCAACCTGCCTGCAGGAGAGGTTTATCTGGCCCCGTTAGAAGGAACCTCAGAGGGGACGATGGTCCTTGAATATGGACCGACCCATAAACTGGTCACACCACTTGAATTAATTGTTAAAGATGGAAGGGTTGTAGAAATTCGAGGTGACGAACCGCATCGACTGAAACTGGAACAAAAATTTGCCGAGAGCGAGCTCAATCGAAATATTGCCGAACTGGGCATCGGCACTAACGACAAGGCAAAAAGGCCTGACAACATTCTGGAGGCGGAGAAAATTCTTGGTACCGTTCATATCGCCCTCGGCGACAACTCCGGCTTCGGCGGCACAGTCAGTACTCCCTTTCACGAAGACTATGTCTTTTATAGACCAACCTTAACGGCCATTTTAGCCGACGGTACTCGCAAGACACTTTTATGCAATGGGGAGTTGACCATCTAAATAGTCAAGCAAAGAGAACGAAGGCTTGTTTTCTAATTTTGCCGAGGTAATTGGCGCTGGCGAACAAGTATGAAGCAGAACTGAGGGAGGAATAGCAGTGCGCGTCATTGGACTCACAGGAGGAATCGCCTCCGGCAAAAGCACTGTCGCTGAAATACTGAGAAAGATCGGCGTTGAGGTTATTGATGCCGACCAGCTTTCACGCCAGGTGATGGCACCGGGAGAATCGGCATACAATGCGATCCTAACTGAATTTGGCAAGGGCATTCTTAACAGCGACCAAACCATCAACCGCATTGCCTTGGGCAAAATAGTATTTTCTGATCCGGCCGACAGACTGAAGCTTGAAGCAATCACTCATCCAGCCATCGGCAAACGAGCAGAAGAAGAATTGTTGCGAGTTGAAACATCAGGCGCCCCGGTTGTAATATATATGGCGCCGCTTTTGATTGAAGCGGGGGCCACCTCTAGAGTAGATGAGGTGTGGGTCGTTTACGTGGATAAAGAAACCCAAATGGAACGGGTAATGGCACGTGATAAGGTGACAAGGAAAGAAGCAGCACAAAAAATAGCTGCACAGATGCCCATGGAGACAAAAAAACTTTACGGCTCTTTAGTGATAGACAACAGGGGAAACCTTGAGGAGCTTGAAACACAAGTAAAAGCGTTGTGGGAGAGGGAAGTATTACGGAGGCAATAATAACAGGTGCTGTTTAAAAAGGCCCCCTTGGGGGCCTTTTTTATTTGTGATAACCAAGCTTTGCTGAGATTTCTTCAGAGGCCTGCATAACCAGAGGAATAAGTTCTTTTTCCAGCCGTTCATCGGTAAAGCGCATGGAAGGTCCGGAAATACTAACAGCACCAATAATCCTGCGTGTATAGTCACGGATAGGAGCACCTACGCACTTGACTCCCACATCCAGTTCTTCATTATCTATGGCATAGCCTTGCTTCGCAACCTGGACCAGGTGCTTTTTCAATTCTTCCCGGTCAATGATTGTGTTGAGTCGTGAAGCGTTTCATTTCCTTGGAAGGGAGATAATTGGTCAGTTCTTCGTCGGTCATGTAGGCAATCTGTATTTTGCCGGCTGCGGTGCAATAGGCAGGCAACCTTGCCCCGACCCGAGGTACGACCCTTACGGTCAGATCGGTTTCCACAACGTCCAGATATATGATATGGAATTCCTTGAGGATGGCAACGTAGGTGGTTTCATTGCAATCATGTACAAGTGATTCCAGGACCGGCCGCGACTGGCGAAGTAATCCCATCTGTTTGATAAAAGTTTGCCCTAACTCCAGCGTTTTTAGCCCCAAGCGATAATTCTCGGTAACCTTGTTCTGCTCGATATAGTTTCTTGACTCCAGCGTGGCAAGTAGGCGAAAAACGTTGTTTTTGTGGAGCTTGAGCCGTTTACTAAGCTCTGTCACTCCCAACTCGTCCACATCGTCATGAAACTGTTCCAGAAGATCAAGAAGCGTGAGAAACAGCCTGAATTATGTACTCCGACTTCTCTTTCTTTGCCATTGGCAACACCTGTTCCTGTTAGAATTACAACAGGATTTCTTATTCTTTTTTGAACCAGTTGTCAATGCTATTTTATCAGCCTGACCACAGATTTTAGATGATGTAGCAGCTAAAGGTATTTTAGCGACTTGTTTCTTGAAGCTTTTTCTAATTTCAATATTTTCACAAATATTGGCTTATTCTGTTTGAAAATATAGAATAGTGTTTTATACTTGTCAAGCAAGAAAAGCCAAACGCCAATTTTCACCGATTCGGAATATTTGATCCTGGAGTTAAAGCTTTTCCAGCCGGGATCATGTACATTTGATTTGCTATAGCTTGAGGAGGTGCTGGTTCATGCTTAACCTGAGGAAAAAAATTCTGGTCGCAATAGATGGTTCTCCCCTTTCAGACAAGGCCGCCGAAGAGGCTGTACGGATGGCGGCAGGCAATCCAAGCCAATTCAAAAGCAAAATTTACGCCATGCTCGTCCTGCCCAATGCACCCAGAAATACATTCACCGATTTTGTTCCGGCGGCACCAATAACCGAATCTGAAGAATGGGCTCAGTTACAGGAGCGTATTCTCTATGTAATAGAGAAGGATGCAAAAGAAGCAGGCATACCTCTTGAAATAAAAGTGGTTTACGGTGACCCTGCAGATGAGCTGCTAAAATTCGCTGAAAAGGAAGAAATAGACGTCATCGTCATCGGCAGTTCAGGCAAAGGCTTTCTGAAACGGAAATTGCTGGGGAGTGTTTCGCACAAGGTTGCCAAGTATGCCAAATGCTCCGTCTATATCACGAGAGGCTAGCTAGCGTCACTTTTTTCTCATGGAGCCAACTCTTTGCGCCTGCGCCTGATCTCAAAACTTGCCATCGCCATCAATTTAATGCTGATCATTTTCATGGGCTTGTTCGCCTATATAAATCTGCGCAGCCTGAAAAAACTGCTGCTTGAGGAAGCCGTTACCTATGCGGATAAATTAGGTGATACGGTAATCAGGGCGACACAGCACCAGATGCTCCATGATGACAGGGGCCGCACCCAGGATATCATCAAGGAAATCGGGAACGAAAAGGGCATTGGCAACATCCGCCTGATGGATAAAACCGGCACCATTATCTACTCCACCAAGCCCGAGGAAATTGGCTCTCTTCTGGACAAGATGAATGAAGCGTGCAACATGTGTCATGCCACCGGCGATCCGGTTATTCAAGCGTCCTCCATGAACCGGAGCAGACAATACACAAGACATGACGGTAGTCAGTTGCTCGGATTGGCCAAAGCCATTTACAACGAAGAAAGATGCTATACTGCCTCCTGCCATTTTCATCCTGTCGACACCAAAATACTCGGAGTTCTTGACGTCACTATCCCCTTGGATCACATGAATGAACAGCTGGCCAGCTATCGTGGCACAACTATTGCCATCACCATACTTCTCATGGGCCTCATTTCATTGTTTTTAACAATATTTATTCAGCAGATGGTAAACCTGCCGGTTCAACATCTGCTTAAACATACGAAAAGCTGGCAAGAGGTGAAATGGACGGCACTGTCTCACTTGATCACGGAGATGAGCTGGGTGATCTGGCAGAAAGCTTCAACAAAATGACGATAAATCTGAAACAGGCGAGGGAGGAACTGGAGGACTGGGGCAAAAATCTGGAAGTCAAGGTTGCAGCCCGAACTCGAGAGATCACTGAAATTCAGTCACAGCTGATTCGCTCTGAAAAACTTGCCTCCATTGGCGAACTGGTGGCAGGGATCGCGCACGAAATAAATAATCCGCTAACAGGGATTCTGATTTTTTCATCCCTGGTAAACGATAGTCCAAGGCTTGACCCGGCACTCAAGGAAGATCTGCAAACCATCGTCCAGGAAACTGAACGGTGCAGCAAGATCGTAAAAGGGCTTTTGGATTTCTCGCGGGAATCGTTGCCCCAGATGAAAATGTCATCAATTAATGCCATCATGGAATTGGCCCTTTCCCTTGTGGAACACCAGATACTGTTCCAGAACATCACTATTATCAAGGATTTCACCGATGGCATGCCTGACATAATGCTGGACCCGGATCAATTCGAGCAAGTTTTTATCAATATGCTTCTCAATGCCGGCCAAGCCATGACTGAAGGGGGGAGTCTTCACCTCATGACAGGGATGATGGAAGATAATCTGTCCGAATTCATAACCATATCTGATACCGGTTGCGGCATCCCGGAAGACACTCTTCCAAAGATTTTTGATCCATTTTTCAGTACTAAGGAGCACCGGGGAACCGGCCTCGGCCTTTCTGTTTCCTATGGGATCATTCATAATCATTGTGGACAGGTTCGAGTACAGAGCGTGGTGGGAAATGGGACGACCTTTACCATAGAGGTGCCCATTAATTTGAAGGGTAAGCTTGAAACCATAAGGGAACAACATCAACTGCTTTTTAATAAAAATGTATATAACTCTCCTGACACGGTCGGGTAAAATTCACTTAGCAGGCTTAGGAGGAGCCACTTTTAGTATTAATTGCTATCGGACTGGCCTCTGACAGATAAACCAACCTTCTTCATCAATGCCTGGAAGTTTGGCCGAAGCATGCCGGTAAGTTCGAGCAGCTCTGGTAACATTCCAGTTACACCTTTTCAAGGCATTGATGGCAAAGGCCTTCTCCACTGGTTCAACTGCCAACTCCCGCAACTGGCGCTTCCTCTCTTTCAACTGATCAGCACTCTGCGGCACAAATCCTGTGGTTATGCTGCTGTCGCTTCCCTCCGGCAGGGTAAGCTCAAGATCTTCTTTCTGGATCACCCCACCCTCCACCAGCACCACCGCTCGTTCAATAATATTTTCCAACTCCCGCACATTCCCCGCAAAAGGGTAGCTTTCCAGCAATGCCAGAGCATCTGGGGCCAGGCCTCTGATTTCCTTACCCACCTCCTCGGCAAATTTTTTCAAAAAGTGCGCAATCAGGAGCGGTAGATCTCCCTTCCTCTCACGCAATGAAGGCAAGTCTACCGGAATAATATTGAGGCGGAAAAATAAATCCTCGCGAAAACTTCCATCTGTAACCATTGTTTTTAGATTTCTGTTCGCCGCAGTTATGAGGCGTATATTTATCGGCACTGGCTGGGTTCCCCCGATGGGCGTCACCTCCCGCTCTTGAAGAACCCTTAGTAATTTGGCCTGAGTAGTCAGACTTATGTTTGCAACCTCGTCAAGAAATAGGGTACCACCGTCGGCAACCTTAAAAAGCCCGGTTTTGGTCTGGATTGCGCCGGTGAATGACCCCCTGACATGACCGAAAAGCTCGGACTCAAGCAGATTTTCTGCCAGAGAGGTACAATCAACGGCTACAAAGGGCTGATCCCTTCGCTGGCTGTTTTTATGTATGGCAGAGGCAACCAGTTCTTTACCAGTGCCGCTCTCCCCTGTAATAAGCACGCTGCTATCGGTTGGCGCCACCTGCATTATGCGGCGATATACCTTTTGCATTTCCGGACTGGCTCCTACGAATTGATCAAATCCATTATTGTCCCTGAGTTCCTTGCGCAAGTATATGTCGTCTATTAGCACCGCCTTTACTTCCAAAGCGGCTTCTACTTTGGCTACGATCTCATCAGGCGTGAATGGCTTGCCGATATAATCCACAGCACCGATTTTCATGGCTTCAACCGCAGTATCAACAGAGGAATAACCGGTTATCATTATAACCGGCATCTCAGGCTGCAGAACCTTAATGCTCTTGAGGACGTCCATTCCACTCATACCCGGCATTTTCAGGTCCGTTATGAGCAGATCAAAGAAGGCATTCTGCAGTTTTTCCAGAGCCAGATATCCGTTAGCAAATGCTTCCACTACAAACCCGCTGTTGCTGAGAATGCGACGCATCCCCTCACGGATAATATCTTCGTCGTCAACCACAATTATGCGTTTTTGAGCCATTTTTGCACCCCTGACTGCTTTTGGACAAACAACACCGCATTCTATTGTAGAAATCAAAATCCTCAAACTCAAAATACATCATAACATTAAAAGCTATAAATTAAAAAAATACAATGTATTTCTTTTTCATGCACTTCCTTTACTTTCTTCTTTGGTCCATAGCGTAGGGGATTTGAGGTCAGCTATCTCATATAATCCCCACATTCCGCCTGCACATGCGTACAAAATTTATATACACCCTATATGCCAAAGCGCAACAAGCCAGCCATCCACAGGCTTATAAGTATTGCAAATTTAACATGTTACAAAATAAATTAAATTTTTTTAAAGTCGGCATAGCTGATGCACAATGAATAGTAAGAAGTTTACTGGGGAAGGCAAAAAGGAGGATTCATGAAAAGCACAGTTAAAAACACTTTACTGGTATTCATCGGCAGCATTTCAACCGCCTTTGCTGCCAACGGAATGGAAAACACTGAACACAGCATCCTGTTATACCTATTCCTCGGCTTCGGCGCTCTGATTATTGTGTTCCAGGCGATACCAGGTTTGTTGTTATTCGTTTCCATGATCAAGGGGCTTTGTACTTCAAAACAAACTATCGAGGCAAAGAAATCTGACAAGGCGTCGTAAAAAAATTATGGGAGCAGTGCCTGCGAAACCTTAACAAGTGAGGTTGAATCTATGCAAGGACTTCTCATCGCAGACGAGGATCTGGATAACCGAAAATCCATGGCTGATATCTTCATTGAAGCTGGATACAACGTCATGGTTACAAATTCGGCAGCCAATGTGGTGTACGGAATTCTGAAAAGGACCGCACAGGTAGTGCTGCTAAGCAGCGAGTTTGATGAAATCACAGCAATGGATCTGATACCGATTTTAAAGAAATGTGATCAAAACCTGACAATCATTCTGATTTCCAATGAAGTACCTCTACCGCTCATCCGCAAGCTGCGCAAAGAAGGAATATTTTATCACGCTCTTAAGCCGGTGAAACCAGAAGACCGGGAAGAGATCCGCCAAGCCGTTAAGTGTGCCTTTGAGAACCTGCAAGGAACCAAGGCGCATAAAACACAAGGCCAATGAGCCAAGAAAGGAGAAAGCATGAAAACACTACAGACTCTCATCATTATGGTTACCCTCTGGATGGTCGCAGTCCCACAGGCTTTTGCAGCCAGCACGACACGAGTTTACAACAGCGGAATTCTGGTACTTGCATTCCTCGGCTTCTGCGCCCTTGTCGTCGTAGTCCAAATGATCCCAGCCATCATAACTCTGTGGGGAATTGTCAAGGAGCTTGTGACAGGAAAAGCGAAGGAGAAAGAAGCAAAGGTGCAAATACGAAATTGAAATATCAGCTGAACAGTTTCTACCAAATCTATAAAGAGGAGGAATTATCATGCTCGATCAAACTCTTCAATCAATGGGAGAAATAAAGGAAGTATTTACCCTCGTTGATTTCTACCAGTACATAAAAGGAGTTGAATACCTGATCTGTATCGCTTTCTTTGTCGGGTTTCCAATATTTTACCGCTATATCCATAAGGACAAAGATCAGACTACCAGATAGCTATTGCAACACACAAAGGATCGGCTGGTAATAACATCCCGGGAAAAAGGAGATAGCAATTATGTACACAGGACTGAACTGGGTTAAGAGAATCATTGTCATGGTTGCGCTGGCCGCGGTCCCTTTAGTATGCCAGGCAAAGAATCTGCCGGATGTAATATCGCTCGATTCTCTGGTAAAGCTCTATGACAAGGTTGAATTCAATCATGCGAAGCATATTGAGTCGCTGAAGGACTGCGCCGGGTGCCACCACCACACTACCGGCAATCTGGTGGAAGATCCCAATTGCGTCAGATGCCACCAAAACAGCAGCGAAAATCCCGTAGTAGCATGTAGGGGATGTCATTCGGCACAACCTTTTTCGGCAGAATCATTGAAAGATAAACAAGCAGACAGCAAACTGTATCACCAGGATAAGCCTGGCTTGAAGGGGGCCTATCATTTGAGTTGCATGGGATGTCATACAAAGATGGGAGGACCCACAGGGTGCGGGGACTGCCATCAAATGACCAAGACCGGTGAGGCCCTTTATAATTCGGGGAGCTTTGCACCCAGGAAGACACAGGGGAAAGTCGTTCACTAAAGCCATTGACAATAAGATTGACTAAAACCCTCGTATCAAGGAGACGATCATGAAGAGGAGAGATTTCCTTAAAGGTTGCATGTTATGTGGGGCAGCATCCTCCCTTGGGCTGCCGACGAAAAAGGCCTGGGGAAGCGGTTCTTTTGAAGGCTATTCTGAAGGAATGGGGGTCTTGGTTGACTTGACGCGCTGCATCGGCTGCCGTAGCTGCGAAGCTGCCTGTAACAAAGAGCAGCAGCTTCCTGAACCCAAGGTCCCCTTTGACGATCAATCTGTATTCGAGGAAAAACGTCGACCATCTGAAGAGGCATACACCGTTGTCAACCGCTATGAAAACAGGGGCGGCCCGGTATATCGCAAAATCCAGTGCAACCATTGTAACGAGCCGGCGTGCCTCACCTCATGTTTCGTCAATGCCTATACCAAGACAAAGGAAGGCGCGGTCATTTACAACTCCAAGGTATGTGTGGGTTGCCGCAACTGCATGATCGCCTGCCCCTTCAATGTCCCAGGCTATAGCTATTCCAGTGCCTTGAACCCTGTGGTAAAAAAATGCATCTTCTGCTACGACACCCGTGTCAAATATGGCAAACCTCCTGCCTGCGTAGAGGTCTGCCCCCAAGAGGTCCTCACCTTCGGCTATAGAAAAGACTTAATCAAAATGGGACATGAGCGTATCCGGGAAATGCCTGACAAATATATCGATCACATTTACGGGGAGAAGGAAGTGGGAGGGACCGGCTGGCTCTATCTCTCAAGCGTCCCTTTCGACAAGGTCGGTTTCGATACAACGTTGGCAAACGAGCCGATAATCTCAAATGTCAAGGAGTTCCTCGGCACTGTACCAATGGTTTTGGCCATCTGGCCTGCCCTTTTTACCGGGTTCCACCTGCTCTCCACCCGCAACAAAGGCCATGAAGAAGAGCATGGGCACAATGATCATCCAAAATCAGCGCAGGAGGACACCGACAATGAAAAGATATAGAGCAAGCGGAATTGAAATGGTCGATTCCCATTACAGGGACAACGACAAAGGGAAAAAATGGTCGATAATGGAAAAGCTCCTCCTGGGGCTCACGCCACGGCAGTATATTCTCCAGGCCCTGCGCAACCCCTTTAACTGGCTTCTTGCAGCCATCTTTGCAGTCGGCATACCTATTATACTTGGCCGCTTCGTTTTCGGGTTGAGCTGGGTCACTCACAGCTCCAATGATTATCCATGGGGATTGTTCCTGGGCTTCGGGCTTTTCGCCATGGTCCCCCTATCCTCATCCGGTTTCCAGCTGGGGACGACCGTGGAAGTTTTCGGCCGCCACGATTTTGAACCAATCGAGCGACTAGGTCTCCTGAACGGTCTTCTTGGCTACCTTTTCGCCGTCATCTATCTAATGGTGGATTTGGGACAGCCCTGGCGACTTCCCTACCCGATGGTTGTTTCCTTTGGCCCTGCGGCAGTATTGTTTCTGGTTGCCTGGCACGTAGCCACCTATCTTTCGGTGCAAGTTGCGGAGGTTTCTTCATCTTTCTTCGAATGGATCGGCTTTCCTGTCGGCAAACGAGGGGTGCGGAAAATCACCCTGGGATTAACGGTGGCCGGCATCATCCTTTCAACCTTGCACCAGGGTGCACTGGGGGCATTATTTACTTACGCCCCGGGGAAGGTTCATCCCCTATGGTACTCCGCATCATTCCAATGGCTCCACTTTTTCGTCTCCTCCCTGCCCGGCGGCCTTTGTATGGTTATTCTGGTCAGTACGATTGCCAGCAAGTCAATGGCCTGGCGATGCGACGAAAGATTCAAGCAGACACTGGACAAGCTGACCATCTCCCTCGCCAAAGGCTCCAGCATGGGACTTGCCACCTATCTCACCATTAAACTGATCGGCATGGCCCATGACAACGAGTGGGGATATTTGGCCACCGGATGGGGCCAGTGGTACCTGTTAGAGATGTTTATCGGCGTAATAGCACCGCTGTTGCTGTTTGCCTATGCCATAAGGCACCGGTTGGCGGGGTTGGTTCGTTTCAGTGCCTTTCTGACGGTATTCGGGGTTGTCCTTAACAGGATTAACACTGCCATGATCGCCTTCAACTGGAAACTGGCTGAGCGAGAGATTCCCCACTGGCGTGAAGTCATAATCGCCATTACCATTTTCGCCATTTACATCGCTGTCTACCGCTTCATCCTCTATCGACTGCCAATACTCTATGCATGGAAGACCCAGGAGGCAGCTGAACCGGTAACGGAAAAGATCAAAGCCACCAAGGCCTATGCGGGCGAAGAGCGACTGGCTGTTGGAGCTTCAGCTTTTAAAACAAATGAAGAAGGTTCATTCCGTTAGGGCAGTGGCTGCACATAATCAAACACCAACAGGAGACAGTCATGAGACTCCGATGGACCATATGCATTGTGGCAATGCTCTTGGGCAGCACTAGCCTGGCCTACTCTCTGGAGCTCAAGGAAAAGACCTTCAAAACCGAAGGGGCCGGCAACGTTGTCTTCAGCCATAGTTTCCATTTGAAGAAGAAAAGTGACAGATCTGCAAATATCAGCTGCAAATCGTGCCACAATGGCAATTTAAAGGAGAACGTCCGCTACACCATGGCCGACATGGAAAAAGGGAAATCCTGCGGCATCTGCCATAACGGCACTAAAGCCTTTGCCCTGGGGAAATGTACCTCCTGCCATAAAGTGCGAACTATAACTTATCAGGTAAAAGAGACCGGCCCGACTATTTTCAGCCACACAGACCACCTGAAGACCATGCAGTGCAAATCCTGCCATAATAGTATTTTCAATGCCGGACCAAACAAGAAGGTCGGCATGGCACAAATGGAAAAAGGGAAATCATGCGGAGCCTGTCATGACGGAAAGAAGAGCTTCGCAGTCTCTCAATGCGCCAAGTGCCATCCGATAAAGGATAAGAAATTTAAAGTCGGTGGCGCAGGTAACGTAAACTTTAGTCATAGTTTCCATCTGGAAGCATACAAATGCCAGGATTGCCATCCGAACCTTTACCGCCCCCGCTCCGGAAACAAAGCGGCTTCCATGGCTGAAATGGAAAATGGCAAATCCTGCGGCGCCTGTCATGACAGCAAAACAGCCTTTACAGTGAAAGAGAACTGTGACAAATGCCATAAGGTCTGACAAAAAAATGTCAGGAAGGGTTGCTTCGGGGCTTGTACCCGCCCAAAAATGGATACAAGCTCTGAAGTAGCTGAATTAAGATGGTTCAAACAGTCTTTCACGGAGGTGCCTTATGTTGAAAAGTCTGGTAGCCAGAGCCATAGTGCCGGTAGCAGTGGCAATAACAGGATTTGTAGTTATCTGTTGCATACTCCTCTTCTCCGCCCTGAAAACAGACATGACCAACGACGCCGTCTCCTATGAGACCAAGCTTGCCGATACCATCACCAAATCTACACGCTATGCAATGATGAAAGGCGACCGGGAGACACTGAAAAACATCATCGACAATGTGGGCAGTCAGGAAGGGATCGAACATGTGCGCATCTTCAACAAAAAAGGGCTCATCATGTTCTCGGGCGACCATAACGAGGTCTTTACCTATGTGGACAAGAAGGCTGCAGGGTGTGTCGGTTGTCATGCGGGCCATGAGGCAAAGGCCAGCCTTAGGCACATGGAGCGTGCACGGCAGTTTAGCAACGGGACTGGTAAAGAGATCATTGCTATAACATCCCCCCTTTATAACGAGCCGGCATGCTACACGGCTCCATGCCATGTTCACAATGCCGGCCAAAAGATACTGGGCACTCTCGATATCGGTCTTTCAGCCGAGCATCTCACCCAAACCCTCTCCCTCCTCCGTAGTCGCATGATCATCTTCAGCATAATGATACTGCTGTTATCGGTAGGGGGCGTTGCGGCACTGCTGAGAAGGCAGGTTTTCCTGCCCCTTAACCAAATTATGGCATTTACTTCAAAAGTGAACAGTGGTACTCTTTCGACTGAACTTTCCGGTGTTTCCGGTGAGCTGGCAGAACTCGCCGGCAATGTCAGATCTATCGCCTCTCAACTGCAAAAAAGCGAGGGAGAGCTCAGGGAACTGAAGGGCAGCGATAAAACAGTCAACAAGGTGGCCCCGGCAGTTGAAAACACAGTATAACCTGTTTTCAACAGAGCCTGAGGCGCCTTGAGATGGCGCCGGCCATGCAGAAGCAATCACCTCCTCCGAACAAGCAGCCAGGTGAACAAATGAAACCTGCAGCAGCTTCCCCCGAAATCAGTGAAAAAATTCAGCGGCTGAAGGCCAAGTCCTCCCATGGCCTTTATGCTATGGCTCTCTTTATTGCTGTCAGCATAGGTGCTGTCCAAAGATTCGCATTTCTCCCCTCCGTGCCCTCCGATGTTCGCAACATTCTTGGTACACCTCCCTCAGCCAACATGATCAGCACCGCACTTCTTCTATACGCCTTTTCAGCCATCATTCTTATCCTGTCGCGGATGATGAGCGGTTCAGCCAGCTACAGTGGCATTGCCCATGTGGCATACCTTTCTGTTTTCTACCTCTTCTATCATTTGGGTGGAGTACTGGAAGATAACATGTGGGCCGTCTTTGCAGCAGGAGTCACCATCATCGGGCTTGAAAGCTATCATATCTGGACCTTCTGTAATGAAGAAATCAGGAAGGAACTTGAAGCAATGGCGGACTCCGAAAGAAAGCAGCAAATGGAACAGTAAGTTGTCCAGCCTAAACCCCTTTAAATACAACAATCTACCCAAGAAAAGAGTTGACAGCAAAGTGTTAAAATTGTTAATTTACCAAGGGTTAAGATCGGTTTTTTAAAACCACAAGCCGCTAAAGCGGCTTTTATTGTTCCTATTCCACCCGTTACCACAAATGGAGCACCCTTGGAAATAATAGTGAATGGTGAAAAAGCAGTTATTGGACCAATGTCCCTCCTTGCCTACCTGGAACAAATAAACATCGACCCTAAACGTGTCGCAGTGGAACTGAATCTTGATATACTGCCCAAAGCCGATTATGGGACAACCCTCCTAAACGATGGTGATCTGCTGGAAATAGTTCATTTTGTCGGCGGAGGTTGTGGAGAGGAGTTCCCATTTACAATTAGTGAGGAGTTCACCAATGTCCAACAACACTGATAAATTAATAATTGGTGGCCGTGAGTTCACATCCCGATTGATGGTCGGTACCGGCAAATACGCTAATTTTCAACAAATGTTGAAAGCCATAGAGATATCGGGAGCCGAGATCATCACCGTTGCCGTGCGTCGGGTAAACATCTCCGATAGAAGCAAGGAATCACTGCTGGACCATATTGATACCAGTAAGTACACCCTGCTGCCAAATACAGCCGGCTGCTATACCGCCGAAGAAGCCATTCGCACTTGCCGACTGGCAAGGGAGGCGGGTCTGTCTGACTTCGTCAAACTGGAAGTACTAGGGGATGAAAAGACTCTGTTTCCAGATAATGAAGAACTGTTTAAGGCAGCCAAGGTGCTGATCAAGGAAGGTTTTACCGTCCTTCCCTACACCACCGATGACCCCATTTTCTGCAAAAAATTGGAAGATATCGGCTGCGCGGCTGTCATGCCGCTGGGCGCACCCATCGGCAGTGGTCTCGGCATTCGTAACCCTTATAATATCCGCATCATCATGGATACGGTAAAGGTACCGGTTATTGTTGATGCCGGCGTCGGAACCGCTTCCGATGCTGCGATCGCCATGGAGCTTGGTTGTGACGGCGTCCTTATGAACACCGCGATAGCCGGCGCCATGGATCCGATCGCCATGGCGGAGGCCATGAATTTAGCCGTGCGGGCGGGTCGCCTGGCCTTTAAGGCTGGCAGGATTTCTAAAAAATTATACGCATCAGCCTCAAGCCCAATCGAAGGGATGATCTAGTGAAATCTTCTTCTCCGTGGATAGATTTCAACCTCTACCTGGTTACTGACCGTAAACAGACCAATGGTCGCAATCTTGAGTTTGTTATTGAAGAAGCGATCAGGGGCGGGGTCCGAGCTGTCCAACTAAGGGAAAAGGATCTTTCCAGCCGGGAATTGTACGAATTGGCTTACAACCTGCGCCGACTGACAAGCCGGCATAACACCAGGCTCATCATCAATGACCGCCTCGATATTGCCTTGGCTGTGGATGCTGATGGCGTCCACCTCGGCTACAACAGCATCCCCATTTATCGCGTAAGACAAGTGCTGGGAGAAAAGAAATTGATCGGGGTCTCTTGTCACAATCAGGTTCAAGCCATAGTCGCCCAGGAAAAAGGTGCCGATTTCATTACCTTCGGCCCCATTTACCATACCCCCTCAAAAGCACCCTACGGTGAACCGGTGGGAATTGCAAAACTGTCGGAAGTGACTGACCTGATGCAGATACCGGTGTTTGCCCTTGGAGGCATAAATAGCAGCTATGTTAAAGATATTATTGCTGCCGAGGCCCATGGCATAGGCGTTGTTTCCGCCATCCTTTCAGCCGAAAATCCACGTTCGGCAGCGAAAAACTTGCTGTCTCTTCTGCCGTTTCCTGAAACAGAAATTTAAGTAATGGTCAGTGCCACTATCCACAACCAGCTGCACATCAATTCCTATGGTTCATATCTGCGCAAACTTTTTGGTTGCAGAGTCAGCAAAGTTAATGTCGATGGCGGATTCACCTGCCCCAATCGGGATGGAAACCGCGGCATTGGCGGCTGTGTTTACTGCGACCCTGCCTCATTTTCCCCTGGAGCAACCCTGGCCGAGATCCCCATCGAGACGCAGATGGCGGAAGGAATGGCCTATCACAGAAAGCGGCTTGGCAGCGAGAAGTTCATCGTCTATTTTCAAAAGTTCACCAACACCTATGGTCCTGTCCAAAAGCTTAAAAATCTATATGGCCGAGCCTTGGCTCACCCGGATGTGGTTGGCATTTCGGTAGGCACTAGGCCGGATGCCTTAGCAGACGACGCAATCGACCTTTTGAGCGACCTTGCCCAATCAAAGTATGTGTGCCTTGAGCTTGGACTGCAGTCCATGGACGATGCCATCCTCCAGCAGATAAATCGAGGCCACACCCTCTCCGATTACTTGCAGGCTGTTGAAAGAGTTACCGGCAGGGGTATCGATATCTGCACCCACCTTATCCATGGTTTTCCAGGGGAAAGCCATGCCGATTTCATGAAGACTGCCCGGCTGATCTCCTCCCTGCCGATAAATTCCCTGAAGATCCACCAACTTCATGCGGTAAAAGGGACCCGGCTGGCCCAGTGGTATCTTGACGGGCGTTTTATCCCTCTGACCCACGAAAATTATGTGGCAGCCGTCTGTGATTTCCTTGAGTTGATCCCTTCAGAGATCAGCATCCAGCGACTTTACGGCTCTGCCCCCCTCGCCATCAGGGTTGCTCCCAACTGGAATCTGAAGAACAATCAGATGTGGTTTTCTGTGGTGAACGAACTAAAAAGAAGAGGCACCTGGCAGGGATGCAGACTGGTCGGGCATTGCCGCAGCGTCTGCAATCTTTAAGCTAAAAAGGCCGGTTTATTTTACTTTGGTTAGTTCTACACCATTGGGAGCTACCAGTCGGTGGGATTTGATCTGAAAGTTTATGAAGCCCCGGGGGCGTCGGAGACAAACTAAATTAAATTTTTTAGCGAGGGGGAATAGTGAGAACTATCCATATTACCGCCACGGGGAAAGAGTACCCTATCGGCAAAATTCTCTGCATCGGCCGTAACTATGCTGATCATATTAAAGAACTGGGCAACGCCAAACCCGAAGCACCTATTATTTTTATGAAACCGGCCACCTCTGTCATCTTTGAAGGGGAATCAATCGTCATCCCACCCTATTCAATGGACTGTCACCATGAAGCAGAACTGGCACTATTAATCGGCAGGTCCGGGAAAAACATAGCCGTGGAAGATTCCCTGGGACATATTGCCGGCTACGGCGTCGCCATTGATCTTACCCTACGAGATGTGCAGGCTGAACTGAAAAAAAAGGGCCTGCCGTGGGACATTGCCAAAGGGTTCGACACCGCCTGCCCCCTTTCTGCCTTTGTCGATGCAGCCACTGTAGCCGATCCTCAAAACCTGCAGATAAAACTCGATGTTAACGGTCAGCCTCGCCAAAATGGCAATACCTCACTGATGATCCACTCCATCACAGCCATCATCAGCCATATGTCCAACATCTTCACTCTGGAACCCGGCGATCTGATACTGACCGGCACCCCGGCTGGAGTTGGCCAGATCAAATCGGGGGATATTATTACAACTGCTATTCCCGGGGTTGGACAGTTTTCTATAAAAGTCCAATAATAACAGCAATTTAATTTTTCCAAACTTGACTTTTTATTGGCCCAAACTGTAACCTTTCATTAGGAATAAACTAGAGGGGGGGAGCTATGGAGCCAAAAAAAGTTTGCCCGGAGTGTCAGGAAGAAATGATACTGCTGCCGGGTTGAGGTGGCCTCTTCTGGCGGTGCCAGAAGTGCGGAACAAAAGAATCTCTACACAGCGTCGACAATAAAGGTTGTGGCTGCAGCTGATTTTTAAAGCCTCTACAAATTGTAAAAAAGCCTGCTTTTGAAAAAGCAGGCTTTTTTATTTCTAAAATTAGAGTGCTAAATGATCTGGAGGTTTTCCAGGATTAAGGAGCCATTGGCGATGGTCAACGAATCCTGGATGGTGGTGAATCCTGTTTGTGCTACATAATCGGCAGACCATCCACCACTCAAGGTCAGTACGACTCCCGTGCGGTTCATGACTATATTTTCCACATATGTTGTGATGGGAAGCTTGATGTTTTCGTTGCCAACGGCAGCATCCATAATAGCTTGGAGAGAGGGATAGGCCGTAAAGTTTGCCGTGGCATCGATGGCAGTGTCAAGGGTGAGGATGAAACAGGAGTCACCCATGGTCATTGGGCATCCGTTCCAACCTGCAAAGGACGATGTGCTAATAGGCGTTGGCGTCAGGGTTATTGAGGTGCCTCGCTCAAAGGCTCCGCAAAAGATATTGAGCGGGGTGCAGGCCGCCCCTGCGTCGACGGAAGAGGTTGAAGACGACACCGCAACCGTCCCGCTCCCTGATCCTGCAATGCTGAGGTTGAATGGATAAACACCGACACCTTTCAGAGGCACCAATACCAGTGGTGCAGTCCCTGAATTAGAGGATATCTGCACAACGGCACTACGCAAACCAGCTGCATCAGGAGTAAAAACGACATTGACAGTGCAGCTTTCCCCCGAAAGCAGGGTGGGGGTGAGGTTGGGGCAACTTCCCGCAGTCAACTGGAACATGGCTGCATCGGTACCAGCCAAAGTTATCGAACTAATAACCAGATCTGCAGCGCCGCCGTTACCGAGAGTGATTGCCTTTGGTGGTGAGGATTGCCCCGTTACTCGATGACCAAAATCCTCTGCTGCCGGGGAAATGGCAACATCCTGGCTGCGGGTCATGGCAAAGACCCCGCCGCCAAAGGTTCCGGCAAAGACATTGGCCGGGGTTGTATTTGCTGCTGCCAGACTATAGACATCATAATTGTGAAGCCCGGTGTTGAGAGCACTCCAGCTCGTTGCGCCATCCGTGCTGATAAAGACACCGCTGTCCGTGCCGGCATAAAGGGTTACCGGTGCTGTAGTCAGGGCAATGAGAGAGTAGACATTTGTGGTAGACATCCCGGTAACGGCCGGATTCCAGCTGCTACCGTTATCAGTGCTTTTGAACACCCCACCACTGGTAGCGGCATAAAATGTGGTGGAAATTGCCGGATCAACACTCACGACATATACAGACAATCCAGCCAGGGCTGATCCGCTCAAGCTCCAACTGGCACCACCGTTGCTGCTCAGGAAAAGCCCGGCTGCGGTTCCGGCAAAGAGAAATGAATCCTTGGCTGCAAAAAGCGATAGCACCTCATTATTGGTCAGTCCTGTGCCGGCAGCGTCCCAACTGGTACCACCGTTACTGCTTTTGAACAGGCCATTCTCCGTTCCGGCAAAAACCGTAACCGGAGAGGCAGGGTCGATCGCCACCGCATGGACCAAGGCAGCTGAAATGCCGGTATTTGCAGGGCCCCAACTTTCTCCACCATCTGTGCTTTTGAAAATACCGCTTCCCCAGGTTCCGGCATACAGCTGCGATGGAGATGCTGGATTTATGACCAATGCCTGGATGTTGATTTCTGCCAGGCCATTATTCTTCAGGGTCCAGCTAGCGCCGCCATCGACACTCTTGAAAATTCCGTCGATGGTGCCGGCGTAAAGTTTAGCCGGTGCTGCAGGATCGACAACCACCGCCTCAACAAAGGTGTTGCTGAGACCCGCGTTTGTTTCATTCCAGATCAGCCCCGAATTTGTGCTGGCAAAAACGCCTCCCGAAGAGGTTCCGGCATAGATGGTACCAGGTATTTCTCGATTGATAGTTATTACCTGGACGTCAGTATTGGTAAGCCCTGTGATTATTTTTTCCCAGTTATTCCCTGCATCGCTGCTGGTAAAAACGCCGCCTGCAATTTCCCCGCTTTGTGCCGCTGCGGCAAAGACTTTCGATGAGTTATTACCGTCCACGCTGAGTGAATAGATCGCGGAGCTGGTCAAGCCATTGTTGACCGACGTCCATGTCACCCCCTCATCAATGCTCCGGTAAACGCCATTGGCTGTTGCGGCATAAACAATGACAGGCATCGTGGCAGAAATAGCAACATCCCGGATCAAAATAGCCCCAATGCCAGTGCCGGCAAGGTTCCAGCTAGTACCACCGTTGGTGCTTTTGTAGACGCCAATACTGGTGGCGGCATAAATGGTTAATGTAGTGCGTGGATCTACAGCCAGTGCATTAACAGTGGCTGTGGCGATACCCGTATTGGCAGGATTCCAGGTAACGCCGCCATTGGTGCTTTTATAAACACCGCCGTTGCCGGTACCTGCATAGACAGTATCGGTCGAAACCGGGTCTATAGCCAAAGCCATAACAAATGGGGGGCTTCCAGGGAGATTGATCCAGCCTCCGCCACCATTCGTGCTTTTATAAATACCAACGCCATAACTAGCTGCAAAGACAGTAGCTGGAGAAACAGGATCGGCTACCAGAGCATGCACACTCGGATTGCCGATCCCGTTGTTGACAGCACTCCAGTTGAGGCCTCCGTCGCTGCTTTTGAAAACACCGCCATTGTTGGTTCCCGCATAAAGGGTGGCAGCTGGGGCGGCAATAAGGCATTCCACATCCCCACTCCACGGTCCCAGGCCCTCCCACTGATCAGTGGCTGCAATTGCTACCCCGTTGAAAACAAACAAGTAGAAGCAAAATGCTGCCAGAAGAATCAGTTCAGAACATTTTCCCCGCGATAAATTCATGGAGCCATCCCCCACCACCTTATTTTAATTTGGCAAAACAAAAAGAGGTAATGCGCTGTTTCCTGTTCTGCAAAAAATAACCCAACCTTTCAGGAAATGCTACCAATTAAAATATTTTACAAATACAAAGTCCACGAAGCAATGTTTTTTTCATAAGGTGCCTGATCTTGATCGGTTCCTGCTCCAAAATAATAAGTGATAGAGCGCATCTGTCTCGTTGTCGAGACGTTGAATACCTTGTCGCACTGGCCCGGAGAACTAATTTCAAGGCTGCAGGCTTCTGACCCTACTTTGTTGGCAAAAGATGTAAATAATGTCACGAAAATCCTGCAGTTGACAATGGTCCCGGCTCTTTTCCTAGCCTTGCCCCCCGGCGCGCTCATTTCGTCCTTTAATTCCTGCAATTGACCGGCATGGTCAGTCGAATCCCGGCAAATTGAACAGTCTTTTATCATTGACGCGCATAGCATCTCCTGCCCATGGGTTTCAGTAGTAATCTTCGCTGTAGGCCGCAGTGGCGTTCAGGTAGCCAGGTATTTTCCCCGCTTGGCTGATGGCAGCTTCCACTTCCGCTATCAGCCGTAATCGATCTTTGGGGTAACTACCGGCCAGGTTGAGAAAATTGGAAACATGATTGGAACGGAGGATGGTTTTCTCTGGATTGAGCAACGACAGCATTTCCCGAGACTCCAGAAGCAGATCGCCTCTGGTACATTGATGAAGGGTTCTGATAAAGGCATCATTGTGGCGATGGAACAGGGTGAGCAGCGAGAAAAACTCGGGATTAACCCGATTTACCCAGGCAGCGGTTGCTCTTGCATGGCCCAGACTCCTCATTCTTCCTGCAAGACCAAGAATGGCAGTAACGGAAAGCTTAATTCCTGCAGTCCGCGCCTTGAGTGCCTGTACCGCCATTCCATCAGCGTCAAAGCCCTTGTTGATGGCCGCCAGTGTTTCATCATCCCCTGATTCCAGGCCGAAATAGAGAACGCGCAGTTTTTTTTGCCGCAAGACAGCCAGCTCCCCTTGTGATTTACCGGCGAGGCTTGCCGGTGAGGCATATGAAGCGACGCGCGTCAGATTGACGAACGTTGTGGTGAGATGGTCAAGTATCTGTACCAGGCCTTCAAGGGGGAAAACAAGGGCATCACCATCGGCCAGAAATACCCGGCTCACATGGGAGCGGTAATGCGCTGGAATTGAACCGATTTCGGCCAAAACGTCAGCCAGAGGTTTAATACGAAAACTTTTACCCTTATACATGCCGCAAAAGGTGCAATGATTCTGTGAGCAGCCGACCGTGATCTGAAAGATGAGGCTGTTTGCTTCACTGGGTGGGCGAAATAAGGGTTCAACATAGTTAAGCATGTTCCACCGTCAGTTTTTACTTGAGCGTTTTCAGCCGCTCTTCTGCTCTTTTACCAAACTCGGTATCAGGATATTTTTTTGCAACCTCGCCATAGAGCTGTTTTGCGTGCTCCAGATTGTGCTGCTTTTCCTCGAATTGTGCTGTTTCGAACAGCTGTTTGCCTTTATCACCGGAGCAGCCGGTAAGGTTGAGCGAGAAGATAATTAAAAGACTTAAAAAAACACGATGCATTGGGAGCCCCTAGAATTAGACATTTTGGGTACAAATAAAAAAGGCCCCGAATTACTCCGGGGCCTTACCATTTGTGTTTAAAACTAATCTTTGTAGACGTTGGAAGCCTGTGGCCCTTTCGCCCCCTGAGTCACATCGAACGTCACAGCCTGCCCTTCGGCCAGTGATTTGAATCCATCACCCTGAATGGAGGAAAAATGAACGAACACATCGTCGCCATTTTCCTGCTCAATGAAACCGAACCCCTTCGCATCATTAAACCATTTCACCACACCTTTAGCCATTCTTCATTCTCCTGTAACAACCGCTTGTTCAAAATAGGGCTTACTCCGGGGCCCACGGAATGTTTTGCGTTTTACACTGTTTTACTGAAAACTGTCAAGCTGATAATTCAGTGGTTAAACAAGACAAAGCAGCTGCAAAATCTTTTAATTGTCGCCGGTCAATGCCGCATGGGCAGCGGCAAGCCGAGCGATGGGCACCCGAAAGGGTGAACACGAAACATAGTCGAGGCCGATTTTGTGGCAGAAAATGACCGATTCGGGGTCGCCGCCGTGCTCGCCGCAGATGCCGAGCTTTATGCCCGGCCTGGCTGCGCGCCCCTTTTCACAGCCAATCTTGACCAACTCGTCCGACCCCTCCTGGTCCAGCGTCACGAAGGGGTCATTCTCCAGCAGCCCACTTTCCACATAGAAAGGAGGAACTTGCCGGCATCGTCACGGGAAAGTCCGAAGGTGGTCTGGGTCAGATCGTTGGTCCCGAAGGAAAAGAATTCGGCTTCACGGGCGATCGCGTCGGCAGTCAGCGCTGCGCGCGGCAATTCGATCATGGTGCCGATCAGATATTCGATCTTTACCCCGTAACGGCCGATGACATCTTCGCAAACAGCCACGGCATTCTCCCGCAGGGTCTTCAGCTCCTTATCCACAGCAACGAGCGGGATCATGATTTCGGGTACGATCTGGAAACCCTCGTTTTTGACCAGCTCACAGGCCGCTTCCATGATCGCCTGCACCTGCATGTCATAGATTTCAGGGAACGTCAACCCGAGGCGACAACCGCGGTGTCCAAGCATTGGGTTAAACTCGTGCAGGAATTCTACTTTGTGGTGCAGAGTCTTGGGCGTAACCTTCATGGTCTTCGCCAGTTCGACGATATCCTTGTCCTCCTGGGGCAGAAACTCGTGAAGCGGGGGATCAAGGAGCCGGATTGTAACAGGAAGCCCTTTCATCTCCCGGAAAATGCCGATGAAGTCACCCTTCTGCATGGGGAGGATTTTGGCCAGCGCCTTGAGCCTTCCCTCAACATCTTCAGAGAGGATCATTTCACGCACCGCAGCAATACGGTCAGCCTCAAAAAACATATGCTCGGTCCGGCACAGGCCTATGCCCTCTGCGCCAAACTCACGGGCGACCCTGGAATCTTTTGGTGTATCAGCATTGGTGCGAACCTTCAAGCGGCGGAACTTGTCCACCCAAGCCATCAAAGTGGCGAAATCGCCGGTCATCTCCGGCGATACGGTTGGAACGGCACCCAGCATGACTTCGCCGGTGGACCCGTCGAGGGTGATTACATCCCCTTTTTTAACAATGACACCGCCATTAGCGACGAACTGGCCTGAAGCATAATCGACCTTGATGTCACCGCAGCCGGCAACGCAGCATTTACCCATGCCGCGGGCAACGACCGCCGCATGGGAGGTCATGCCGCCACGGGCGGTGAGGATTCCCTGGGCCGCATGCATGCCGTGAATATCCTCCGGACTTGTCTCCACCCGCACCAGTATGACCTTGTGCCCCAATCTGGCAGCTGCCTCTGCCTCGTCGGCAGTAAAGACCACCTCGCCTGAGGCTGCACCTGGAGAGGCCGGAAGTCCTTTTGCAATGAGCTTTTTCGGCGCCTTCGGGTCCAACGAAGGATGGAGAAGTTGGTCAAGCTGGCTTGGTGCCACACGCAAAACGGCCGTCTTTTCGTCAATCAGACCTTCATTGACCATATCCACAGCGACCTTGATGGCAGCAGTAGCGGTGCGCTTACCATTGCGGGTCTGCAACATGTAAAGCTTGCCCTTTTCAATGGTGAATTCAATATCCTGCATATCCTTGTAGTGCTTTTCCAGGATGGACCGGATTTCCACCAGTTGCCGGTAGCATTCCGGCATAGTCTCTTCCATGGAGGGAAGTACACTGTCGCCGTTCGGCCTTGTTGATCGGCTGTGGCGTACGGATACCTGCCACCACGTCCTCTCCTTGGGCATTGATAAGGTACTCGCCGTAGAAGTAATCCTTGCCTGTTGACGGATCGCGAGTGAAGGCAACACCAGTGGCGCAGTCATTGCCCATATTGCCGAAAACCATCGACTGGACATTGACGGCAGTCCCCCATTCAGCCGGGATCTGTTAAGCTTGCGGTAGGTGATGGCGCGCTGGTTCATCCATGAGCCGAAGACGGCGCCGATTGCGCCCCACAACTGTGCCTGGGGATCTTCCGGAAATTCCTGGCCGAGAGTCTCCTTGACCTTTGCCTTGAATTTCGCCACCAACTCTTTCCAGTCGGCAGCGGAAAGGTCAGTGTCCAGATGAATACCTTTTTCTTCTTTTTTCTTTTCCAGAAGATGCTCAAGTTCGTCCTTGTCCATGCCCATCACAACGTCGGAATACATTTGGACAAAGCGGCGATAGGCATCATAGGCAAAGCGCTCATCCCCGCTTTGGGCGATGATCCCTTGCACGGTTGTATCGTTGAGCCCCAGGTTGAGGATGGTGTCCATCATGCCGGGCATGGAAGCACGGGCACCGGAACGGACCGAGACGAGAAGCGGGTTCTTTGCATCACCAAACCGCTTGCCCATCAGCTCTTCCACCTGACGCAGGTTTTGATCAACCTCCGCCTGCAGCGGGGCTGGATAATTGCGATTGTTTTTGTAGAACTCGGTACACACCTCGGTGGTGATGGTGAAATCCAGCCGGCACCGGCAGGCCGATACTGGTCATTTCGGCCAGGTTGGCTCCCTTGCCTCCCAGCAGGTTTTTCATTTCCGCACGACCTTCCGCTTTGCCATTACCAAAGAAATAAACATACTTCGCTGCCATCTGATCCTCCTCTTTTTTGCGCCTAAGCCAAAAGGCCATTCTAAAGAATATTTACAATGGACAATTTTTCAAGGGCAGGTTTATTGAAACTCAAATTTCTTTCACTATCATTAAATTTTGTTTAGGCGTATTCAAAGCCACTTTAGCCAGATTAAAAACATAAAAAAACCGCTTGCCTTGTGGGCTAAGCGGTAATTTTTGCAAAATCGGCAATGTCTTTGAACAAGCCCTTTATCTCTTGTAGGAGGGCCAACCGGTTGTTTTTGACCCGTTCGTCTTCGGCCATGACCATGACACTGTCAAAGAAGTCATCCACCACATCTTTCAACGTGGCGATCCGGGTCAGCGCCCCAAGATAGTCACCTGCAGCCACCAAGTCTTCAACCGAACTACGGACACATGTGAATGCCTGGAACAGTTTTCCTTCGGCTGGGTCCTGGAAGAGCACTTCGTCAACGGTTACTGTTACCGGCTCTTTGACAATATTGCAGACCCGTTTGAAGGCCACTGCCAGTGGCTCAAAGTCTGGACGGTTCTTTAAATCAGCCAAGGCAGCTATTCGCAGGGAAGCGGCCACAAGGTCATCACGGGAAGCTGAAAAAGCCGCGTCAACAACATCCACCGGGTACTTCATAGCCATAAGGTTGATGAAACGATCTTCAAAGAAGTTCAGCACATCAGATGCAACTTCCTGCCGAGGACGGGTACTTTTTTTGTCCAATTGATCCAGTGCTTTTGTTACAAGCACTTGGAGTGACAGCTTGTAGCTTCGATCGAGAATGATGTTGATGATTCCCAGGGCCGCACGACGCAAGGCATAGGGGTCTGCAGAGCCGGTCGGAATCAAGCCGACGCTGAAACAGCCGCAGATGGTATCGAGCTTATCGGCAATTGAAACTAAGGCACCTATATCAGAAGCGGGCAAATCGCCACCAGCTTGGTTAGGCAGGTAATGTTCGGCTATGGCATGGGCAACCTCTGGATCAATTCCCTGCAGCAAAGCATACTCGCGTCCCATTATGCCCTGCACTTCTGGGAATTCACCAACCATACCGGTGACGAGATCTGCCTTGCAGAGAGTCGCTGCCTGCGCGACCTTTGACTTCAATATAGGCTGCAGCTGATCGGCCAGTTCCTCGGCCAATGCCCGGAACCGCTCCATTTTTTCATATGAAGTACCGAGCTTTGCCTGATAAAGGACACTCTTCAATGATTCAACCCTATTTTCCAGGGAAACCTTCTTGTCCTCTTCAAAAAAGAAGCGAGCGTCGGAAAGCCTGGCGCGCAGCACACGTTCGTTGCCTTTCACCACCACCGAGGGGTCTTCAGTCAGGGTGTTATTGATGGTGATAAAACCGGGAAGAAGCTTGCCGTTTTCATCAACCAGGGAAAAATAACGTTGGTGCTCACGCATGGAGGTAATCAGGACCTCGCGGGGAACAGCCAGAAACTCTTCGGAGAAGGTGCCGTGAACCGCGCTGGGGTATTCCACCAGGTAAGTAACCTGTTCCAGTAGACCCTCGTCAGGCAAAACTGTTCCTCCGGCGGCCCTTGCCACTCTTTCCACTTCCCGCCGGATGATTTCCTTGCGCTTGTCAGGTTCGGGAATGACAAAATGGCTGGCGCACTCCTCCAGGTAATGGGCAAGATCGCGTACCGGAAAGGTTGTATTGGCCATGAAGCGATGGCCACGTGACATGGAGCCACTCTGGATATTGCCGAAGCTGAACGGGATGACGATACCGTCAAAGAGCGCCACAATCCAATGCATGGGACGGGCGAAGCGGACCTCCTGATCCCCCCAGCGCATGGATTTCTTGAATGGGATATTGTTTATCAGCCGGGGGAGAATCTCAGCAAGCAGACCGGCGGTGGGGACTCCGATCTCCTTTTTCGTCACCGATACATATTCCCCTTTTTCAGTGGCGACAATGGCCAGCGCCGAAGCATCAACCCCCTGGCCGCGGGCGAAGCCTTCCCCGGCTTTGGTGGGGGTGCCGTCGTCGTTGAAGGCTACCTTTTTTGCCGGCCCCATGGTGGTAATTTCCGCATCAGCCTGTTGCTCGACAACCCCCTTGACCACTAGCACCAGGCGCCGCGGCGTCGCCATGGTCTTGACTTCGCTGAAGCTGATGCGGGAGGACTCCAGTTCTTTTCGGATCAGCACTTCCATGTCAGCCATGGCTTTGGGCAGGAAGCCGGCAGGAATCTCCTCAGTGCCGATTTCAAGAAACAGTTCTTTTGCCATTAGCGGCCTCCTTTCAAAAGCGGAAATCCAAGCCGCTCGCGCATCTGCAAGTATCCTTCGGCACATAATCTTGCCACGTTGCGCACCTTGCCGATATACGAGGCCCGCTCGGTGACGGAGATTGCACCTCGCGCATCCAGCAGATTAAAGGTATGGGAACATTTCATGACATAGTCATAGGCTGGCAACACCAAACCCTTCTCCACCAGCCGCACGCATTCCTTCTCGTACATTTTGAACAGCTGCAGCAGCATGTCCACGTCTGCTTCTTCGAAGTTATAAGTAGAGAATTCAACCTCACTCTCATGGTGAATATCGCCGTACTTGATACCTTTCACCCACTCCAGGTCATAGACGTTGTCCACTCCCTGCAGATACATGGCGATCCGCTCGCAGCCATAGGTAATTTCAGAAGAGACGGGTTTTAGATCGATACCGCCCGCCTGCTGGAAATAGGTGAACTGGGTAATCTCCATGCCGTCCAGCCAAACTTCCCAGCCCAAGCCCCAAGCACCCAGAGTAGGAGACTCCCAATCATCCTCCACAAAACGTATGTCGTGCTGATTGGGGTTGATGCCGAAGGAACGGAGAGAATCCAGATACAGGTCCAGTATGTTCAGGGGAGAAGGCTTCATGATCACCTGAAACTGGTAGTAGTGCTGCAAGCGATTTGGATTTTCACCATAACGGCCGTCAGTTGGACGCCGGGATGGCTCCACATAGGCAACATTCCAGGGCTCGGGCCCGAGCACCCGCAGAAAGGTGGCAGGATTAAAGGTTCCTGCGCCTTTTTCGCAGTCGTAGGGTTGCTGAATAACACACCCCTGCTTGGCCCAGTAGCCCTGAAGCGAAAGAATCAGATCCTGAAAGGTCAGCACAACTACCTCCTCGGCGTATCTCGAATATGGTGTTTAACCAGTGTAAAAGCTGGCTTGATCGCATAGAAAAAGTATACTGTATACAAGCATTTAGCCGCGGTAGATTACAATTTAAAAGCCTGTGTGTCAAGGATTATAAGTAGTTCGTCGACAGTCAGCTATTGTTTTGTCACGGCACTTGCATATATTTGGCATTCACCTCGAAAAGCATCTTAATCTGCCGAAGGAGTTGGTCAATGCCTGAGCTTCCCGAAGTTGAAACGATTCGTCGCAGCATTGAACCGGGTATTGCAGGGAGAAGAATCCTCCACGCCACTATCCGTACTCAGAAGCTTCGCCATTTGCTTCCTCCTGACCTGGAGGCAATGGTCTCAGGGCAGACGATTGTCTCCGTCACTCGCCGGGGTAAATATCTGCTTTTGCACTGTGAAAGCGGAACCTTAATTCTTCATTTGGGGATGACCGGCAACCTTCATCTTGTACCAGGGGATTCTCAACACAGCAAACATGACCACCTTGATTTGGCACTTGACGATGGTTGCGCCCTTCGTTTTACCGATCCTCGCCGCTTCGGCACAATCCTCTGGTGCAGCAATGAGCCGTTACGACACCCATTACTTTTTTCCCACGGCCCGGAACCGCTACAAGATGACTTTTCTGCCGACTACCTCTACAATAAAACCCGCAGCCGAAAGATCCCTATCAAGCAACTCATTATGGACAGCCATGTTGTTGCGGGCATAGGAAACATATATGCCAGCGAAGCCCTCTTCGTCGCCGGAGTTGCTCCCGAAACACCCGCCTCCGCTCTCTCCCAGGCTAAATGTATTATTGTCGTCGAAGCCATCAAGACTGTGTTGAACGATGCAGTTGAAAGCGGTTCCAACAGTCTGCTGGATTCTGGCGGTACAGGACCGCAGGGATATTTCCCCTATGAATTCAAAGTCTATGGCAAAAATGGCGCCCCATGCCGCAACTGCGGAACAGCCATAAAGAAGGTAACAATGGGTGGCAGAGCAACTTTTTACTGCCCTGAATGTCAAAGATGATCTCCAAAACTCTCCGCTGCACCCTTTGCAAAGCCAACTTCTTTTCACATTTGCGCAATAAAAAAGGCGGCCGGGTATACCGTGCCGCCTTTTTCATTTATAGGTTTGTAAGATTATGCTTTGGTAACGCTCACCTTGAGAGTAGCATTTACCTCGGGATGAATCTTGACAATGGCTGTAAAGTCGCCGACCTGCTTGATAGGCTCAGCCAGAACAATCTTCTTCCTGTCGATTTCAAAGCCTAAGCCTTTAAGATTCTCAGCCAGCTCCATGTTGGTTACTGCGCCGAAAAGTTTACCCTCTTCACCAGCCTGGTGGCTGATTGAAAGGGCAAGGCCTTCGATCTTCGCAGCAAGCAGTCTTGCCTGCTCAAGAACCTTGTTTTTCTTGTATTCAAGGTGTTTCTTTGCATGTTCCAGAGCCTTGGCATTCTTGGTAGTCGCTTCCATTGCGAATCCCTTGGGAAGCAGGAAGTTCCTGGCATAACCGGGAGCTACCTTGACGATGTCGCCGATGTGGCCGAGGTTCTCGAGTTTTCCTTAAGTATTACTTTCATGTGTTCCTCCTAGCCTGAATTTACAGGTTTTCTCTGTTTTTTGGGGTCGGAAATTCCCCCAGAGATCGAAGACTCCCAAAGCACGCCACCACTAAAGTCATGAAAGGCTGGAGGATCAACAGCAAGATAAAATATGAGTCTGTACGAATGATGGCATTGCAAACTTCGAAAGAGTGAATGACGACAGCAATCCCTGCATCGAAAATAGGCGAAACAGAGAACAATCAAGCAAATTTAGCGCCGCCAACGTAGACAAGATTTTGCGCACCAGCATTGCGAAACCAGCAATAATAAGCACCCAGACCAACTGATCCGGATTTCTGAATTTCCTGAAATCACCAAGCGAAAGAGGCAAGGCGAATCTTGCTGCCAGCTTCCTGAGCAGTAACAGGTTCAACCCGGCTATGACAGCCAAGCCAATCGTAAGAATAGCGGGATAAATCCTCCTGATCAGCACACCAGCCTGATCCATAGCCTGTTTCATACTGGCAAGATCATCACCCTTGACACCGGCCTTGCCATAAAGAGCAATGGTCTGAGATATGCTGGAGTTGATGCCCTTTACTACCTGCAGATGCAAATTGCTGCCTGTGACGAGACCGAAGGTTGCTGCTACGGCAATTATAACAACAAGATTAAGCGCCACGGCATAAACTATCGACCTTGCGCCCCCCTTGTTACGGCCGAGAAACTCTCCAAGGGCAATGGTTATTACCCCGCACTGCATCAGATAAACGGTGGCAGACGCGGGATCTCTGATTACCAGTAGTGCCGCAGTGGTTAGCACTATAACATAACCGGCGAGCCGCCCTCTTTTAAGGAAATAATGGAGCCCTGCTGCCGGAGCAAATATCCCAGGTACCATGCCAAACAGAGGCAGTGAGAGATATGCAAGGAAAAGCGCCAGAGTGATGACGCTCCCCTTAATTATGTCAAGCGGCGCCCCCTGCAAGGGAAACATCATTGAAACCGCCTGCTACTGAACTGCGTGGGTACCGGCAATCGGCAGCAGCGCGATATTTCTCGCGCGCTTGATTGCTTCGGTAATCTCACGCTGGTGCTTGGCGCAGTTGCCAGAGATTCTTCTCGGAATGATCTTGCCCCGTTCACTGATAAAATAACGAAGGGTGCGAGGATCTTTGTAGTCAATACCGACCTGCTTGTCTGCGCAGAAGCGGCATACCTTGCGGCGCTGAAAAGGCCTCTTTTTACGGGGTCCGGTACTTCTTTGGGGTGCTCTTTCGTCACTCATCTATTACGCCTCCTCAGTTAGTCGTTTCTGCCTGAACCTCAGGAGCGGCCTCAACAGCCTCTTCTTCGGCTACTCTTGGCGGGGGCAGCGGCAGCGATTGCAGTCTCTTTCTCAAGCTTGACACTCTGGTATCGGATGACCTTGTCATCAAGTCTCAGACGTCGCTCGAGCTCGGCGATAAGTGCTGCATCGCCGTCGAAACGGAGATAATAGTAGCGACCACGTGGAATTTTGCGATTGGGTAAGCGAGCTTCCTCGGCCCCCAATCTTCCAGCCTTTTGAAATCGCCTTTCATGTTGGCGATAACATCCTGCACCTTGGTGGAAATGGCTTTCATTTCCTCTTCGCCAAGGTCGGGCTGGACGATGAAAATAGTTTCATACATCCTCATTGGTACTTCCTCCTCACGGTTTTTTTAGTCCCGGACCAACCCGGAACAAGGAGATACGGCATAAGCCGCTCTTTAGAAACTGAAATTTGTACTACAGTTTACCTTTTAATTCAAGATTTTTATCAGCGCTACGGTTGCAGTGATGCAGATTTTTCGTCAGAGCAAGGCAATGGAGGACTGACGCGGTGGCGCACATCAGGTACGCCGCACAAGGAATCCCGAACATGAACGCAGCTCCTGGCTGAAAAGCTTCATCTCCTCCTTAAACGTTGAAGCGGAAGTGCATTACGTCGCCGTCCTGCACCACATATTCTTTTCCTTCCAACCGCATCAGTCCTTTTTCCTTGGCCCCAGATTCCCCGCCCGCTGCTATATAATCGTTATAGGCAATTACCTCGGCCCTGATGAAACCCTTTTCGAAATCTGAGTGGATAACACCCGCCGCCTGCGGTGCTTTGGTGCCCCTGGTGATTGTCCAGGCACGCACTTCCTTTACGCCTGCGGTAAAATAGGTGATAAGGCCAAGCAGCTCATAACCGGAACGGATGAGGCGATCAAGGCCCGACTCTTTTAGTCCCATTCCGGCGAGAAAGGCCTCTTTTTCCTCCCCATCCAGTTCAGATATCTCCGCCTCAATACTCCCGCAGATGGAAACCATCTTTGCGCCTTCTTCCGCAGCCAGCTTCTCAACCTGTGCGACAAAGGGATGTTTGCCCTCAAGATCATCTTCTGCTACGTTGGCAACGTATAGCACCGGCTTGTCGGTAAGCAGATGGAGGTCATAGAGCCATAGCTTGTCATCATCACTTGTGACTGCAACTTCAGGGCGCCTGCCTTGTTCAACAGCCTCCTTCAGCCGCTGATAGAATTCCGCCTCGTCCTTGACCTTTCTGTCACCGCTTTTGGCTAACTTTTCCACCCTGACCAGTTTTTTCTCGACACTGTCCAGATCAGCCAACCCAAGCTCGGTTTTAATCACCTCGATGTCACTGATCGGGTTGACACTGCCACTGACATGCACGACATTTTCGTCCTCAAAGCAGCGAACAACGTGAACAATAGCATCCACCGAACGTATATGTCCCAGAAACTTGTTGCCCAGCCCCTCTCCCTGGCTTGCGCCCTTGACCAGTCCGGCAATATCAAGAAATTCAATGGTGGTCGGCAAGATTCGCTCGGGATGGACGATCTCCCCAAGCTTTTTCATCCGTTCATCTGGCACCTGAACGATTCCCACGTTGGGATCAATGGTGCAAAATGGATAGTTTGCCGATTCAGCTCCTGCTGAGGTTAGCGCATTGAATATGGTTGATTTTCCCACGTTAGGGAGTCCTACAATACCGCAGTTGAAACCCATTGTGTACCTCTAGATCAATTCCTTGTTGTTGTATAGGCTCATGGTCTTAGGAAGTCCTTCCTTAACCAGCATCTCCAGAATATCGACTAGGCCATCGAGCAGACGGGGCAACGCAGTCATCTCTTCAGGCGAAAAATTATTGAGCACATAATTGACCACATCGCCGTGAACAGGTCGGCCGATGCCGATTCTGACCCGGACAAAGTCTCCATTACCCAGTTCTTGGGAGAGAGAACGTAGCCCGTTATGACCGGCATGCCCCCCTCCCTGCTTCAATTTTACCCTGCCAAAGGGGATATCAAGGTCATCATGAATGACAATGAGGTCTGCGGTTGAAAGCTTGTGGAAACGAAGTGCTTCTGTGGCGGAACGGCCCGAAAGATTCATGAAGGTTTGGGGCTTGAGAAGAATCAGCCGCTCTCCCTGCCAGCTTCCTTCACCGCACAAGCCGGAAAAGGACTTCTTGGATGTGGTGATTCCAGACAAATGGGAAAGGCGGTCTAAAACCATGAAACCCGCGTTGTGGCGGGTCCATTGGTATTTTGGGCCGGGATTACCCAGCCCAACTATTAATTTTGCTGCCATATGTCACCAGACAGGAAATTATGCTACTGCCGGAGCAGCCTCTTCCTTTGCTCTACCGAGAACACTGATGATAGCGGCTTTGGGGTCACCGAGAACCTTGATACCCGGCAGTTCCTTAAGATCGCCGATGTGAATGGAATGGCCGAGGGCCAAGGTGGTAACATCCACGTCGATATGATCGGGAATTTGATTCGGCAAGCATTCTATTTCTAGTTCATGCGTGGCGAAGTCCAGAAGTCCGCCTTCTTTGACTCCAGGAGCAGTCCCCACCAGGTTGACATGAACTTTAACCTTTACTGTGTTAGCAAGATCGATTTTGTGCAGGTCAACATGACGTGGCTGTCCCTTGAGACAGTCGACGAGAAGATCAGCAACGATAACTACCTGGCCGTCAAGACTCCCTCCCCCCTTAAGTGTCAGGAGGTGGTTACGTCCACCTTCACCGGCGATGGCCATGCTAAGCTCTTTAGTTCCCACGGATATGGCAACAGATTCCATCCCCTTGCCATACACAACGGCAGGAATAGAGTCTTTTTTTCTAAGCTGGCGGCAAATCCCCTTGCCCGTCTTGGTCCTCAATTCAACTTTCAATATCCTTTGTTCCATACATCCTCCGATGCCTCAATTATTAATTATATTAGGTGGTTGAAATTTTAAACAAAAAGGGAGCTGACAGACTCATCTTCATGAATACGTCGGATTGCCTCAGCAAGAAGGTTTGCCACTGACAAAACCTTGACCTTTTGCGTCTGCTCTGCTTTTTCCCCAAGAGGAATAGTATCGGTTATAACTATTCTCTCAATGACTGAATTATTGATGCGCTCGATTGCAGGACCTGACAAAACGCCGTGGGTGGCACAGGCATAAATCGTTTCGGCGCCGTGGGCTTTCAAAGCATTTGCTGCCTGGGTAAGCGTTCCAGCTGTGTCAATCATGTCGTCAAGGATAATGGCAGTCTTGCCCTTTACGTCACCGATCAGGTGCATGACCTCAGCCACATTGGGGCCGGTTCGGCGTTTATCGATGACGGCAAGGGTGCAACCCAACCGTTTGGCGAAGGCCCTGGCCCTTTCAGTACCGCCTGCATCAGGAGACACCATGACAATCTGGTCTGCGCCATCGGGAAACCTGCTCTTCAGGTGGTCAATAAGAACCGGAGCTGCATAGAGGTTATCAACAGGAATATTGAAAAAGCCCTGGATCTGGCCCGCGTGGAGATCAACAGTGACAACCCTGTCAGCTCCTGCTGTAGTGATGAGGTCCGCTATCAGCTTTGAAGTGATCGGAGTACGAGGAGCAGCCTTGCGGTCCTGGCGGGCATAACCGTAATAGGGCATCACAACCGTTATAGTTGCAGCAGATGCCCTTTTCAAAGCATCCATCATGATCAGAAGCTCCATCAGGTTATTGTTGGTTGGAGAGCAGGTAGACTGGACCACATAGATATCGCGGCCACGGACATTCTCACCGATTTCCACCATTATTTCACCATCGGAAAAGGTCTTCACCTTTGCCTGTCCCAACGGCACCTTCAGACTTTCACAGATCTTCTCGGCCAAAACAGGGTTAGAATTACCACTGAAGATCCTGATCTTGTTTTCCATAATGGGCTGCAACCCCTCGTTCATACGAATTTTTGGCTGGGGCGCCAGGATTTGAACCTGGGAATGCCGGAATCAAAATCCGGTGCCTTACCGCTTGGCGACGCCCCAATAATCATTGAATTCTATTTGGTAAACTGCGACGGGCAAGGCCCGTATGGTCAGTTATAACGTTTTTACTGCAGTTACAAACCAGCTGTTTTCCCGTGAAAGTTTATCTGCGGCCTGCCTGGCTTCAGTCTCACCCGCAAACACACCGAAAACTGTTGATCCGCTGCCGGACATCAGTGCCCCTTCGGCGCCTGCATCAAGCAACTGCTGCTTGATATGATGAATTACGGGGAACTTGCCGATAGTAACAGTTTCAAGGTCATTGGCGAGGATCGAACAAATATCAGCCGCACTCCCATAGAAGCGAGGGATTATATCTTCATCTTTTCTGGCTGTCAATTGTAAATTTTGGTAGACCCAGGCAGTGGAAACATGGAGATTGGGATTTACAATTACCAGCCAGACTGATACGGCCTCGACAGCAGTGAGCTTGTCGCCGATCCCCTCGGCAAGTGCAGTCTTTTTGAAGATAAAGAAAGGTACGTCTGCTCCCAGCTTAACGCCAATCTTCATCAAATCTGCATCGTTCAGACGCAAGCCAAGGAGTTCATTTAACCCCATCAGAACCGCAGCACAGTCGCTGCTTCCGCCACCGAGACCGGCGGCGACGGGAATGTTCTTGTCAATGGAAATGTCTATACCCGTTTCTTTTCCTGCCAATTTCAACAGTGCATCGGCAGCACGCCAGGCAATATTACCTGGTCCGTCAGGAACGCCATCTTTGCCGCAAGTCACCCTTACGCCTGGCGTTTTAGAAAGGGCGATCAAGATCTCATCGCAGAGATCGATACGTTGCATTACCATGCGCAGGTCATGGTAGCCATCCGTCCTTCGACGCAAAACATCCAGCCGATAATTCACTTTTGCCGGGGCCTTACATTCCAAAGTTTTCACACTTGCACCCCTGCGCTTTTTAGACAAGCCGTTTCTACTAAAGCAATTCGGGCTATAAATCAAGGATAAAAATGTTTCTCGGAAGGCACATCCTTGAAAGACTGAAAAACCTGAATCAATTAATGACTCAGGTCATTGCTCAGATCAAAGTAAGATCCAGGGTGCTATAAGAGTCGTGTCGGTCTGTTGCCGAATATGGCCGAGCCGACCCTGACCAGAGTTGCCCCCTCTGCAATTGCCACCTCGAAATCCCCCGACATTCCCATGGAGAGCTCATTCATTTCGACATTGGCAATGCCTTCATCTGCGATCAGCAGTGAAAGCCGTTTGAGTTCCTTGAAGAAAGGGCGAGCTTCTTCGGGGTCATCAAAAAAGGGGGGCATGGTCATCAAACCCTCGACCCTCAGATGGGGCAATAATGAAACATCACGGACAAGTTCCAGTAAGTCTTCTGCTGAAGAACCTGATTTAGTGGCTTCGCTGGCAATGTTGACTTGAATAAGGACCTTGCACACCTTATTCAGCTTCGTCCACTGGCGCTCTATCTCCTGGGCCAGGGACAGTCTGTCCACCGAATGAATCACGTCAACCAGCCCGGCGACCTGTCTGACCTTGTTGGATTGCAGACTGCCGATAAAGTGCCAGGTAACCGGTTCTCGAACTTCTCCAGTTTTAGCCAGCAATTCTTGTACATAATTCTCACCGAACAGCCGTTGACCGGCTTTTGCTGCTTCATCGACAGCCAAAGGTTCTTGCGTCTTAGATACCGCCAGCAGGCGCACCGTGGCGGGATCTCGACCGGCTTCCAAAGCCGCCTTTTGCATTCTCATCTGAATTAGCCTGAGATTATCGGCGATTGTCATAAAAAAACCATCATCAGGGGATAGCCCCTATCTGCCTGAGAGTCTCCACCACTTCACATAAAGGAAGGCCTACGACATTTGTGTAAGACCCCTCGATCTTGCGCACCATGTGGGCAGCGCCCCCCTGGATGGCATAGGCACCAGCCTTGTCAAAGGGGCAGCCGGTAGCAATATAAGCACTGATCTCGTCTTCCCGCAGGGATTTGAAAAAAACATTTGTTGTAACTGCTTTGGTGAAGCTATGGCTTTTGTCCCTGTCGAACACGGCAAAGCCTGTTATTACCTGGTGA
>CAWAFF010000076.1:0-27389 GCA_963780945.1 uncultured delta proteobacterium | reverse complement strand
AATTTTCCATCCTGCCGTAAGGTACCCACAAACAGATACGCGAGTTTTCCAGTTTCAAGATAGACGACAATACTAAACCATCCGCGAGGATGGGGCGGAAAACCTATGGGTCTCACCGAGACAGCCGGGCCACCGAAATATCAGTGATGATACCGGTCCCGGTTTTTTTGCGTTTACAGAGGAATCATCACGACTGCCAACTATACCGCAGTTTTAAGCCTGCTTAGCTTTGGCAGCAAAACAAGATTCAGGAGGAACAACAACAATGCAGTTGCAAAAAAAGTCACTAGGTCTTCTTCGTCTATCCATGTTCATTCTTTCTGTTTTTTTTGTGGCATTCCAGCTTTTCGCCACACCAGCCCTTGCCGCCCAGGCAACCCTTACCTGGAGTGCGCCGACTACCTATACTGACGGGACTCCCGTGACGAGCCTGAGCGGTTACATGATACATACGGGTACGGCTTCGGGGAATTATTCCCAGAGCATCAATGTCGGCAATGTAGCATCCTATACCCTGACTGGTCTTAATGACGCAAGCACCTACTACTTTGCGTTAATGGCCGTTGATTCCAAGGGGGTCAGCAGCAGATTTTCCAATGAACTGTCCTTTACTACCCCAACTCCGTCACCGTCGCTGCCCACTTATACCTTGACCGCATCAGCAGGCACTGGCGGTTCAATCAGCCCGACAGGCTCCCTTGCCATTTCTCAGGGGTTGAGCCAGTCGTACTCCATCACCCCGGCCATCGGTTACAACATCGCCGGTGTAACGGTGGACGGCGTAGCAAAGGGTGCACTAACCACCTATACCTTCAGTAACGTTACTGCCAGTCACACGATCACAGCGAGCTTCACCCCTGCTACTGGTACTGTCACAAGCTACACAATTTCGGCCACTGCCGGAACGGGCGGCACAGTCTCCCCGGCCGGGACTACAACGGTAAGCTCCGGGACAAGCAAAACCTTCACCATCACGCCGAGCACTGGCTACAGGATAGCCGATGTCAAGGTCAATGGCGTTTCAGTCGGCGCCGTGGCCAGCTACACCTTCAGTAATGTGACAGCCAACAAAACATTGGCAGCCAGCTTCTCCCCTGTCCTCGTGGTGGTCTCGGCCATCAACAGCGGCGGGTCCCAGCTCATCGACTCTACCAAAGCGGTCTATTCCACTGACGCCAAATACAGCGGTGGCAACGCCGCCAAGACAACATCGGCAATCAGCGGAACCGTCGATGACGTCCTGTATCAGAGTGAACGATACGGCAACTTCTCCTATAACATCCCAGTGGCCAACGGCAACTACTCCATCACCCTTAAATTTGCAGAAATCTACTGGACGGCCGCAGGCAAACGGGTATTCAGCGTCAACATCAATGGTCAGACGGTGATCAGCAACTTGGACATCTATGCCAAGGTAGGTAAAAACGTAGCTTACGATGTAGTGATTCCTGTAAGCGTGACCACTGGCGCCCTTAACATCAAATTCGTCAGCCAGACCAACTATGCCAAGGTTAGCGCGATTCTCGTGAAAACGAGATAGCGGTAAATTCAACTATCACACGTGCCGGCAGGGGCACTTGCCGGCGCATATGATATCATTCCAGAGAGTTTAATTGGCAACTTCCAAGAAATAACTCAAATGAGGATAGGAAATGAAACAGGAAAGAAATAAAGGACTAAATTATTTTGGCTGGAGATCCACAACGTTTACAATGTTGGTTGCCCTGATAGGATTCGCATCGGTGGCGGGAGCCACCTATTCCCTCCCTGCTTCCCGCTCCGTCACCTGGCAGGGAAATGTTGGGGTTAAGGGGGACATCCCCTCACGAGCAACGATTTATAAAACCTTGAGCCCTACCGGTGGTGACGACACCAGTGCAATAAAGACCGCCATCGCCAATTGTCCCACTGGACAGGTGGTAAAGCTGGATGCAGGAACATTCAACGTCAGCAGCGCCATTACCGTTAAATCGGGTATCACCCTGCGTGGTTCCGGCATGGGCAAGACCATCATCAAGGGTAAGGCAGGGACAACCGGCACCTATCTGGTCGGCATGAAAAGTTCCAGCTATTCCCTGAGCACCTCCATAGCCCTTTCCTCCGGCTTAACAAAGGGTTCAACCACCATCACCACCGCAACGGCACATAACTGGATTGCGGGTGATATCGTTCTTATGGACCAGCTGAATAATGCACAGGACGATCCGCCGGTCAACAGCACCGGGAAATCGGCCTGCACCTGGTGTGGCCGGTCCAGCGGAACCAGATCCATGGGTCAGCTGGTGAAAATCGTCGCCGTCCCCTCTTCCACCAGCGCCACTCTTGAACTGCCCCTCTACTGGGACTACGACAGAACCCTGACCCCCCAGGGCACCAAGCTGAACGGGGTAACAAGGGACGCCGGGGTTGAAGATCTGACCATCGACAATATGCTCAGTGCCAGCAGCAGCCAGGGAAGCAGCGGCGGTACCATTGTCCTCACCGGCAACTCCAATTGCTGGTTGCTGCGCGTAGAGGCCATCGGCTCTATCAGACCATGGTCAGGATCTAGGCAGCTATCGCGACACCATCAGAAGCAGCAAACTCCATGGAGTTGGACCCCGGTACGCGTTCACCGGTCTGCAGTTCGCAACCGGCAGAGATTACGGCCTGTGTCCGAACCCCTCTGCTTCAGCAAACCTGATCGAAAACAACCAACTTTACCACATTGACCGGCTGCATTTCTCGATCAATGGACAGTTTTTGGCAACGTCATTCGCTATAACTATGTTACCCAGCTTATCTGGCACACACAATATCCGGCACCGGGGCAATGATCATTTCCATGGCGCCCACCCAGCAATGAATTTAATGGAAGGGTAACTACATCGGACGGCAGACTTGTGGCTGACAATGTCTGGGGAAGTTCCAGCCATAATACCTATCTTCCGCAACAGGCATTTATCTCACCCCGGGCCTGACACGGGCGGGACACCTGGGACATAGACCTGCAAAAAAGAACCAGCAGTACTACAACATCGATCGGCAATGTGCTGGGTTCATCCGGGGCTGAGAACTACTATCGAGTTGCAGAACATGGCCATAACCATGGCCTCGGGTCAAAAATCAGTCTATCAGATTCGGTTATACCAGCGACGGCGACAGTGACGCTTCAGGCAACGACTCCCGGCCGTTTATTGACACTGTCCTGCGACATGGTAACTGGAACGGCTCTCAACAGCGCCACCACCTGGAACGGCGCAGACGATCGGGTTCTTCCTCCTTCACTGTACCTGAGCGAAAAGCCTTCATGGTGGGGATCTCTGCAGTGGCCAGCCATCGGTCCGGATGTTACGCCAATGTACCCAAGCGCACTTCCTGTCGGTAGCGGCACACCATGGAGCAATGGCACGCCTCAGCTCTCTCCCCCTTACTTGATGAGCGCCCAGTAAACCGCCGTCTGAATCTCCGAAGCAAACGTGAAAAGGCATCGCCGACCCTTCTTTAGGGGCCGGCGATGCCTTTTTTTGTGACTTTAATTCCTTTTACGGAACCCCATCCATCGTTGCAGTGCACAGTGCTGCAGCGTCATGACTTGTCACGGCAATCCCTATATAGACAGTGCTCCCCATGACGATGGTATCACTACCCCACCAGCATCAGTTGTCCCCGTCCGCTGATAGATCCGGTTCATTGCACACCGTCCATAACAGCCGTACAGAGGGCCGCATTATTATGGCTGGTGACGGCAAGACCAATATAAACGGTGTTTGCCATGGGAATAGTGTCGCTGCCCACCAGCACCCAATTCATCCCATTGGTGGAAATATATCCGCTGAAGGTGTTGCCGCTGCGCACCAGCTTTACCCAGTAGGGGGCGGTGACCCGCGATCCGGAGGTGCTTACGGCATAATCGCCGGTCACCAGACGGCGTTGAAATGTGGTTCCGCTGGCGGGGGTAATTGCCATCAGCGCATTGGTTGCGTTGGCAGCCAGGCTTTCGCGGATCATGACACCTCCCTTGGCCCAGCTGTTGGTGTTCTGCAGGGAAGCGACCCGGGCAATGATCTGACCGTCACCGGTCAGTTGATGATAGACAAAGCGGAAGCTATCGGCTCTTCCCCAGATATCCGCACCTGACCCGCTTATGGTAAACGCACCATTGAGGTAGCCGGTGGTACCTGCCACCCCGACAGTCCCGATGTCGGCTGTCAGCCAGGAGGCGGGTAACGAAGGGTCGGTCACGGTGATGGCAACCGGGCTCGAAATCGCGGTTCGGTTCAGTGAGTCCGTGACTTTTGCCGTCAAGGCATGACTACCGGCAGGGGCGTTGCTCCAGGTAACGCTGTAGGGGCTGGTGGTGGAAGTTCCCAGGAGGGTGGTGTCTGAATAGAAATCCACCTTGTTATGGTGGCACTGGTCCCTGGGGTCGCGGATGCTGTGATGACAATGGTTGCCGGCGTGCTATATGACGCACCACTGGCAGGGGCCGTAATGGCCACGGTGGGAGGGGTGACCTGGTTACCGGTCACGCCGTCCATAGTCGCCGTACATAAGGTGGTGGTGCTGTGGCTGGTGACGGCAAGGCCAACATAGACAGTGCCGGTCATGGGGATGGTTTCGCTACCCACCAGCACCCAGTCCACGCCGTTGGAAGAGACATGGCCGCTCAGCTGATCCCCGGTTCTCACCAGTTTCACCCAGTACGGAGCCTTGACGAGCGGCTTGGCCGTGCTGTAGGTATATCCGCCGGCTGCCGGCCGGCGCTGGAAGACGGCACCGCTGCTAGGGGTGACCGCCATCAGTGCATGGGAAGCATCAGCCGCCAGGCCTTGACGAATCATCACCCCTGCCTTGGCCCAGGAATTGGTATTCTGCTGGGTGGCCACCCGCGCAATGATCTGTCCGTCGCCGGAAAGGGACTGGTAGACGTAGCGGAAGGCATCGGCTCTTCCCCAGATGTCGCTACCCGCCCCACTTATGGTGAAGCTGCCATTTGCGTAGGAGGTGCTACCGGCAAGGCCGACGTTGCCGATGTCCATGCTGTCCCAGGATGGTATTGAGGGGGTAGTGACGGTGATCTGGACCGGGTCGGAGGTCGCCTTGCTCCCCAGCGAGTCGGTGACCTGGGCAGTAATACTGTAGCTCCCCGCCGCCACAGCATTCCAGGTGAAGCTGTAGGGACTGGCCGTTGAGGTGCCCAACAGGGTGGTCCCGCTATAAAATTCGACGCTGGTCACAGAGGCACCGGTGCCGGCTGTCGCAGTCACTGAGATGGGGATGGTGGCTGGTGCTATAAATGACGCGCCATCAAGGGGGGAGCTGATGGTCACCCTGGGGGGAGTAACGGGCGTTCCCGCGATCACGCTGACGGTATCCATCGTTGATGAACAGAGCACCGTATTGCTGTGGGCGGTGACGGCCAGACCCGCATACACCGTTCCGGCAGCGTTGATGGTGTCGCTTCCAACCAGAACCCAGTTCTGTCCATTGGACGATACATAGCCGCTGAAGACATTGCCTTTCCGCACCAGCTTCACCCAGTAGGGAGCCGCCACCAGAGGGCCGAAGGTGCTGATGGATGACCCGCCGGAAGAAGATCGTCGCTGAAAACTGGCGCCATTGCCCGGCGTCACCGCCATCAGCGCATTGGCCGAACCGGCGCTCAAGGTCTCGCGGATCATCACCCCGGCCTTGGCCCACGAATTTGTTTCCTGGAGGGTGGCAACCCGGGCAATGATCTGGCCGTCACCGGTCAATGGTTGATAGACGTATCGGAAAGAGTCGGATGCCCCCCAGATGTCGGTACCTGACCCATTCAGCATAAAGGTCCCGTTCTGATACGCGGCGCTGCCAACCACACCGACGTTACCAATGTCCCGAGTTGTCCAGGGTGTTGGCAAAATACTATCCACAACGGTGACCCCGACGGCAATAGAGGTCGCCGTTCTGTCCAGTGAATCAGTGACCTTCGCAGTCAGGGAATAGCTTCCCGCAGGAACATTTCTCCAGGTGAAGCTGTATGGGCTTGCCGTCGAGGTACCCAGCAGGGTTGCCCCGGCGTAAAAGTCCACCCGGCTCACCGCAGCCCCCGGAGCCACCAATGGCGTCGCTGCAATTGATATGACTGCCGGCGCGGCATAAATAGCTTCGTTGGCCGGCGCGGTGATTTTTACTGAAGGAGTTGTGACCATTATATAGTCAGGCAGTGTAGTGGTAACGGCCCCTCCCGGGCCGGTGACCGTGAGCCTGACAGTGTAGGAACCGGGGTTGGCGTAGACATGGACCGGATTACGGACCGTGCTGGTGGCGGAGTCGCCAAAATCCCATAGCCAACCGGTAATGGTGCCGGTGGAGGTATCGGTAAAGGAGACCGATAAAGGAGAGGTGCCGGAAACGGGAGTGGCTGAGAAACCAGCGGCGACCGGGGTAGTTCCAATATGCTGGATGCTTAGATTCCCCCGCATCTCCTGGATGAAATGGTACTGGTAAAGCTGACCGAAAGGCACATACCAGACATCGCTTCTGCCCTTCACATGATTCAGATGCTGCAACAGATATGATCCATCATGCCAGCGTCCCTCGTTGGGATGGTCCGCCAGGTGATAGATGCTGCCGGCAGCCAGGGCGTCGTCAAAAAGGGCATTGGCCTGGGCCAGAAGATTTGCATTATCGGCATAGTTCTGGTCGTCAAAGGTAATGCCGGCCCTGCCATATCTTCCCTGGGTGCTGTCCCACGGAGCGAAAGGCGAGTCCATCTGCGCCCACTGGTCACCCCTGGATACCAGGTAATCGGCGGAGGTGATCCATGAGTTGACCTGTGTGTCGTAATGACCGAACGGTTCCAGGTAGGAGGGAACATAGGGATGGGTCGAAAAGGTGAGGTTGTTTCGTATGGCATCCCTGCTGCCGAGGATTTCCGCTTCATAGCCATAAATGGCATATCCGGCCGCATCTTTTGGATGGGAATGGCTGTGTGAGAGGATTTCCATCTTATCGCCATGCTGGTCAATTTTCTGCTGAACCGAACTCCAGGGGACCCCGTCCATGATCAGTCCAACGGAGAAATAGAGACCATAGAGACTGAGATAATCGCTTGCCGCCCTGAATTTTGCGTCAGACCAGGAAGTCCAGTCATCCAGGGTGAAGGTGGCGGCGGCTTTACGCCCGTCGTAGAATCGAGGAATGGAATTGAAATCTACTGAGACAGGCTGGCCGTTTCTATCGACAATGCGCAGGTAGATACTGTCCGATGAACGGTTGAAGCTGACACTGAGATAGGCAAACCCGTCGGCGTAATCGAACCGGGCGGCGTTAATGCCATTGAAGTGGTCGGTGCTCTTTCTCTCCGGGAGCGGCTGCCAGGTCCCCTCCCAATATCGATACTGTGCTGATAGATCTTTGGCGCCTTGCGGCAGGCGGAACTTATAGGTGACAGGATAATACAAGCCGAATTTCTGCAGTGACGATGCATCGGCATGGATCACATATTCATTGTCCTGAGGAATGTATTCCTCCACCGTAACATAGCCATCCTTTACTTCCGTAGCAGTTCCATCGGACGAACCAACGGCCAAACTGACCCCATAGGTACCAGGCTTTTCATATGGATGGACCGGATTCTTCAGGGTACTCTGGGTGCCATCACCGAAACTCCATAACCAACTGGTAATGTTGCCGGTGGAGGTATCGGTAAATTGCACAACTGCAGGAGCATTCCAGGTCGTAGGCCCCGCGGAAAAATTGGCCACCGGCGCCCCCCAGGCCTGCGGGAGCCAGAGAAGGAGTAGTACAATGATCATGGGAAAGGTGCAGCTTACCGCTTTTCTCATAGTTTTTCCTTTCTGAGGCAAGATGTGATTTTGTCATGTCAGGGTGACGAGGAATTGGTTTTATTGTATCTGACAACCTTACGTCACTATTTGAATCGTCGGTAATACATCATCAGCAGGTATTTTAACGGATCATACAGGTAGGTTCGGTAAAGGAGGTTTTCTATTGATCCTTTAAAGCCGGTCTGAGGATTGATTGGGACTGATAATGTTTCCGGCCACAATCTTTCGGCGATCTTGTGTTGTAAGACATAATTCGGCTTGGTTCTGTATTTGAACGGAACGGAGAGCAGGGTTTCAATGTACAGACGGCAGCTATAGGGACAGACGACTTCGAAAGCGGTTTCATATTCATGGAAAGACATGGAGGCCCAACTGCCCACCCGGTGTTCCCAGTGCAAAAGATCGAGAATGCTGACGTTACAAGTACCAGCCAGTTTTTTTACCGGCACCAGCCATTTTTCAAATTCATGTAAAGCTGTCTTGCTCTTGGAAAGTAAGGCCATCTCCGTTATGGATTTGGCCGTAATGAGGAACTCGGGTACCTGGGGGTACCGGCATCGATCTCGCTTGGTTATTTCTGCGCAATTGCCATACAGCACCGTAAGATTGTTCTTGTCCGCTTCAAAATGGTTGTAGATGGCATAGGCGTTTTGCATGGTGGATTTTCGTGCGGTAAGTACATTTCTTTTGAAAATGCCCTCAAATTCTTCCGCCACCTTTGCTGGAAATTCAATGGCGGTATGCGGAAGACCGAGTTGTTCGCACAGGCGTGAGGGAATCCACGCATGGGGATCGGTGCTGTTACGGTGGATGTGGGTAAAATACTTGATTTTTTTGCCGTTATCTTTGCTTGCTGCCAGCAGCAAGCGGCTATCCAACCCACTGGAGATGGCAAAAGCCAGGTTACTGAATCTATGGCCGGCACTCCTGATAATCCCGCGCAGCAAACCACTTGAAGTTTCAACAGCTTCATCGACAGAAATAGGTTTGAGCCGTTGCCGTGGCCAGTATCGAACCGTGATCTTTTGGTGCAGATCCAGATAGTGATTTGGTATGAGATGGTGAATCTCTGGGTAAAGAGTCACTGAACCCGGATACCAGTAATTGGACTCGGAGGAGAACAGTGTTGTCTTCTGTAAATCCAGAGCAACGGCGACATCTGCCATGATGCCTAAATGTTCTGCAATGATATGTGGTTGGGATGCACACCACAGTTTGCCTTCGGCATCCCTATGGTAAAACACCTGCCGCATGCCCGTTGCATCGCTGAAGATCCTTGATTCAGCATCGAGCTTCGCGATGATTACGTACCGTCCGCATTTATCTGCAAGCAGCGTGAAGATGTCATCTGCTGATTTGGCCTTGGTTAGTATTTCAGTGATGATATCCAGATTGGTATTGGCGGCATTATGGGGATCCAGTATATAGCCGAGCAGATAGAGGTAATCATCGCCCCTGGTGGCTTTTGTCAGTTCAAGGTCCGGATGTGCGGTGATACAGAGATCACCCATGGCAATACGCTGCCAGTGTGCAAACTGATCCAGAAATGCGGGACCTATGGCAAATTGTTTCCTGAACAGATACTTGTTTTTATCCATTGCACCTTCGCCTATTTTTTGGTTGCTTATGGCGCCACAGCTGTCTTTTTTACCCTTGTCAGCTGGAGGAATTTCGAGACATGGGACCATACTGGGGTGGAGAATACAGGGCAGCGACACTTAGAATGAACCAAAGAAGGCTGTGTCTGCTGATCATGGCTTCAGTGAAGTTGTAGAAGATAGCAGCCAGGAGCAAGGTGATCATGAGGATGCCGAAACTTCTTTCAATCAGGAGGACCTTCTTCAACTTGCTGCCGGTGGCCAGAATCAGCGCCACGAGCAGCCCTACCCCAATCAGTCCTCCGTTCAAGTAGGTTTCGATGTATCCATTGTGGGCTTGTATGGGATGGAACAGATATTTCTCCCACAAAAAGTCGGCCCGGGTGCCCAGCCAGAAACTTTGGTATCCTGTGCCGAGAAGTGGATTGATCGGCTCCGTCAGCAGTTCAAGCCACAGGTCGGTTCGTCCGGTAAAGGTCTTGTCCCTTCCAACAATCCCGGTGACAAAATCCAGGATCCCCGGAAATAAATTCAGCAGCAGTGCTGCCAGGGACACCACCAACAGACTGTATGTCCCCAGATAGCGGACCTGCCTGACAATGTAATGATGTTTCATGAAGACCAGGCTGAATACTCCCATGACCAGACACAGCAATGCTGTGGCGGAGTGGGCCTTGAAGATCAACCAGCCTGCCATAACCAACAACCCCAAGGTGGTGGAGGATCGTATCCAGTCAATTCCTCTGCGATTTTCGTCCCTCACATGGATCAAATCCCAGATCAGGAACAAAGATGAAAAGGAGGTAATGACGCCAAGTTTGTTCTTATTGGTCGCAATGCCTGAATAAAAGAGTGTCCAGTTGTCGTCGCCGTAATAGGTGCCGTACTGAGGGAAGAAGTAGATGAGGAGAAGTGAGAGAGGAATGACAAGATAAACATAGCGAATAAACACTGCTTTAATGGCCTGTAATGGATTTACCTCCGTTACTATAACCAGTACCATGATGACGTTGCCTAACTCTTTGGCCCACCGTTTGAAACTGACAAAGGGATAATCGGACCAGATTATGCTGATGCCGCAGTAGATAAAGAAGGCATAAAACCAGCGATTGGAGTGGAAAATCTTGTTCCAGTCCGGCTTTCTCTTTAATAAAGCCCACCCGCCGGCAATGATCAGCCCAATGAAGATGTTTCGATCCAGTGGGCTCCCGTCCAGAAGCACGTCAGATGAATCCAGCTCTATGTCCACGCCGCTCCAGGCCGAGATATATCTTGAGCCGATAATCAGGATCCACAGCAAGGCAACCCACAGCCCCCAGGAGGTCATGGGCCGACGCTTCTGTTCCCAGATAAACAATACAGCAACCAAAAACATACAGCTGAGTAATGCCATGTATGAAAACATGAAAAGCCTCCGTTCCAGAGTTACAAAACCGACATAGCAAAAATACGAAAAGGCTATCCCGCCCGCTCCCGCTGCAGTTGCCAACCCAGGTAGGCAAAAAGGCGGCTTAAATGATCACAAAGCTTGATCAGGTACCTGACCAGAAGATGCATGCCGAAAAGAGCAAGAACCGGCAAAGCCAAGGCATAAATAGGCACGGCAATGAGAGATTTTGTCAGGCTGACCAGGTGGTTTGTGGACCGCTTGGGGAATGTGCTGCCCCGCACCAGGGCGCGCCGCAACAGATAGCCGCAGGTACACCGTGAGGGAGGAACCAGCTCACTGACTACTGCATCATTGCACCAGACAAAGGTTTTCCCCTTCTCCATCATCCTTCTGAAGAAGTCCACATCCTCACCCCCGGTGCCAAATGCAGGCCTGAAGGGTTGGGGGATTCCCATCACCATCTCTTTCTTAAAAAGGACGTTGCCGGTGCGGGTTTCCGGCCAGGACAAACGGTAACCGTCGGCATGTTCCGGCCGCTCAAAAAATTTTCCCTTCAACACCCATTCTGGGGGGACATGCTCGAAACGCGGCTTTACAGGCCCAAGGACCCCATCGACCCGGTAGGCATTGCAGGTCTTGAACAGGTTGCAGAGCCATCTTTTATCGGGAATCTCATCGTCATCTATGAAGACAACGAAATCTCCCCGGGCATGTTCCACTGCCTTGTTGCGGGCCAGCGCGATGTTCTGCTGAGGCTCGACGCAATAGGTAACGGGGAGCGTTGACGCTGCAGCAAAAGCCGTCACCACCTGCTTTGCCGATTGCAGGCGATCATTATCGGCCACAACTACCGAGCAGCTAAATAAGCCTTCCGTCTCCTGATGCTCCAGTTCCACGAGCAATCTGTGCAGCAGATCAGGCCTTTTGAAGGTACATATGCATATGCTGATGTGGCTCATCCCTTGAAACTCCTGGAGCGGTCCGTCTGAAGACCAAGTTTGCCGAAAAAGAGGTTTTTAAGTCGTTGCATCTGCTCTTTTCGTCGAAAGGCTATAAGTTCAGGCGAGATAGGACGTTCCTTCCTTTGGAGAAATCCCCAGACGTATCCGGAGAAAAGGAACAGCCCTCCCACCACAAAGGGCTTGTTTTTCATGTGGTAGACACTTCTGAAGACTTCCCACAGGGGATGTCCCCCCAGGTTGTAATCCTGTTTGCCGAATCTGAAACGGGAGTCCAGGAGCGACCCGCTGCCGGTACCCATCCTTCGATGATGCACAAAGGTTTTCTCCGGAAAGGTCCGGGTCTGCCACCCCTTCATGCGGGCGGTGGTTACCGCGGTCCAGTCGATTCCTCCCCCCTTGATGGGGACATATCCCCCAATATCCTCGAAGCATTGCCGTGAAAACAGCTGGCATTGGCCGGAAACATGCTCAACATTGACAATGTCGTAGTTATAGGCGATGGATCCCCCTTCGACAAACGCTGTCCCGGCGACACCAAGCATGGGATTTTCGGCAAACCTGGACAGGATGAATTGAAAATGATCCTCGCCAAAGGAGATATCGCCATCAAGGTTGCCGATGACACCGTAGTCCAGCCCCTTGACCAGTCCGTATCCTGCATTGAAAGCATGTACCTTCCCGGCAAAATTTCGCTCCGAACGTTCCGGCATCCGCACCAGCTCTATCCATTTGTGCTGTTGCGCATACTTCTTCACCATTTCATCAGTGCCATCTGTGGACCCGTCGCTGACAATCACCCATTTAAGCGGTGGGATCGTCTGCTTTACCATTGACTCAAGGGTCAGCTGGATATATTCCGCCTCATTCCGTGCCGGAGTTATCAGCACATAGGCAGGCAGCCTGGCCGGATTTGCCTTGGGAGCCAGGGATGCTGGTCGTTTTCCAATCCGTTTCATGGTCTCACCCCATGCAAGCGTTCATTATCCGCCTCGCCCTTTGCATATCGGTCCAGGTCCACCTGATGAACGTCCCCCAGATCCCCTCCCACAAAGCGGCTTCCAATCCGAATGAAACCAGCAGGCACATCGGTGACGAAATAATGGTGGTTCCCCTTTTCCGATGAGGAGCGCAGAGATGCACCGTTCTGGAGGATCTCAGTAACTGTGCAGGCAGTCTCCTCTGCAGAATCCACAAGTGTCACGCTCTCTCCCATCACCTCTGAGATTATTCCCTTCAGGAGCGGGTAATGGGTGCAACCCAGCACCAAGGTGTCTACCCCCTCTTCGCTGAGCCCCTGGAGATAAATCCGCGCAGTCAGCTTCGCCACTTCGTTATCCACCCATCCTTCCTCCGCAAGTGGGACAAACAGGGGGCAGGCACGGGTAACGACCTGGATCTCCGGGTTGATCCGCTTTATAGCCTTGGCGTATGCGCTGCTTTTGATGGTTCCTTCGGTACCGATAACCCCTACCTTTCCCGTTCGCGTCACCGATGCTGCACGCCGGGCACCAGGCTCAATCACCCCGACAATGGGAATTGGGAGATGCGCCTTGAGCATGTGGAGAGAGACGGCAGATGCCGTGTTGCAAGCCACCACAAGAAGTTTGATGTCCCGGGTCGCAAGAAATGAGGCAATCTGCAATGCATAGCGGGTGACCGTTTCGGGAGATTTGGTCCCATAGGGAAGCCGGGCCGTATCACCGAGATAGACCGTGTCTTCCTGGGGGATGGATTTTATGATCTCCTTCAGAACGGTCAGCCCCCCTACCCCGGAATCAAATATGCCGATAGCTCTCCAAGCCACCTTACCCACGCTCCATGGATCGGGTTGTTGTAACCGGCTGCGCAGACGGCAGCAGGGACATCATCCTGTCATAGGTCCCGAATGACCCTTTTTTTCAGCCTGGGCACCGCAATAGCCATGTTCCTGGCTGCCGACCAGCCGAACAAGGCTCTGACCATCAGATACTTGTTTTTCAGCTTGGGGGGTGAAAGGGTCCCTCCCAGCTCTTTGGCCAGTTCATCAGCTTGTGCCAGGATCTCATGCTCCTCCGGATAAAAGAACAGCAGGCAGTTCTGCAGGTGTCTCAATGCTGCTGCTCTTGTTCTTTCGCTGTTTTCCAGCGCCAGCATGTATCCGTAACAGAGTCTGAGCGACAGAAACAAAGATTCGTTTCCCTTGTGGGTGCTCGTTTTACTGAGACTTTTCACATTGGCCTGCCGGTAATAGCTCTTCGCTTCCGGCACGAATTTGACTTCCTTACTGGCAGCAACAGCCCGAGCAAAATATTCGCCGTCATCGTTTAAGGACAGCCTTTCATCCCAAGGTCCAATCAACCCGGTCAACGGGCGGCTGATCAGCCACACCGCCGGATTCATCCAGACTTTGTCCGAAAATCTCGTAATGAACCATTCCACAGGTGACAGATCTTTCCAGAGGGAAGATGGTGAAAATACGGCCCTATGCCGGCAAAAATAGAATTGTGCAAAAGCTGATGAAAGTAAAATTAATGGGTCAGGATCATGATTTTTCAGTTGTTGGGAGATCTTATCCGGTGCCAGGAGATCGTCTGCATCAAGCCATTGGATGTAATCTCCTTGAGCACAGGATAAGGCATTGTTTCTCGCTGCACTGGCACCCATGTTTTCCTGGGTAATGACTTTTACTGACTTTGAGGCAAACTGTTCGGCTATCTTCAATGTGTTATCTGAAGATCCGTCGTTTACTACTATTATTTCATAGTTTGGCCAGCTTTGGCCGACAGCTGAATTTAGGGTTTCTTTCATCCATTTTTCTGCGTTATAAGCAGGTATCAGTATTGAGACTAACTCATTCATAATGGTAATCTCCCTACTATTGTTATAGACCTATGCTCGACTTAATCCTTAATAGGAAACGAGGCATTGCAACCGCACCTGTTTTGTCACTGAAAATCTTGATTGAAAGTAATCCAGCGGCAACAGATATACCTGCATTGGTAATCAGATGCAGGTATTTGGGCAAAAACAGTGGAGTTATAAAAACAATTCCAGTAGCTATGGCAAAGACAGTGAGTAGCTGTAAATTTGTCGCCACAAACCTGAATCCATAGTTACGCCTGACAATCCAGTAAATCAGGAACAGATAAGAAAGATTCATTCCGAAAAAGGCCATTCCGATGCCTATTAAGCCAAAGTACTTGATGCCGAACCACGCCAGACTTAAATGCATGGCATTGGCAAATAATTCGGTCCATATGAAAAGTTTGCTGTTGGCCTTTGCGCGAAGCATGAACCCCATGGGCCAGGTTACCACCTGAAGCACGACACCCAGGATTTGCCAGCGCAATATTTCCGCTGCGAGGATGAACTTGGATGAGTAAAAAATGGTGATGACCAATGGAGCAAAGGTCATGATTGCCAGAATACCGGGTACGGCAAGCAGAAGACCGACCTGCACCTGGTCGTTGATCAGGGACTTGCACTCCATGTGGTCATGGGCCACAGCAGAAAGTCGGGGATAAAAATCAGTTATCATGGCGTTGAGTATTACGTGAACATAAATTACCGACAGGGTGGTCGAGGCATGATAGACCCCGGCGGCAACAAGACCATCGCTGCGAATGACAAACACTCGCAGGAGATATTGTGTGCAGGGAGTCATTAGTGCCCCCAGCATCAGAGCAAAACCCAGTTTCAAGAGGGGCTGGGCCTCGAATAAAGATTCTCGCAAACTCAGTTTGATGATAGGCACGTCAATTTTGCGGCTGTACCACCATGAAGTGAGGATAGCTGTTGCAGAGACAATGACCAGGTAAGAAGCGATACCTTTCTGGCCGTATACATAGATTATCGGGATGCTGAAAATAGTACCAAACAGACCTCCAATTATGCTGACCTTGGCCAGGTTCTTTATCTGCCGCATTCCCTGGATGAGAGCAGTCTGGCTTCCCGAAACCGCACCAAAAAATACAGCCAATGAAAGTAAGGCTATATCAACCATATGGTCAGCGTTGCCAAAACTCAGGCGGCTGACGCTACTGCTCAGAAATAACAAAAGACAGAGACCTGCTAAACCCGGAAAACAGCGCTATACGTCGCACAGTGAGTACCGTACGTGAGATTCTTTGCATGATCTCCTGAACCCAGTGCCCCGGCTATCTGCCTCACGCCGCTTTCACGAATTCCCAATCCGGAGATGGTAGTAACCAGACTGGTAATTGTCATATAAATCCCGGATAAACCTAACCCGGATGGTCCAAGGAGCAGTGCAATTATTTTTGTGCGCACGATTCCCAGGAGAGTATGAATACAGACGACCCGCCCATGATGAACGTGGATTTCAGTATCCGTTTATAGGGTTTGTTGTCTGTTTCGGTTGTGTCATTTGCCATTGTTGTCTCGATATCTGACCTCAAGTCCTTGCCGGCTGACCATGGGTTCCCAGGTCTGATTTCTCCAGCAGCGTGGCAAGAGCCAGGAGCATCCAGGCCTGCGACCAACGCATGTAAGATATTTTGTTCTTATATAAAGGCAGAACCTGATAGTAAAAGTAACCCTGCGTGTCCCACATGTTGTCGCTTGCCCAGTCAAAGACCGAGTGGGCCAGACGGACGCTGCCAGCGTCCAGGCCTTTTAGCTCCAGCAAGGTAATGATGCTCTGCGCCACGCTATGAATGTCAATGGGATAGATGCGATCATGGAAATACTTGCAGGCGCCGTCTTCCCTGAAGAAATGTTTCAGGTAGAACTGGAACCCGCTATGGAGACTGGCTTCGAATTCCGTCGTCCCGGCGCACTGGCCCAGAGTCTGCAGCGCACAAAGGTTATACCCGGTGTGGAAATTGTCGACCCAGTGCTGCTTGGGGGACTCGCCGTAGTACCAGGAGCCGTCGCTGTGCTGCAGGCTCGCTGAGTATCGGGCAACCCTTAGGGCCGGCTCCAGGAACTTCTTTTCACCGCAGTGTTTGTAGATCCTGCTGAAAAGGGCCGCACCCAGAAAATTTGCATTGTGCACCTGGCCACGGGTGGTGGGGAGAGGATAACTCAGGCCGGCAGCGAAATCCCCTTCCGTCCAGTAGAGCTCGTTCAGGACGTACTCGGCAGCACTTTTTGCCATGCCCAGGTAGCTGGTCTCCTGACATTCTTCGTATGCGTCCAGAAGAGCGTTGGCCACAAAGACAGTGCAGACCAGATTGGCCGTTCCGCGAGGAACCTTGATGGTCCGGGTCTGCCATGGAAAGCTGTAGCCCCAGCACCAGTAGGAGGTATCACCCGAGCGGAGGGCTGCCAGTCTTTCGACCATGGTCGCGACCAGGTCTTCCCTGTCCAGAAGCCCGATCCGTGAAAGTTTGATGACTGCTTGCAGAAAGAGCGCAAGTGCCTTTGGGTTTTGTTCTTTACTCACCGAGAGCAGCGGCCGAATATTGATCGGCAACCGCTTCAGGATTTGGGTAAAGGCGATTCTGCAGATTCTGCTCCGGTAAAATGGGCTACCGGCAAGCAATCGGCTGTTCAAGGCATCATAGGGATCGAAGCCCGCCCAATTGTTCTTCCTGCAGTAGCCTAACAGGCTGATCACGTGCTCATTCAACCTATCTCGGGAGATGCCCCCTGAGGCAACACCATCCATCATTCCTCCACAACTTCAGTTGATCTGGATCCGCCCTGCTTCTAAATGCTGTTGAAAAACGTCATGAGGAGCCGGTATGCAAGGCTCAAGCAAGCGAGGAAGCGAAGTGTACAAGTATGTACGTTGAGCTTTGGAGCGAGCGGCAACACAGCAGACCGGTGCTTTAGGCCCCGCGGGTCCGCAGTAGTTTTTCAACAGCATTCAATATCCTTTTCCCATGATCGTCACCACCTCATCTATGATACTCCTCAAGGCAGGACGCTCACCTTCGTCCGGCTTGACTGGGCGCTTCCATCTGGTCAGGGAAAGCTTGGTCTGCACATCCCCTACGCTTTCCAGGAGCTTCAGGCGGCCACAACCGGCCAGATATCTGTCGATGGTTCCGCTCTGGCCGCGAAAGATGCTGTAAACAGGCACACCCAGAGCGGCCGCCTCCCGATTCATGGTGCCGCCGCCGCTGATGACCACGTCGGAATGCCAGATCAGGTTCAAGCCATCAATGACATGGTCAGGAATAAGCACCTTTCCCTGGCGGAACAGCTCTGGCCAAGTCTCTCTGATCACTGCGGCCTGATGTTCGTTTCGCGGCAGCAAAACCATACGGGCAGAGGGATGGGCCGCCACCAGGTCCATCACCGCACTGAAAAGCTCGTCACTCTGGTGCCGGTGATAGTGGGCCTCGGTTGCCGGCGGCCGCACGGTCACCACGATTTCCCCGGCACCGATGCCGAGTTTTTGCAAAATGCCAGGCTTGGGCTTGAATGCCGGAACATAGACATCCTCTTTGATCCCCGGGTACCTGCCCACATAGGAATATCTGAGAGGGATGGAGCTGTTGGCAATGACCTCCGGCATTATCACCGCATCGGGATGGGTGAAGGGCAGCCCCCTGGCATGTTCATAGTCGAATATCAATGCCGACGGTATTCGCAACATATTCGCCACTATCAGCTGCGATCGGGAGCCATGGGACAGCGCCAGAACCGGCTTTTCCCGCATTGCCGTGGGCAGCAGCTGCATCGCTCTCAGGGCCAGCCCCAGGACTTTCAAGGCCTTATTCTTGCCGTAGTGGCGGCCGATACGCACATGGGAAACTTTCAGCAGATCGGCAAGGCCGCAGACCTGAAAACAGTCGCGGGCAGTGACAATGACCTTGTAGCCCCGGGCCTCAAGTTCTCGAATGATCGGTTTGAAAAAAGGGACGTGGGGTGAGTTATCGAGATCGATCCATATTGTTTTCCCGCCTGTGCTCATAAAGTGCCTCATGCGCTTGTTTAAATCACATTATTACACTTCTGAAATCGCCTTTGCCTGCACCATGCCCTTTCTGAAAACAGATAACCGGTTCTGCAGCCCAGCGCGGTGATAACCGATAGGCAAGCTTCATCATCTGGCGGAAAACTACCGCCTTGAACATGGACTTTTGACGCAGCAACTGATAACGGGAACTGCTCTCCGGCAGGGCCACATAAACGGTATCAGGTACAAAGCCGAAAGAAGGTACGTAGTCAAGAAGCGTCTGATAGGTGAAATATCTGATATGGGCATAAAACTCGTAGCGGGAAGGTTCCGTCATGGGATCATGAAAGGTCCTGCCACTGAGTAGAAAAGGCAACAGATAGGTGATCCCGGAATAGTTGGGTGCTGAGATGTAGAAAAATCCCTCTTTTTTCAGGACCCGGTGAATTTCCTGCACGAAATGGTCGATGTGTACCAGGTGTTCAATGGTCGCCAAAGCAATGACCGCGTCAAAGTGATTATCGGGAAAGGGGAATGTGGAGCTGTTGTCGTCAATGTCGAAGGAAATCGTTTTCAAACCCAACTTGTTCATTGTCTGCAGGGCTTTAGGAGAAATATCATTGCAGATGAGTTCCGAGGGATAATGATCCTTGATTCTCTTGCCGACTACCCCTACCCCCCCTGCCACATCCAGAATCCTGCTCAGTTTCCGGTCTTCGAATACCGCCGGAAAGATCCTGTGTCTCTCGTGAATGCTCTGGTAATCGGAAATTTCATTGATGTGCTCCAGACGTTTTTCTTCAAGGGCTATGGCTTCATTGCGCATTGTTTTGACACCTCTTTCTTGTATTTTCCAGGGAGGCACAAAATACTGATCAACATCTTCAGAGTATCCAGGCATCTCTTGAGGAAGGGCTTCAGGTCGTTCAGGGCAAACACCGCGAAAACGTGGTGTGCCAGATAAGGTCTTGCAAAAGACTTAAGATGTCGGCACCCCTTTATGGAGTAGCCGGGAAGATGGCCGACATCCTTGAATTCATCAATCCAGTAAATATTTTTCCGGAAAGCCGCCGGAGGATCAGCCGGAATTTTGCCCTTTGTCAGGTGCCGGTATTCAAACCAGGGGAAGTTTATGCCGCAATTGAGCGCCAGCAGAGCAGAACGATTGTGCCGCCCGTTAACCTCCATCAGCTTGTATACCCCATCCCGGGGATCCCTTTTGAACTCGGTGCAGGCATACCCTTGAAAACCCATTGCCCGCAAAATCCTTTGCCCCGACTCGGCTACTTCCGCAACCTCCTTGCTGATCACCACTGACGGGACACCAAATCCAGGAGGCGAAAGCCGCACCTTCTCCGCTGTAAATTCAAGGAGCGCCCGTCCTCCCCAAAAATAGGAATTGTAGTTAACTCCTCTGGTGTCATCGCCGGGAATATACTCCTGCAACATGACCTCTATCCCGGCGCCTGCCGCCTCTCGAAAGGCAGCGAGCATCTCCGGGTAGTTTTCCACCTTGACCATTTTTTTTCGGAATACTTCGAAATAAAGATGACTTTGTCGAGGCTTGACCAGACACGGGTAGTCCACACGGGAGGCAAACTCTTTCACGTCCTCCTCGCACAGGGGAATCAGGGTTTTCGGCGCTGGAACTCCTATACGTTCTGCCAGGGCGTAGGTATGTTTTTTATCGATAAACTGCTCCGCCACCTTCCAGCTTGTGCACGCCATGAGATATCGATCCTCCAACGCCCCCATATGCCTTGAGACCGCCGACAGGGTTGCGTCATCCGCTGGAATGAGGATCTTTTTTTCTCCCTTGGAGGAAAGATTCAGTAACAGACGGATGAATTGTTCTTCGTTTTTCTCAGGATGAGGTGCAAAGACCCGCTGGCGCACATATTTCGAAACCTGGCCCATGTCCTGGCGCTGGTAATAAACATTAACAATCGGCACACCCATCATGCCAAGGGAACGGATGACGCCAAGAGCAGTGGTATGGCCTGAAAGAATAACGGCGGGTCTCAGTTGCATTTCAATACCGCCCTGGAATCTGGTAGCCCCGAGAACTTTTTTGATCTAGCCATGGTTTTCATCCGGTTCGCACCTTTGAATTTAAAGTCCTTCCCAAGAGGCGCTCGTAACAGAAGCCTGACACCTCTTTTGGCAGCGCATGCCAGTACTGCCCCTCATATCTCGATTGGACATAGTCCAGGAACTCTTGGTAATAGCTCGCCGGATACTCTTCATAACCAGGCCTTGCCCCGCTGAAGTTCATATAGTCGGGATGGACGTTGATCAGCGCCATGCCTCCATGTTCCGCAATCCAGTCCAGTTTATATTTCCAGGTTTCAATGTTTCTCTCTCTGAACAGAATAAAGAGGGTGAAGTCCTGAGGCAGTGTGTATGGCAATTCCACATATCCGTTCCCCTCCCCGTTGCCGTGAACATAAAAGGGGAAGATGGTACCGACGCCGTCAGGCTGTGGCTCGAATGGGTCGGTATCGAAGGTGGAAGCGTCGTAGTCGATATTCAATTGACGGAGCCAATCGAGATTATGGTACATGCAGGGGGAACGGAAGCCGACGGCTCCCCAAGCCTTTAATATCTTGTTTATCTGGACGGCATGCTGCTGAAATGTCTCTTTCGAATCATAGAGCTGGCGGTTATGGAAAAGACCGTGGACTCCCACCTCGAAGCCGCTATCCACAAGCTGGTGGCGAAACCTATCTGAAACCACGTATTCTCTGCCGACAAAGTTGAAAGAGGATCTGAAGCCGAGGTTTCTCTCCAGCTCCATCAGTGCCTGGCAACGGTCATGACCTTTCGCCGTATCCACATCATGGGTGAGCACCAGGGCAAAGCGCTTGCCATCCGGCCACCCTTGCCATCCTTCAGGTTTACTGGCAGCTTTTCTGTCGATTGGCCAGATGTCACTGCAGTGTCTGCGCTTTCTGATGGCAGCAATCCGTCTCAACAGAATTTGCAGGCGCCGGGGGATAAATGGCTTGATATGGTAATAGCTTTTCGTTACTGCCGGTATGCTGCTGAAACTCATTCCCTAGCCCTTATGCCGGTAAAGCAACGAGCCGATCGCTTTCAGGACCGGGACCGGAAGTTTCTCCATCAGCTTGGTATACGAGGGGTTAAGCTCGATGTCAGCCGACACGAAGGTGTCCGTGCGCAGGTCATACCTGTGATAGTGTATGGTGCTCTCCTTTGTATCCCACCCGTTTTTGAACTGGCGCAGGCCCTCGTTGCCGGGGTCGGTTCTGCCAAAACAAAAGGTCTTATAGCCGTTTCGACAGCACCATTTTATCGCCTCCCACATCACCAGGTTGTTTGCCCTGAGATGCTGGTATGTCTCGTCTGAGGCCCCATATTTGTAAAGGGCCTTTTTATGGAAATGAAAATAGACGGCGGCAGCGATATATTTTTCCTGGTATTTCGCCAGCACGATGAAGCCTTTATTCTTTGAGATCACATGTTCGTATATTTTGCCGAAAAAACTTTCCGGCTGCGGCGGCAGGCCATGTTTTTTCCTGGTTATGCAGTTCAGACGCTGGAATTCTTCCATGGAAAAAGCAGAATTGCATAGCTCCACCTCAACGCCTTCCGAGATTGCCTTTTTGATGTTCCGTTTCGTGCTGTTTCTGAACCGTGCATGAAGAGCTGCCTCATCTTCAGGAAGATCAAGTTCATGAACAAGATACGAGGCTGATGCCGAACCCGCGGGAAGGTATGCTTGTGCCCCTCTCAGTTCTATTGACTGCCATCCTGACTTTTTTCCATGGGCTACAATGGAGTCGAAAAGGCAGTCAAACTGCTCCTGGGCCTGCACAGCAGGCTCGCAGTAATCGGTAAAGGTCAGTGATACGCCCCTTCGGCCGGTCAGGGCACTTTTCACTTCCATAACAGGAATCACTGCCTGCACCGTGCCGTTCACAGACAAGGAAAAGTAGAGGGGGGAGTACTGGTATGCTTCGCATAGGACCCGTGCCCATGCCGAAGTATGAAAGAATGAAGATCCGTTCAAAGAAAGCAGCTGATCATCCCACCCGGAATGATCAAGCGGATTCAGAATCTCGGCCTCCAACTGGTTAAAGTATGCATTACTGACTGGCTTAGGTTCCGTCATGCTTTCTCCGGTTCGTCAGTAACTGCTGAGAGAGATTATTTACCTCGGGCCAGAAATGCTTTGATGACCTCCGCCGTGTGTGTTATCTGCTCTTCCTTCAGCTCGGGGAACATGGGCAGGGAAACTGTTTCTTCCGCACATTTTTCGGCCACGGGAAAATCGCCCTTCTTCTTTCCCATGAATTTGTACGCATCCTGGAGGTGAACCGGAATCGGGTAGTGAATGCCACAAGCGATCCCTTTTTCTTTGAGGGCCTCCATGAAAGCCTCACGCTTCGGCACCCGGACCGCGAATATGTGGTAGATATGGTGAGCGTAATCCATCTTTTCCGGGAGAGTGATGCCGTCAATTCCGGACAGCTGCTGCCGGTAAAGCTCCGCATTCCTTACCCGACCTTCGTTCCAGGAGTCCAGGTATTTCAGTTTCACCCCAAGGACCGCACCCTGAAGCCCGTCCATTCTGCTGTTGACCCCGATCATGGCGTGGGAATATTTCTTTGACTGGCCATGGTCACGCAGCATCTTTATTTTGGCAGCCAGTTCATCATCGTTTGTCACCACGCCGCCGGCTTCACCGTAGGCGCCGAGATTCTTGCCCGGATAGAAACTGAAGCAACCGGCATGTCCCATGGATCCGGCCCGTCGACCGTGATATTCGGCCCCATGGGCCTGGCACGCATCCTCTACCACATAAAGATTATGTCTGGCGGCAATCTCCATGATCGGATCCATATCTGCCATCTGGCCATAAAGATGAACAGGAATGATTGCCTTTGTCCGCGGAGTGATGGCCGCTTCGAGCAAGGCGGGATCCATGGTGTAATTCTTCTCGTCTGCATCCACGAAAACCGGGGTGGCACCGCAAAGACTGATGGCCTCCACTGTGGCGATAAAGGTATTGGGAACGGTGATCACCTCGTCACCTCGGCCGATACCCAAGGCCAACAGGGCAAGCCAGATAGCTTCCGTGCCGCTGCCGACGCCGATGGCGTGCCGGCATTGACTGAATGCAGGCAAAATCCGTCTCGAATTGCTCCACAAATGGGCCGCCGGAAAAGGCGGTCGCATTCAAAACCTTCCCCATGGCCGTTTCAATTTCTTCAGATATTGACTGATACTGGCTCTTGAGATCGAGAAACGGCACGTTCATTTTTGGACTCCTCCGTTGGCAATTTTTTGAAAAGTCTGGCGGGATTCCCCGCTACAATGCTATTGGCCGGCACATCCTTCGTTACCACGCTGCCTGCCCCAACAATGGCATTCTCGCCTATGGTTATGCCGCATAACAGGGTGGAGCTGGAACCGACCGATGCACCTTTTTTTATCAGGGTGGTGCCACATTCCCAGTCCTGCTCTGTCTGTAGTTGTCCGTCATCGGTTGTGGACCTGGGATAAAGATCGTTGATGAAGGTCACGTTATGACCAATGAAAACATCGTCTTCGATGGTTACCCCTTCACAGATGAAGGTATGACTGGATATTTTGCAATTTTTGCCGACGAATGCATTTTTTTGTATTTCCACAAATGCGCCTACCTTGGTGTTGGCGCCTATCTGACAACCATAGAGATTAATAAACTTCGATAGTTTGACATTCTCCGCCAGTTTAACGTCATCAGCTATGCACAGGAAATCTGTCATAATGACATCCTCCGTAATTATCAGTCAGTAGTTGTGAACAGCACGTGTCTCATTCAAGTCATAGATAAACCAGCTCGCCCCCTTTGTTTAGAGATTTGATCACACCTTCAAGGATCCGAACTGTTCTTAACCCTGCTGCCCCATCGTTAATGGGCGTTATATTGTTATTTACGCAGTCGACAAAATATGAAGCTTCATGACTAAGGGCCTCGATCTGGTCAACCTTTGGCGCCCACATGTCACCGGAACGATAACTGACGCGCGACTGATAGGTCATTTCTTTAGTCACAGGTCCCTTTTCCACACCTTTATCGTAAACCCTGATTTTTTCGTCAGAGACGAGGTCGTTCCATACCAGCATCTTTTTCTGTCCCCCAAGGAGGGTCGTCCGTATTTTTACCGGTGAGAGCCAGTTGACATTGATGTGGGCTATGAAATTATCCGCATAGTACATGGTGATAAAAGCGACGTTTTCCGGCTCATTGGTGAAATGAGAAATGCCCGTTGCGGTCACGGCACTGGGTGATCTGCTGATAAGGAAATCCAGAATTGCCAGATCGTGAATGGCAAGATCCCAGATAACATTGACATCACTCTGGAAAAGCCCCAGGTTGATCCTGGTCGAGTCGAAGTAATACAGGTCACCCAGGGTTTTATCATCAATAAGTTCTTTGATCTTTTTCACTGCGCCGGTAAAAATAAAAGTGTGGTCGACCATTATTGTCAGATTCTTTTTTTCTGCCAGTTCAAGCAATTCCTCAGCTTGTGTTACTGATGATGTAAAAGGTTTTTCAATGAAAACATGTTTTCCGTTATTCAATGCCTGCCGGCATAAGTCGAAGTGGGTTGAAACCGGCGTTGTCACAGCTACTGCATCGATATCAGGATTTGACAGTATTGAGTTGTAATCTTCTGTCATTGTCATTTTTGGATACTTCTTCATGGCACGATGCAACGCTTTCTGCTCCAGATCGCATATGGCAACAACTTGTGCACCCGGTGCATCGTTTAAATTTCGAACCACATTGGGACCCCAGTAGCCATAACCAATGACGCCGATGTTTAACATCAAGTGCTCCTTTTTGATTTTGAAGTAATTCAAGATTGGCCTAGCATGCTCCTTTACCTTTAAAAACTGCCATCGGCGTTTGAAGAATAAGCTTGATGTCCAGCCAAAGAGACCAGTTCCTGATATATTTAAGGTCGAGACGCACCATCCCGTCGAAAGTTGTCGAACTTCTCCCGGTTACCTGCCACAGGCCAGTCAGGCCCGGCTTGATGCCAAGGATACGGTGCCTGTGCCAGAGATCGTAGTTTTCCAGTTCATAGGGTATGGGCGGCCGCGGCCCCACCAGTGATATATCCCCCTTGAGAACGTTGATAAACTGGGGCAATTCATCAAGACTGCTTTTGCGCAGAAATCTGCCCACTGCTGTTACCCTTGGGTCGTCTTTTATCTTGTAGACAGCTTCGGCGGCGTCTTTCCCCTCTTTCGATTGTTCCTCTCCACCTTCAGTTATTAACTTTTTTATGTACTCCCTGTGGATGGCGTCATTGTTATTAACGTACATGGACCTGAATTTCAGGAAAGTGATCTTCTTTCCGTACTGCCCATAGCGCTGCTGCTTGAAAAAAACCGGACCCTTGGAGGTCAGTTTGATTGCTGCAGATATGACGGCAAACAAAGGAGAAAACAGGATCAGCCCGAAAATACTGCCCAATATGTCGAGAGCCCGTTTCAGGACGGCTGAATTCCTGCGCGAATTATTGCTTTTCAAGATGTCAGGATAGAAAAGCAGGCTGAATGGTTCTTCAGGGGTAAATTTTTCATAATTTTCAGGAAAGGCCTGGAAAGATACGCTGATGTTCTTCGCCGAAATGGGAGACAAGCATTCAAGCAGCTTTCCATTTAGTTTTTCTTCGATTTTTTTTGTAAGAGGGTTAATGGCATCTTTGTCGATGTCCGTTATGAGAACCCCGATTGAGGAACCTGGCTTAATCCAGCCACAGGTGTCATTTTCGCGAACGGATGCTGATACTATTTCAACGACTTTGCTGGTTATAGCAGGTGAACCGGCAGCCATCAGGCGGTCGCTTAATTCCACCAGCATTAGAACAAACGGTTTGCCGGAACGCTCCGATCGTTTTCGTTCACGGCAGAGCGCTTCCTCAAAATATTCTTTGCTATATATGCCGTGATTGCTGTCTATGATGGCCGGATTGTTTATACGATCTGGATGTTGCATGTCTACCTCCCGGTTTTTCAGAAATTTTTTTCCGTCTGCCATGGATCTAGACTTTGCAACCACTACAAATGCTTGTAGATGAATTCCGGAATATGAAATCTGCGCCTGTTAAAGATGATCCCAAGGATATTGCCGTCACTTCGGTTGATCTTTTCTTTGACGCTTTCAGCCGTTTGCCATGATGTCTTTTCCGCTTCGACGACCAGAATGACGCCGTCTGAATAACGGGATATGGCTATACTGTCGGCAGAAGTGGTGCCCGGGGGAGGAGTCGATGAGAACCAGATCAAAAATTTCCCGGAGCTGATGGAAGGCACTTTTTGAAGCCTCCCGGTCATGAATCTGCGGGATCAGGCCAGCTTGGGCTGCTAAGGGAGAAAGGTACAGATTTGCTACTCCTGCCGGGTAACAGGCTTCGTGGACAGGCTCTCCTTTAACCATTGCATCCTTGCCGACATGGGCACAGTTGATTTTGAAATGGATGTGTTGGGTTGGGTTATGGTGCGCTGCATCGACAATGAGAACCTTTTTGCCGAATTTGCTTATTGCTGTTTGGGCGAAACGGCGGACGATGGTCGAAACCCCCTCTCCCTCCGTGGAGCCCATGAACTGGATTATCTTGTTCGGGCAATCGGGAAGCAGGTAATCAATATTCAGATAAAGATTCAACATCTCCGCATCTGCTGCGAAATCAGCTTCACCACGGTGCTCGCTTTTTAAAAAAGGCTCTTGTTCATTTTTCACACCTAGATAGA
>CAWAFF010000075.1:0-19951 GCA_963780945.1 uncultured delta proteobacterium | reverse complement strand
TGACCACATAGGAGACTACTGCCGCCGCTCCGACCATCAGCCCGGTCCTGTAATCGCTCCCCAGGAGCCAGGCGAAGACCATGCCGATCCCCTTGAACTGGGCCACGCTGTAGATGATAGAAATGGTGATGGAGATGACCGCAGCAATCAGCCGGGCAGTGGATGAGTCGTAGCGGTCACCGACGAAATCCGGCGTGGTGAACTTGCCGAAGCGCCGGATCTGCCCGGACATCAGCACCAGCAGCAGGACGTAACCCCCTGTCCAGCCGATAATGTAGGCGAAGGCAAAATAGCCGTTCAGGTAAATGATGCCGGCCAGACCGAGGAAGCTTGCGGCGCTCATCCAGTTGCTGGCAATGGCGGCTCCGCCCCCGAGGCGACCTATGTAGCGCCCGCTGAAACCATAGCTGGAGCTTTCCCGTGCCTTGGAGCTCAGACCTGCCAGAATAAAGGCGACCAGAACCCCGACAACGATGATAAGAGGCCAGACCGAAACGATATCGTTAGTCATAGGATCTGTCTCTCCTGCGGCTGTGATTTTCAGTCAAACGGTCGATGCAGATATTGAACACGATGCAGATAATTATGAACCACAAGGGTAGAAACTGGCCGGTGAACCAGAAATGAAAGGGAAGATTAAAAAAGGTGCGGAAGGTGAGAAAACTTTCCCCCTTGGCGTCCCCCAGAAGAGCAAGCAGCAGCTGAAAGCCGAAAGTCATCACCACCCAGCCGAAGAGGATCAGCAGAATTATGCGCACCTCTTCGCGCATATAGCCGCTCTTCGGCTTGCAGATATTGACGCGGTAGCGTTCCTTCATCTCACCCATAATTACACCTCCTGCTTGGTGTCACGTTATACTCAAGGTCATCCTGCTTTCATTATTTCCCGCAGCACCGTTGTCGCATAGGATCCTTTGGGGAGAGAGAATGCCAGCACCAAACAGTCCCCGTCAGCCTCCACGCTGGGTTCTGCAATTGGTACCCGCAACGGACGCCGTTCACCTTCCATGCGCAGCCCCCCCTCCAGATCAAAGCTCTGCAGTGTCAAGCCTTCAGCTTGGAGCAACTGCCGCTCCATGGCCAGGATCTCACCTTCCGGCTCTTTCATTCGGCAACCGAACATGGGGCCGGTGGCGGATATTTCGAAAGCCGCCGCCCTTTCAGCCTCGGCTGGCCCCATCGGTGACGAGGAAGCAGGCGCCGTTGTCATGTTTATAGGCAATATCTCCGGTGTTGACCTCGCCAAGCCGGTCAAGGCGAAGCCTCAGCAGGCGGTCAAAGAGGAAGGACTGAAAGGCGGACAGGTATAACTTCTTCAAACGGGGATGAACGGCACGAAAGGCTTTTTCCCAGGCCTCGGGTTGTTTCAACAGCCTTTGCAGCAGATCACGCTCGGTGCGGCAGTGGGGGGGAAAATGGTGCAGGCTTTCCTCCAACTGGCCACGATGATATGCATCAATGGCCGAACGCCAGCGCTCGTCAGTCACCTTGTCCGACTCCCCCACCAGTGCATCCACAGCCCGGTGGTAATCTCCGCCAAGGATCGCCGCTCCGATCAGATGGGAGTTGCCCAATGCGCCGTAACGCTGCTCACCAAAGAAGTTTGGCACCCCCTGCTTTTCAAGCACAGCCATTACCCCAGTGGCATGTACAGCGGAATCAGCCTGGACCCCGCGGACCCGGAGACGGAACCGATTGCCGCGCAGATGACCGAGCTTGAGCTTGTTCTTGTGGAGCGCCGCCGAGAGGACTTTGATGCCTGGAAGTTCCAGCGCCATGACGAGTTCGGGAGCAACACGGGGCAAGGAAACGGTCTGGCAGGTGATGCCCCGGGCATCCTTCATTCCGGCATATCCCACATCCCGTTCCCCGACCCCCAGTGCCTTTGCCATGCGACGGATAGCTTCAAGGGTGGTAATTCCACGCTTTTCTATTTCGGCATAGGTGTGCTCACCCTGGCCGCAAGGTGTGTAAATGGGGATTTCGGTGACGCAAAAATCCTCCGGAGTATCTTTAATTGTTCCACCAGTGCCAGGTAAGCCTTCAGTTAAATAGTCTCGCACCCTTACTCCGCAAAGCCACTATAATTTTAAAACAGCGTCACATCATACCGTCTGTAAGACCATCTTTCAACAAGTTAGTTTAAGCAGTTATAACAGATATCTCCCAGCGTCTTTTTTATGGTCTGCTGTTTGCGTTTTCGCCGTTTTCAATTAAAATATCCAAATAATTATAACACCCAATATTGCGTCACCAGTCACACAAAATTACCAAAAGGAGCAGCAACGATGCCTGCCATTGAACAGGACCACTCCCTTAGCCCAAACCACGGTTGGCAGACTTTGAAAATCCATTACCAGCAAATGAGAAACCTTCATCTTCGTCAGCTCTTCGCCCACGACCCCCAGCGGGGGGAGCACTTCAGGATAGAGGACAATGGAATATATTTTGACTATTCCAAGAACCTGATTACCAAAGAAACAATCGACAACCTCTGCCAACTGGCCGAATCATGCGCCCTGCCCGAAATTATTGAGCAAAAGTTTTCCACCAAGGCAGAGCTGGCCGAAGGAGCAACGTTTCAATGGCCGTCCAGGCGTGACGACCAGTTGGCACAAATGACCGACTTTGCCAGGCGCGTCTGGAACGGCGAGTGGACAGGGTATACGGGCATGAGGATGCGAACTCTCGTCAACATCCAGGTCGATCCCCACGAGCCCTGCCCGATGTTTGCCCACCAGACGCTTGGCAGCTTCATAAACAAGGGCATTACGACCCTGTTCGTTACCGGCACCAACAGCCAGGATTTTTGCTATCTGCTTAAAGATTTGAACCCCGCCGAGACCCTCTTCATCGTCTCTTCAGACAGCTTCACCAGCCGGGAGACAATGGCCTGCGCCCACAAGGCACGCCGCTGGGTTCTCAAGGCCATGAGAGACGAATCTGCTGTAGCCCGCCATTTCGTAGCCGCTTCCAACAACGCGGCAGAGGTCAGCAGGTTCGGCATCGAGGCTGGGTCAAGGTTCGGCTTCTGGAACAGGTTTGCCGGAGAGGTTGACATGAGACATTCAACCACCGGCTTTTCAAACATGATGGCCCTGGGGCCGGATATATTTTCCCGAATGATATCCGGTTTTACCGCCATGGACGACCACTTCCGCACAACTCCTTTTGCACGGAATCTTCCGGTCATAGCCGGGCTTCTCGGAGTCTGGTACAGCAATTTCTACGGCAGCGACAAGCTGGCGGTCCTGCCTTACAACCGGCTGCTCATGCCTCTTCCGGCCTATCTGAAAAGGTTGTCCGCCAATTATGGCGTTCGCAGAATCATAGACCCCTGCCACCCAACAGCTCGAACCGGTGGGGAAGAGCCCACGGAGGTTCAGGATTTGCTTTGCTACCGCATCATGCAAGGCATTACCATTTGTCCATGCGATTTCATAGGTTTCTGCTCACCGGAGGAGGCAGCGGCAGAGCCGCACAACCTGCTGATGGCCAAGATGCTTGCCCTGCCCCAGAAACTTGCCTTCGGCGATCAGGAGCTTCATCTCCAGGACAAACAGCATTCATACATGCCATTGGAAGGGAATCATCCCAGCAACACCATCCTGGCGGATAGCCTGACCCCCGAAACCTTCGGCAGGCTCCTTGCCTTCTACGAACACAGCATCTTCACCCAGGAAACAGTTAGCCGCAGTGCCTTTCCTGCCCCATTGGCGGTGGGAAAGATGTCGGCAGAGCACATTGTGCATGAGCTGGAAAATGGATTGCCGACTCTCAGCCAGGATAGTTCCACCAGCTGCCTCATCAGGCACTACCGGAATTTGAGGTGAAACTGATTCCCACCCGCAATGGGGATGTTTTTCTTTGGTGACGGGATGGGCACTATCTGCGATACTGACAGCCATGGACAGGCAGGCAGAAGATAGTGAAGATTGGTTGGCCATACCTGCAGAGTTGGGGGTGTGGCGAGATGGCGGCACCATTTCGGAGCACCGGCTGCGCCTTTGGGCGCTGGTGCTGGAAGCACGGGATATACCTTTCCATGCCGAGCAAAAGGACCAGGGCTGGCAGGTCCTTGTCCCTGATGAGTACCTCCTGGCCGCAAGAAACGAGCTTTACCTCTTTGAAAAAGAGAACCGCGCCTGGCCACCTCCCAAAATGCAGCCACGGCCCCTGATGGAGAACTGGCTGGCAAACCTGTCGGTGCTCATCCTCCTCGCCACCTTTTACAATATCACCAGGCTGGACATTTCCCTGCCCGGCCATCAAGTCATCGACTGGCACGCCGCCGGCAACGCCCATGCAGCAAAGATATTGGCCGGTGAATGGTGGCGGCTGGTGACTGCGCTGACACTTCATTCCAATGTGGAGCATCTGCTGGCTAATCTGGCCATTGGCGGCTTCTTTATCATTTTCCTGTGCCGCGAGCTTGGGTCCGGGTTGGCCTGGAGTCTGATTTTACTATCGGGCATCCTGGGCAACCTGGCCAATGCCCTGCTGCAACAGCCCCAACATATGTCCATAGGTGCCTCCACCGCCGTCTTCGGCACCGTCGGCATAATCGCTGCCATCAACATGCTGCACCACCGACACACCCTGCAAAAGCGCTGGCTGTTACCCATTGCCGCCGCCCTGTCTCTGCTGGCCATCCTGGGCACGGAAGGGGAAAACACCGATTTGGGCGCCCATCTATTCGGCTTTATCTCCGGAACAGTTCTGGGCCTGGCATCAGAAGCGTTGTTCGGCAGGCACCTTCCTCCGGGGAAGCTGATCAATGCCCTGCTGGCTTTTATCAGTACCGCCATCGTCCTTTCGGCTTGGGCAATGGCCGTGACAACTGCTCCCTGATCCTCTGACAAAAGCATTCAAGAACACCTCCGCTTTTCCTGATACATATCCCCATGAATGATAATTAAAGCTAAAGATGTTGTCCCGGTGGCCCCTTTAGGGTTACCCTGTGCCGGTGTCCATCAAGGGAAAGGATGATCAACGTGTACCGCGCCATTATCACAACAGCTTTTCTTTTCTGCCTTTTTGCCATTCCCGCTGCAGCAGGTGCAGCCCGTGTAAAAACCGGCGCCGAAGTGCTTCTGAAGCACGAATTTTCCCAGGTGCGCGGCAAGAAATTTGCCCTGGTGACCAATCACAGCGCTACTGTGGACGGAAACCACCTCATTGACCTGATGATCAGAGCCGAATTTCCCCCTGCCGTCATTTTTACCCCCGAGCATGGATTGAGCGGGACTGCCGAAGACGGTGTCCATATCGGCAACGACAGCTACTGCGGTCTTCCGGTCAAAAGCCTCTACGGTGCAGCAAAGAAGCCGCTGCCGGAAGACCTGCAGGGGCTGGATCTGGTCGTCTTTGATATTCAGGATGTGGGGGTCAGGTTCTATACTTACATCTCGACCATGGGACTGGTAATGCAGGCTGCCGCAGAGCAGGAGATCCCTTTCATGGTCCTTGACCGGCCGAACCCCCTGGGTGGCGATTATGCAGCGGGTTTCACCAGAAAAGAACTGCCCGCCACCTTCACTGCCTTTTACCCCATTCCGATTGCCCATGGCATGACCATCGGTGAGCTGGCATTGATGATAAAAGGAGCCGGCATGCTCCCGGGCCTGGCCCGACTGGAGGTGATTGTCGTGAAAATGGAAGGCTGGCAACGATGGATGCGCTGGCCGGACACCGGTTTGCCATGGCTACCGACCAGCCCGAACATCCCCGACTTTGACAGCGCCCTCCTTTATGCAGGCCTCGGCCTCCTGGAAGGAACCGGGGCCAGTGAGGGGCGTGGCACAACCAGCCCGTTCCGTGTTGCGGGCTGGTCAGGTATAGACAGTCAGGCACTGGCAAAGGAGCTGAACAAGAAGGGACTTGCCGGCCTGCATTTCGAGCCGGTACAATTTGTCCCCCGGTCGACACCCGGCAAGTCATCCGTGCCGAAGCAGATGAACAAGACGGTGGACGGAGTAGAGCTGGTGATTGACGATTATCATGGGGTCCAACCGGTGGAAGTTGGAGTTGCCGTGATCTCGGGACTTTATGCAGCTCTTGGCCACAATGGACAGAAAGTCTTTTTCAGAACGGGGTTCGAGGATATGGTAGGCTCCACCCTGGTTAGACAGGCGGTTGAGCAGGGGAAACCGGCTGAGGAAATACTGGGCCTGTGGGGGGAAGAGATCACTGCTTTCCTGCGACTACGCAAAGACTATCTGCTCTACATTGACGAGCCGACCAGGGAGATCTGAATGTACTGTCACAACGGTGGCGTCGAACAGGAAAGCAGCTTTCCATTCTCAAGAAAAGTCACGGCCTCTTGCTCATTGCATCTTTTACCATCTATCTCGACAATTGATCTCAACGTACATCTTTCCAACTTTCCTGAACTGTAGAGACTTATCCAACCTAATCTGGCGCACGGAATTGCACCGAAATCGACTTCGTCCGAGCTGACACAGCTGTTCAAGGTTCCATTCCGATGCAAGGTGATCATCTCAAAGTGATTGCAGGTAATGCCGTTAATGGGAAAAAAGTCCTTCAACGTGCAGGAGCGGAGCGATCCGTTGGGGAAGTAGCTGATCTCCGACCCCGGATTGCAAATGGAGGCATCCGCACCGAAACCGTCTGCAGCAGTCATCATACCTAGAAAAGCCAGTAGCAAGAGCAGTTTCATGGTCGTTTCCTCCGTCAGGGGAAGCTAGATAGCCGCAGCTGCATCAGTTAAATTTTACCCGACTTCTCCAACTCGACAAGCCATGTATCTCTTGCTATGACTGCACAGGTTTTCAGATGTTGCCTACCAGCCGCAGATCAGGCGGCTTTTCGGTAAAAATATTCATTTATCTCCTGGTAGAGTTCTTTGAGTCGCGGCGATGGAATTCCACAAATACCCTCATAGGCTTCCGTGAAATGAACCTGGTGGTAATCAAGACGATAGGGCTCGATTTTCCCTTCAGCAATCAGCTCTTCATAGAGGGTCGATCCGGGAAGGGGGCTGTAGATACTCCAGGTCCAGCGGTCCAGATCAAGGGCTTTGGCCAGATCGAAGGTCTGCTGTACGTCCGTCTCATCTTCACCGGGTATACCGATCATAAAGAAACCGAAGACGTTGACATGTTTCTTGGCCAGCCGCACCTTCTCCTTAATTTTTTCTACCGTGATTCCTTTTTTCAACCGTATCAAGCTCTTTGGTGAGCCGGTCTCTATTCCCAGGTCGAGCTGGGTCAACCCGGCTTGCTTCATCAGTTCCAACTCTTCTTCATCGATAAGATCGACGCGGGTGAGGGCCTGCCACGCAATATCCACCTTTTGCTCTATCATGAGCCGGCAGAACTCCTTAACCCACTCCCGATTCAGGTTGAAGATGCTGTCCTTGAACCAGACCCCCTCCAACTGGTGCCGCTCCTTCAGGGTAATCAGTTCATCCACCACCTTCTGGGGTGATTTGATTCGCCAGTTGCGCCCCATTGTCTGGTGAACCGCACAGAAGGTACACTGGAAGGGGCAGCCGCGCGAAACGATCATGGAGATGCCGCGAACACTGCGCAGATAGCGGTTATGCTCAATGTATCTCTCAACGGGAAAGGCCTCGTAGTCGGGCATCGGCAACGTGTCCAGGTCGGTAATGGACCGGGCTTTGTCTTTGATTACCACTTCGCCCTCTTTCCGGTATGATATGCCATCGAGATCATAGGGAGAAGTCCCGCCAGCCAACGCTTCAGCCAGGGCGGCGAAGGCTTCTTCCCCTTCGCCACGGATCACGAAATCGACATTTTCGTCGGCGAGGACACCGGCCGGGTCGAGGGTGGGATGAACTCCGCCCAGGACTACTTTTGCACCGGGAGCTACTTTCTTGGAAATTTCAGCGGCATGCAGCGCCTCGGGAACGGTCGGGGTCATGGCAGTGATGCCGACAATGTCAGGATCAGACGCTGCAATCTGCGCCGCCAGTTTATCGCTGTCCATGAGAAGCCCCTGCATGTCGAGGAGAGTCACCTCATGCCCCCGCTCCTTCAGATACGCGGTGAGAAAGGCAAGTCCGATGGGGGGCTCGAAGGGAGCAACATACAGGTTCCCTCCCTTGATCCAGTCGATATAGTCGTCGAAACGGTTGCTGAATTCCTTGTTGTCGTAAAAGGCCGGGTTGATGAGTAGTATCTTCATGACGTCTCACTCCTTTAATTTTACCGTTAATTAGTTTCCATCCGGAAAGGGTGCTTTTTCCCCCTGGCGGCGTCAATCTGCGGTCTTGCTTGTGCGGCGTACCGGTGTACGCCTCCGCGCAATCCCTTGATTTCCTTGCCAGGAGAAAAAATCCCCGCTTTCCAATCTGGAAACTGCTAGTGTCACATCCGGAGTTTCCGGATGGACACTAATTAAAATACGCCGCTCCCATGGCGATTCCAGATTAGATGGCATAGGCAAACGGTTTCTCCGCTTCGGCGAAAAACTCGGCATAAATAGTTTTGCGCAGCTGAACAAATTCATAGCTGCTGCGGTCCCTCGGCCTGGGCAGGTCCACCGTAACAATCTTTTTCACTGTCCCCGGCCGGTTTGACATGATTACCACCCGGTCACCCAGATAGATGGCTTCGTCGATATCATGGGTAACCAGCACCATGGTAGTCTGTTCCACTTCCCAGATCCGCAGGATCTCCTGCTGCATCTGGATTTTGGTAAGGGCATCCAACGCGCCGAAGGGTTCATCGAGCAGAAGGAGTCTTGGCTGGTTGACGAGCGCCCGAGCGATGGAAACACGCTGGGCCATTCCGCCTGAAAGCTGGTGGGGGTATGCCTGGGCGAATCCTGTAAGACCTACCAGTTCCAGGTGCTCCCGTACCAGTCGTTCGGTTTCTGCGGTCGGCAGGCCGTTCAGACCAAAGGCGACATTCTGCTTCACTGTCAGCCAGGGAAAAAGACGATGTTCCTGGAAGACCATGCCTCGGTCCAGTCCAGGCCCGGCAATCCGCTTTTCTCCAAGCTTGACCGTCCCTTCATGGCCGTTTTCCAATCCGGCTATGATCCGGAGCAATGTGCTTTTGCCACAACCGCTGGCACCGATAATGCTGATGAATTCCCCCTCCGCGATGGAGAGGTTGATATCCTGCAGCGCTGTGACCTTGGTATCACGAACCTGATAGCTTTTATTAAGCCTCTCCACAACCAGCCTGCCGCCTATGGGTTCTGCTATCGCCATGATTAATCCCCCGCAAAAGAAATTTTCCAGCTGATGAGGCGCTTTTCCAGGTGCTTCAGCACGCTGTCCATAATTTTGCCGATAACCCCTATGGTAATCATGCCCACCAGCACCACATCCGACTGGGACAGTTGCCGGGCGTCCATGATGAGATAGCCGATGCCGCTGCTGGCAGCGATGAGCTCTGCCGCCACCACACACATCCAGGCCACCATCAAACCGACACGGATACCGGTCATTATGGCAGGAAGAGCCCCAGGGATGACCACCTGGCGGATAAATTTGCCGTGGGGAACCTCAAGGACCCTGGCTACCTCGACAAATTTCTGATCGGTCTGCCGAATACCGTCGATGGTATTGATGATGACGGGGAAGAAGGCCCCGAGGAAAATGATATAAACTTTCGACTGCTCACCGATACCGAACCAGAGTATGGCCAGCGGTATCCAGGCAATGGGCGGAATCGGCTTTATTACCTGGATGACAAGATCAGTCAGGCGGTCCATGGTCCGAGAGAAACCGATGGCAATGCCGAGAAGTACCCCCAGAATAGCTGCAATGCCGAATCCCTCCATAACCCGTAGAACACTGATTCCCAAATGTTTGGCCATTGCCCCGCTTTTCAGGAGATCGTAAAAGGTCAAGGCAACCTGGGAAGGGGGCGGCAGGAGAATCGGCTTAATATAGCCTAACTGAGACAGCGCCTGCCATACCGCCAGGATTGCAACCGACAGAGCAAGGTACTGGAGCAAATGTTTAATCTTCTGCAAGCGCTGATTGGTGTCATAAGCCATGACGATTTCTCCGTTGGTTTAGTGGGGGCAACCCGGCCTGGTTGCCCCCTTTCTCCCATTTAATGGGGCAGCCAACCAGGGCTGTAACTACTTGATATTGCTTTCCCGGGTAAGGCTCGGATCCACGAATTTATCAATATTGACTGAAGTCTTGATCAGTCCGTCATCACGCATAAATGCCTCGGACTTTTTGATCTCCTCGATGTCGTCTGTTGAATCGACGGATTGAAATCCAACTTGGGGAATACCTTGAGCAGGAGTTCCGGGGTCAGGTTGACATCGGCAGCAATGAGCTGGGCCGCCTCTTTCGGATTGGACTTGATGAACTTGGCGCCCCGCTGATAGGCTTTGAGGAGAGCCTTGACCTGTTCCCGGTTCTTGGAAACAAAATCGTTGGTGGCAATTATAACCAGCGCACCTTTCTTGATGCCGGTTCCATCGGCCAAAACCCGCACTGTCCCCTGACTCTCCAGTTTAGTGATCACCGGTTCCCAGATCGCGGCAGCATCGATGTTGCCGCTGACAAGGGCAGTTGTACTATCAGCCTGGGAAAGATTGATCAGTTCGATATCATTGGTGGTTAACCCACCTTTTTGCAGAACAAGCACCAGCAGATGGTGGGCGTAAAGAGCCCTTGACCACCGCCACTTTTTTGCCTTTCAGATCTTTCGATGATTTGATCCTGGATTTGGTCGGCACGACGACAGCCAATGCTTTAGGCCCTGAGGAGGTAAGGGCGATAATGCGCGTGTCAATTCTGGCCGCCTTGCCGATGATTGCTGGGGTGTCGCCGAGAAAGCCGATATCCTGCTGACCTGAAGCAAAGGACTCATTGATGGGTGGGCCGGCGGAAAAGGAACTCCATTTCAGGGTCGACTTGGCGTGAACCTTGGACAGTTCCTCCTCGACCCATTTTTTATGTTTGGCAATAAAAATAGGGGCGTATTGGGGAATGGGCTGGGTGGCGATCCTGAGCTCATTGGCAGCAGCCAACCCTGGTGTCATAACCGCGAGGGCAACTACACCGAGCAAAAAAGTGACTATCTTTTTCATGGTTTTCTCCTTTGTGAAGCAGTCTCTGGAACAAAATGCCGGCGTGGCATTAAAGCCACTGTTTTGCACCCTCCCCCAACCCCTCCCATCGGAGGGGAGTTTTCAGTCGAGGCGAGCGATTCTGTCCAGATGCAAAAAGACCGGGTGCGCCGCCTCTTCTTCGGCTCTGCGTGTGGCAAAGCTCTCATCGATGATCTCCTCCGGCTCAATGACCCAGACAGCAGCCAGATCCACGTCACCATATTTCTCCCGGACGGCAGCGTAATGTTTCAGAAACAGAGGCCCGGTGATGTGAGTTTTCACCGGGGCACCCTTTATCTGATAGCTCTCTCCATCCTTGCCCCAAACAGCAATTGCCACCTTTTTGTCAAACCAGATGCTCCGCACCAGGTTTTTGTTGGTCTGCGACGATTCCAGGAACTCCAGGTAATGGATATTGCCGTCATCTCCTGCCAGCAAGGACTCTTTCGCAGCTACGTGCGGAAAGCCTTTCTCGTCGAGGGTCGACAGCACTTTAATGCTCCCATGATTATTGAGAAGATCGATTACTTCACTTGTTAATTGAACAGCCATATGTGTCTCCTTTTCATGCACCTGTAGGGGCACCCCTTGTGGGTGCCCTGGTTTGGGTGCCCTGGTTTTACGGCCCCTGGTTTCGACGGCCAAAGACGGGCAGGCACAAGGCCTGCCCCTACAAAGGAAAAAATCTATAAAAGCCGCGAAAGGTCGGTGTCAGGATGGTTGCCACAACGTCGGTAATCGTCAAAATCGACGCCAAGGTTGTACTTCACCCGCAGGTTGTGGAGCCCTCGGGCCAGCTGCACGAAATATTCGAGGGACGGGTTCTGCTGGTCACGGAAATTGGAGCCGGGGCGTGGCACCCAGACGATATAGACCGTGGTCACACCATGTTCCGCCAGGTATTCAGCCTCAGCCAGGGTCGATGCCAGGGCATCGTCTTCGCTGGTAAAACCGTTAGGTTTGGCCAGTTCCACCCCTCCCACCAGGCCGGTGCCCACATTCCCCCGGCCAAAGATGTCCACAGCTCGGATCAGCCGCTGCTGCCACTCCCGGTAACCGACCGACTGCGCCTTGCCGGGGCAGATCCAGTTGAACAGCTTTTCGCCCAGTACTTCCAGGTCGCTGGTATAGCTCGTCAGCCCGGTCTGCTCATAGAGGCGCGCCAGCTGCTTTTCATTGAAGGCAGAAGCGATCAGCTGACTGGGGAATTTCTTCGTTGTGAAGTTCTCGCCGATGGCCTGGAGAGTCTCGATGTAGTAATCCACTTCCCGGTCGAAGATCTGTTCCCCTTTCAGCACCGAGCCGGCCGTGAGACACATGCTGGTAAAGCGTCCGGGTTCTTTAAGTGCCTCGCGGATAGTTTCAGAAACATCTGCGGGCTTCAGCCTGGTCGGCACCCCCAGGGCGTCTTTCTGCTGCTTTGTATGGTTGACGATATCGCAGAAGCGGCATTCCTGCTTTTCCGCCCAGAAATGGCAGAAGCTCGACTGAAAAATGTTGAGCCGCTGGGGACGAGCACTGGCGATGTGGCTCATGGGGACGCCGGAACTTGTTTTCTTGTCGTAATAGAGTGGCTTTGGCCACAATTCCACGAACTCGACCGGTTCCCCCCCATCTACCAGCGCCAGCCGGCCGTCCACCAGGTCGACGAGATAAGGGCTCTGATCAAGCGGCGTCGGATCGGTGAGGATAGAGGTTCCGTCCCGCAGCAGGATCGATTCCGGCAGAGGTTTGATCTCCCCGTCCCGTGAGCCGAAAATATAAGGGCTGCGCATTTGTACCGAATCGTCGATGACGCTGAGGGCACGCTCCGTATAGTGGACTCCCCGCCGCTGAGCATCGATTTTGAGTGCAACCAGCCTGGGCACATCGGGGTACTTTTCCACGACGTCGGTCAAACTCAATTCCCTTTCAAATGTTCTTTTCAACGCAACTGACATATCAATTCTCCTTGTTGGTGTTCTCGTAGCTTCAAGCCGTCTTCCCCCTCCCCCTAGCCCTCTCCTTTAGGCCCGCAGTTTGGGTCCACAAGGGGAGAGGGTAATTTATGCTCCCCCCTTTATGGGAGGGGCTGAGGTAGGGCAGCAGACTCTAGCGAACCTCATAAAAACCTATGCCTTCCACAACCGGAGAAAGTTAAGCCGTTTTCTGAAAGCCGCCTGCTGGAGCTGCTCGGCCTTATCGGTCCGCTCCCAGGGAAGATCCAGGTCGGTACGGCCGAAGTGACCATAGGCTGCAGTCTGCCGGTAAATCGGGCGGCGCAGGTCGAGATCTTCGATAATCGCCGCTGGGCGCAGGTCGAAGTTAGCTGCTATAAGATCGGCAAGTTCACTGTTGGTGAATTCGCTCGTGCCAAAGCTGTCGACAAAGATGGAGACAGGCCGGGCAACGCCGATGGCATAGGCGATCTGGACTTCGAGGCGCTTGGCAAGACCTGCAGCGACAACGTTCTTTGCCACGTGCCGTGCCGCATAGGCACCGGAACGGTCAACCTTGGTGGGATCCTTACCGGAAAAGGCGCCGCCGCCATGGCGGGCGAAACCGCCATAGGTATCGACGATGATCTTTCTGCCGGTGAGTCCCGCATCGCCATGTGGGCCCCCGACTACGAAACGGCCGGTAGGGTTGATGTAAGATCTTCGTTTTAGTCATCCAGAAGCCCTCCGGGTATAATCGGTTTGATGACCTTCTCTGATGATATCTGCACGTATTCCTGGTCAAGTTCCACTTCGGGAGCGTGCTGCGCCGAAATCACCACGGTATCGACCCGCACCGGCCGATCCCCGTCGTACTCCACCGTCACCTGGCTTTTGCCGTCGGGACGCAGATCAGGCAGGGTCCCGTTTTTCCTCACTTCCGCCAACCGTCGGGCCAGCCCATGGGCCAGGGCGATGCTGGTGGCAGATATTCCGGCGTTTCATCGGTGGCATAGCCGAATACCATCCCTTGGTCTCCAGCCCCCACCGAGTCCAGATAGCCGTCATGATCTTCGCTGGCACGTGCTTCCAGCGCCCGATTGACCCCCTGGGCAATATCGGGGGACTGCTGGTCGAGCGAGACAAGGACGGCGCTGTGCTCGGCGTCAAAGCCGAATCGGGGCTGGTCTAGCCGACGTCGATGATGGTGTCGCGGGCCACACGGGCGGCTTGATCTGGCCTTGCGTGGCCGAGACCTCGCCGATGACGAGGGCCAGCCCGGTACGTGACACTCGTCTCGCACGCCACCCGCGCCAGCGGGTCGTTTGCCAGGATAGCATCGAGCACCGCATCGGAAATCTGATCGGCCAGTTTATCGGGATGCCCTTCGGTGACCGATTCCGAGGTAAAGAGATACCTTTGCTTCCCCATAGCTATCACTCCTTTGGATTGAATTATTTCCTTTTGCAAAAAGGAAATTTGGATACAAAAAAAGGCTAAGCACTTATCCCAGTGGGATAAAACTTAGCCTCCAGTCTGCCTGGTCAACTAATGGTTATGACTATCACGGCGGAGCGGAAAATCTTCCGCCGACAATGACTATTGTATCAGCCGTATCTTTTCGCTGAGATCGATCTGGACCACTTTTCCGTCCTGTATTATGAGGTCAGGTGCCAACGCGGATATTCCCAAGGAAGCCCTGATCGTTCTCTTCCAGTTCCCTGTCCAGAAAATTCTGCCTACACTTTCAGCATTTTTCTGCAAAATACTCCCTGTTATAACCCCGGCATCAGATCTGATAGTCGTCCACAAAGACCCGGTACTTCCTCGGCCTGACAAAGACCATCTCTCCCACCTGCAACGCCAGCTGCTGAAAGACATCTCTGGTCAGTTCCGCTTCCAGTGTCTCAAAGGTGTCCCCCCGCTCCAGCTCGATCCGTACCACCGGCCCCACGGCATGGATATGACGAATGGCCGCCTCCACCGATGAATTGTCGGAAAAATTGCGGCCAAGCTCCAGGTCATGGGGCCGCACATAACCTACCGCGGGCTGGTCGGGGACCGCCGCCAGTTCCGGGGTAGACAGTTCCATCTCACCCAGTTTTGCCTGCCCCTGGCTGACTCGGCCGTGAAAGAGATTGACGTTGCCGAGAAAATTGGTAAACAAAGGGGTTGCCGGGATGATCGTAGACTTCCGCTGGCGTGCCCGACCTGCTCAATCTGCCCGGCATTCATCACCACCACCTGATCAGAGACCTCCAGGCTTCCTCCTGATCGTGGGTGACAAAGACACTGGTGATGTGCAGCTCATCATGGAGCCGACGCAGCCAGCGGCGCAGCTCCTGACTTACCTTGGCATCGAGGGCGCCGAAGGGCTCGTCCAGAAGCAGCACCTTGGGCTCCACCGCCAGAGCCCTGGCCAGAGCCACCCTCTGCCGTTGGCCGCCGGACAACTGAGACGGATAACGGAAAGCCATCCCCTCAAGTTGCACCAACCTGATCAACTCATGGACCTTGCTGCTTATTTCTTCCTTTGAAGGGCGGGTCTTGCGCGGCCGGACCTGCAGTCCGAAGGCGATGTTGTCAAAGACAGTCATATGCTTGAACAGGGCGTAATGTTGAAAGACAAAACCTACCTTCCTTTCGCGCACATTTCGGCGGGTGGTGTCGTCACCATGAAAATGGATAGTCCCTTGATCGGGTGTCTCAAGCCCGGCAATGATCCTGAGCAGGCTTGTTTTGCCGCAGCCGGAAGGACCGAGGAGAGCGATCAGTTCGCCAGTGGGAATTTGGACGCTGACATCCTTGAGGGCAGTAAAGCCGCCAAAACTTTTGGTAATATTTCTAACTTCAATACTCATGGTCAATCCTCATTTTTTAAATCCCATAGCGCTAATCTTCAGCTACAGGTAAAAATCTGTTCCCTCTCCCTTCCCCCTCAACCGACCTTCGGCCACCTTCTCCCTCAGGGAGAAGGACTTATCTGAAGATAGGCGCCCTTTGTCAACGGGGAACTAACTATTCTAAACCGGCAATGGACTCACGATCCCTGTTGATTCGCCACTCGACAAAACTTTTGGCAACAAGGGTGACGACGGCCAGCAGCCCCAACAGAGACGCTACGGCAAAGGCCGCCACATAATTGTACTCGTTGTAAAGAATCTCCACGTGCAGGGGAACGGTATTGGTCGAACCGCGCACATGGCCGGAGACCACCGACACCGCCCCGAATTCTCCCATGGCCCGGGCATTACAGAGAATAACGCCGTATAGAATACCCCAGCGGATGTTGGGCAGAGTTACCCGCCAGAAAGTTTGCAGACCGCTGGCACCCAGCACCAGGGCAGCCTCCTCTTCATCTTTTCCCTGTGACTCCATAAGGGGAATCAGCTCCCTTGCCACAAAGGGAAAGGTGACGAAGATCGTGGCCAGGATAATGCCCGGTACGGCAAAGATGATCTTGATGTTGTGCTCCTGCAGCCAGGGCCCAAGCCAACCCTGCAGGCCGAAGATGAGCACGTAAATGAGGCCGGAGATCACCGGCGACACGGAAAAGGGGAGATCGACCAGGGTGACGAGGAAGCTCTTGCCGGGAAAATCAAATTTGGCTATGGCCCAGGCAGCAATTACCCCGAAAACCAGGTTCAGCGGCACACTTACCATGGCCGTCACCAGCGTCAGCTTCATGGCGGCCAGGGCATCGGGTTCCCGTAAGGCGGCAAGATAGGCCGAAAAGCCCTTTTCCAGTGCCTGGCTGAAGACCGCTGCCAGCGGTACGAGGAGAAAGAGACCTAGAAAAACCAGCGCCACGGCAATAAGAAGCCACCGCACCAGAAACGGCTCTGTCAGTTCAGCTTTGGCAATCTGTTCTTTTTTGGTTGTCATGGCGCTGCCGATGTTCATTGTCTTCCTCTTTTTTATCCCCAAGAACCCCGAAAACCTTTAGCCACGAATTTCACGAATAACTGAAAATGCTGTGAAGTAAACTGCTGAGTACACAGATCAATTCTGAAAACATTGGTGTTTTATTCGTGTCATTCCTGGTAACAGCCTTTCACGTTTACTGCTCGGCAAATCTCCTGCTCCATTTCTGCAGCAGGTTTACGGCAAACAGCAGCACGAACGAGGCCAGCAGCATCACCGAAGCAATGGCGGTGGCACCGGCATAGTCGTACTGTTCCAGCTTGGTGATGATCAAGAGCGGTGTTATTTCCGAAACCATCGGCATGTTGCCGGCAATGAAGATGATTGAGCCGTATTCACCAACAGCCCGGGCAAAGGAGAGGGCAAAGCCGGTCAGAAGAGAAGGAAGCATCACCGGAAACAGCACTCGGCGAAAGGTCTGCCAGCGGTTGGCTCCAAGGCAGGCGGCAGCTTCCTCCAGTTCCGTCTCCAGTTCTTCCAGCACCGGCTGTACCGTCCTTACCACAAAGGGGAGACCGATAAAGATCATCGCCACCAGGATGCCGAGGGGGGTGTAGGCGACCTTGATGCCGCGGGGTTCCAGCCACTTGCCGATCCAGCCATTGGGCGCATAGACCGAAGCCAGGGTGATACCGGCTACGGCGGTGGGCAAAGCAAATGGGAGATCGACCAGGGCGTCGACCAGTCTCTTCCCCGGAAAACGGTAACGAACCAGGACCCAGGCCACCAGCACGCCAAAGATCGCATTAATGGAAGCCGCCAGCAGCGCGGCGCCGAAGGTAACCCGGTAGGAGGCGACAACGCGCGGCGCGGTTACGGCTGCAACAAAGTCGACCCAGGACATGGTTGCCGTCTTAAAAACCAGCGCTGACAATGGAATCAAGACGATCAGACAGAGATAAAAAATCGTGTAACCCAAGGTCAGGCCGAAGCCTGGCAGTACATTGTGCCGTGTCGTCTTTTTCATGACTTAATCCTAGCCAGCTTGTCTTCCATTATTTACCTGCGCCATAGATCTTGTCGAAGATCCCGCCATCGCTAAAATGTGCCTTCTGCGCCTTGCGCCAGCCACCGAACTGTTCATCGATGGTGATCAACTTTACTTTCGGGAAAGATTTGGCATATTTTGCCGCTACTTTTTTGTCCCTGGGCCGGTAGTAATTTTTGGCGGCAATCTCCTGCCCTTCCGGAGTATAGAGATATTTCAGATATTCCTCGGCCACTTTCCGCGTTCCCTTGCGATCAACCACCTTATCCACCACCGTCACCGGCGGCTCGGCAAGGATGCTGATCGAAGGCACGATGATCTCAAATTTGTCCTTGCCCAGTTCATTCACTGCCAGAAAAGCCTCGTTCTCCCAAGCCAGCAACACATCTCCCATGCCACGCTGGACAAAGGTGGTCGTTGAGCCCCTGGCTCCGGAATCAAGAACCGGCACATTCTTGAACAGCTTGCTAACGAACTCCTGAGCCTTGGCCTCATTTCCCCCTTTCTGCTTCAGGGCATATCCCCAGGCAGCCAGATAATTCCAGCGGGCTCCCCCAGAGGTTTTGGGATTGGGAGTGATGACGGCGATGCCTGGCTTGACCAAGTCGTTCCAGTCCTTGATTTTCTTCGGGTTTCCCTTGCGTACCAAAAAAACAATCGTTGATGTGTAGGGGGAACTATTGTTGGGCAGACGTTTTTGCCAATCTGCGGGAATCAGCTTGGCCCGATCGTGAATTTCATCGATGTCGTAGGCCAGGGCCAGCGTCACCACATCAGCATCGAGGCCGTCGATGACACCCCGAGCCTGCTTCCCGGAGCCGCCATGGGACTGCTTGACGGCAACAACCTCTTTGGCCTTCTTCTGCCAATGTTTGGCAAAGGCACTGTTGAACTCCTGGTAGAGCTCGCGGGTCGGGTCATAGGAAACATTCAGCAGGTTTACCTGGGCAAATGCCACCACCGGCAGGGCAACGGCCAGTACTGCCATAAAAAGAGCTTTACCGATTATTGTAATCATCGGATCTCCTCCTTGATTTGTTGTCAATAATATTAAAAGCCTATCAGGTTAATAGACTTATACTGCAAATTTTTTTATATGTAGTAGTGCAAAATGCCCTTGTCCTGCTGCTCAGCCTTATCGCTCCGCTCCAGCACGTCCGCCAGTGATGTACCGTCGAGAATTTCAGCAATTGCATCACGCACGTCTTTCATCACCAACCTGATGCCGCAGGTTTTCTCATCCACGCATTCGTCACATTTTGCATAGGCTGTCTCACTGACACAGGGGACCGGTGCAAGGGGGCCATCAAGAATGCGCACCAGCTTGCCGAGACTGATTTCCTTTGGTGGCTTGCCCAGGTAATAGCCGCCGCCTTTGCCTTTCCTGCTCTGAAGTACACCATTGTTCTTCAGGGTCAGCAGGATCAGCTCCAGGAATTTTTTCGGAATCCGTTCTTCCCTTGCCAGGTCGGCAATGAGAATGGGGCCCTGGTCATAAACCTTAGCCAGATATATCATTGCTTTCAGGCCATATTTGGTTTTTTTAGAGATCAAAATTAATTCCTATCGATTTAATAGACTATTGAATATCATTTGTCATGGGCATTTGTAAAGAATTATTTCGTAAATACCCTCAATAAAACTTCTATGACACCAACACCCGCTGAGGATGCGTATAAACATTGAACTTTCGGCCTCGCACATAACCGATCAGGGTTATCCCCAGCTGATTGCTTATTCTGGTCGCCATATCAGTGGGTGAGGTCCGGGAGGCGATCAGTCTGATGCCAAGCAGCGCAGCCTTGGCCACCATTTCGCTGGAAACACGGCCGGAGGTGACCAGGATCTTGCCGGACAGGTCGATGCTTTTGAAGAGTGCTTCTCCGGCAATGCGATCAAGGGTGTTGTGGCGGCCCAGATCCTCAGCATAGAGCAGCAGGTCCTCACCATCGCCTACCGCAGCTGAATGGATGCCGCCGTGGCTTCGATACTGCTCAGCCCTGCGACCAAGCTCGTCCATCAGATGGAACACAGCTTCGGGGAGTTACCCCTG
>CAWAFF010000074.1:0-12310 GCA_963780945.1 uncultured delta proteobacterium | reverse complement strand
AGGGGAAGTGACCTCGAAAGGAACGGTTCGCATCGATGGCAGACTTGAGGGTGATGTCACTGCAGATTGCGTGATCATCGGCGACACCGGCTCCATCATTGGCGATCTTACAGTAAAATCGTTAGTCGCCGGGGGCAAACTGATTGGCAACGTCAGTTCCAGCGAATGTGTTGAAATTCTGCCCAAAGGTGAAATCTGCGGAGATATCAACACTTGCAAGCTTTGCATCGCCGAAGGCGGCCAGTTTGACGGGCGCTCCTTCATGCAAAAAAGCTTGAACGTTGAATTTAAGACGGTGGAAGTGCTTCAGTAAGACACTGCTATGCTTAAGCCGCCCTTCTCCACGAGGGGCGGCTTTTTTAAGTAAGAGGGTTTAGTCAGCATCAGTACTGTTCGTCAGGTTTCATACGCTCATATTGCTGAATGAAAATGAGCTGGCCCAGTGGCGCAGTGAAGATGATCCCGATAAACAGTAAAAACACCCCGCCAAAGATGATCACATTCCCTGCCACGTATGCCAGCAGCCAATTGGCGAAATCTGCCCTTATCGTCTCAAAGCACCACTTGTAGGCATTTATGGTCCCTGTCCCCTTGTCAATGATCAGCAAAGCCCCGGGGAAAACCACAAAAGCCAGGGCAATCGAGGCGAGGCTGCCTAGAACCGGCAAGGCCTGCAGGATAAGCCCAACTACTATGTTTATAAGGAAAAAGAGAAAGAGGTTTATGAAGCAGTCCCAGGCATGGAAAAGATCACCCACCCTGGCCCTCCCCTGGCCCCGCGCCACCTTGAACAGCGAGCGGGCATATCCGGCTATGAAGCCGATATTGATGATGGGAATCCAGAAAACCAACATGAAAACCAGCGTCAGGAGAACAAGGTCCGCCAGGTTTTCCTTCCAGATCCGCGCAGCGTTGCCGAACATGGCAGCAAAATCGGCCTGGCCAGTGGGCGGAAAGAACTGGGGTGTGTCAACGATCATTGCCCCGCAGTGCTTGCACTTGATTGCGTCACCAAGGAGATCTCCCTCTTTGCAAAACGGACACTGCATTATAGCCTCCCCTAAAGAATTTCAAGCACATAAATTGTCTGCATACAGGTATTCGGCCAGAAGATTATGTTCAATTGCAAGGTTTTTACTTTATGGTTAAATCTATATGAGCAATCTAACAATGTTTAAAGGGAGAGTGGCATGACAAGGAAAATCATGGGAACTGTTGTATTGTTTATTATGTGCATCTGGGCGCTGTCAGGCTGTCATACTGTACAAGGTGCAGGCGAGGATATCAAGAGCGGCGGAAAAGCGCTTGAGGAGGCAGTAGAATAAGCCGACAGTATGGCCTCCTGATGATCAGGCAAAGAATTGTGGTCAAGACCTGTCATTTTATTTTGGCAGGTCTGACCCTTTTTAAGCTTAGTGTAGCGGATTTGGCAGATTTCCAGGAAATCATGTGAAAAGTCTTAGACTAAATGTGTGCACTCAATAAATGCGAGTTCGAGTTTTTAGGAGATCAATGGTTAATTTGTCGGGGATGGGCGGTACAATGACGGCCAGGCAGTGCAGCCGTTAATGGTGTAACCCGTTGGGTTTCACAACCCCCACTTATACTTCAAATAGGTAATGGTCTGTTCGTAACCTTGGCAATAAAGGAAAGTTATCTCCTGCTCTGAAAGAGAAAATTTAGCCGGTTCAACATTGGCGCAATATAAAAGAATAGTGTCCTTCCATTTACCCCCCTTCATAAATTCCTTTTCCTGGGTATGCATGCCGAAGGTCAACATCTCCAAGAAATAATCGCGAAGATTTAATTGTTTGTGATGGGGATGATTGAGGGTGCGTTTCGAAACCACCTTCAAAATCAATGTTTTGCTGCTGCGGTTAAGGCCACGCTCAATTACACCAGACATGAGCGATCCATCAACGAGGGCAAGGTTTTTACCGTTTGCCGAAAGTTTACGGTAGCCAAATATCCATGGAATCGCAGTGGACGCTGTTGCAGCTGATGCAATGCGAACACCGGGAAATTTTTCAGGAGAGAATATAATTGGCTGATAACTGAGCATGTCTGTAGCGATAATATTAATGGGAAAGCGCAGTTGATCACTAAACACTTTTCCGGACAGCTCATTATCCAGCCAGTGTTCAAGCACATCCCCTCTGCACATGCCAAAATTGCGGATTATACTGGTTAGGCTGAAGTCCTTGAAGCTGCGGGTATCGAGGTTCAATGCTTTGTGGAGGAGTTCTTCCGGGGTCTTTCCTGCTGCATACAGGGATCCGACAATGCTGCCGGTGGAAGAAGCTATTATTTTGGAAATGCGCAACCCCTTTTCTTCCAGCGCTTTTAAAGCCCCTATAAATATTGGGAATCGGATACCTCCGCCAACCATCATAAGAGATATTGGTTCTCCAAGAGAGACGGCTGCTTCAACTGCAATTGCCATTATTTAAGCATTTCCTTTCTTGAATAAGACAATGGGGTAATGACTTTTTAAATAGCAGATTCATTTGAGGGAGTCCACCTCTTTAATAGTATATTTTCCCGCCCCTTGAGTCCCCTCCAACACAGCCTGCTAAAGCAAGTTAAACCCCAGCCCCTTGTTTACCCCCTCCCGAACCTCTTCAAGCGCTGCATCAATTGCTGCGTCTGCCGCAAGCACACCCACATCATCCAGTCCGTACAGAGAGCAACGGGCCCGATTCTTGTGGATACTCATATGCAGGTAGGCCTCGTCAGACATCATCTTCCCCAATGCGCACTGTGCGACAATAAATGAAATGGATCCTGCAATTTTTCCCAAAAAAATGTTCGCTTGCTCCAAAGATGAAGGGCATATGTTTCCAAGATTTTCTCTTGCACTTTTTAACATCCGGATTCCAAGTTGCGACTCATCAATTACTGCCATTCAAACTCCTTCAACAGGAAATCCAGCTCCATAAAAGCTATGGTTTGGCTGGAACACAGTTCAATACATATTGCTCCTGCTTGAGAAGGTTGATAGTCCCTGATCTTGCCCTGCGCGTCAGATCAATGGCCTCGAAATGTGGAACACCCAACTCCACCAGCAGTTGAGCTGTTATAATTCCAGTTCGACCCATGCCCTCATCGCAATGAACTACCACTTTTTTCCCTTCCTTGAGCATTTGTCTGATCCGCCCTCCATCCCGCTGCCACTTCTCGTGGAAGGCGGCATCAGGAAGCTCCTTGCTGGCAATGGGAAGATGCAACCATTCCAAACCAAAAATCATCGCTTTCTCCGGCAGGTCCAACACCTGGAGAAAATGAAGTTCAAAACTTTCAATGAGGCTGATAAGGGCCACAGCTCCCCACTTTTTGATTGCGAAAATGTCGGCATCAAGGTTCCTGTCCCTTAAATACGAACTCCGCCCGTTATCTTTTTTGCCAGGGCAGATCGTCATTCCGATTATTCCTTCCAGGCCAGGTACCCTGACAGGGTCTATAAACAAAGGTAGAATGACATTGTCTCTCACTGATACATGCATTATCAATTCTCCATTATTAAAAGGTTTCCTGCCATACATCACAGAACATGCCAAAAGCGCGCAACAAGAATTGCAGGCGGCAACATCCTGTATTTGCTGGTTTATAATAGTTTCAGTATAGATTTTTTGGTTTGTACTTGGAGAGATGGAGTGAATGATAGGATTTAAAGTGAGGGGCTAGCGTAAACTTCTTTTACATTAAAAGTGTAAACCCCCGTCAGTTGAGGTTGGTTAACTGTAAAGATTCTTTTCACTTGCCAGTAAACCGCTGCCAGTGGCCGGTTAAGCAACTGTAAAAATTTTTTACAGTTGCTCTTTAATGACAGTAGTCGTTGAGAAAGGAAGGCTCACTCAGAGTAACTGATCCCAAGCTTGCGCAGGACACTGTGGTTTGTTTTGAAATAAATGGATTGGGGCTCGTCAACTGTTATGCCAGCAGGGGACACTCCAGCAAGCATACGATTGGCAATTTCCCCAGCCTGGCTTCCCATTGCGTAACGGTCTATTTCAATAGCAGCAGCAGCACCATAGGAAAGGTAGATCTCCGAGAAAGCAATGATAGGCTTACCCTCTTTTATGGCAAAAAAGAAGAAAGCGTCCATAGTTTCTTTGGTCATTGCTATCGAATCAGGCAGCAACCAGAGAGAGTCAATGTTCCCCTTTAGGGTTGCCAGTTGCTGCATCGCCTGCCGCGGGTTGCGGACCTCACGCACTACGAGTTCAACACCTGTACGCTCAGCAGCCAGACGGGCGCGTTTGACATAACCGCCGCTACGCTTGGGACTGAAAATCACACCGACCCGATTCACCCGTAACTTCTTGAACAGAGTCATGTAGCGTTCGGGAGCTATGGTCATGCTGACGCCGGTGACATTGGCAGGAATGTTTTTCCCCGATGGCAGATTTAAAGCCATAACGGAAACTATTGGGATTCGGCGGACTTTTTTTACCGCTGTCAGGGCAGCATCGCCTATGGTCAAGATAACCGCCGGTTGTTCTTCCCTTGCTATTCGGACAAGATCGTTTTCGGCATAATCTTCAAGGACAATCGTGCGGCTGCCGGCTGTGCAGGTACTCATGAAACCAAGGAGAGCTTCATTATAACCCGAATGCCGCGAGCTCTGAACAATGAGTACATCTGTCGCCATCGCCGGTGCAGGTATCAGAAGGGAGGCTGCAAGAATGAGCAAAAGGAAAGGTTTCAAAACCTGAACCTCACTCCACCTTCCAGCCAACGACCGGTGTTTTTGTAAAGAAAGATCTGATATTGGGAACTATCGAGGATATTGTGCACCGTGAAAAACAGTTCAGGGGCAACATCTTTAATGTTAAAGATCTTCGTCAGACTCAGGTCCCAAAGAATGGATGCGTCTCTGGCTTGGTAATGAGTTGGCGCATTCCAGTGAACGTAATTGCCGGTCAACACACCGCGCAAGCCGAAGCGGCTTTCATCGTAGAGCAAGGAAAGTTTAGTGGAGTTTACTGGCACCGTATTCAGCCGCTCGCCTGTTTCCCTGTTACGGGCATCCGTAAAGGTGTGGCCGACTGCAATGGACATTCCATACAGTGGAACTGTGCGGATCTCCAGTTCGCCCCCCTGCATGACTGCCTTCTTTAGCTCAGGCTGGAAGAAATTACTAATATCCCAGAGTCGGTTGTAAAAAAAGGTCCCTTTCAGCCAGACGTAGGGTACAGAGGAGGACTCGGCACCCACCTGTATCGTCCAGACCTGCTCGGGATCTTTCAGGTTCAGGGCAGAAGGAAGACTGTAGCCCCTGGCCCCGTAAGCACGGAGAACGGTTTCCGAACCTAATGTATAGGTAGCGCCCATGGTATAGCTTAAGAGATTGGTGTCGATTCCAGTATCGTCGAAACGTATCCCGGGCAGGATAGTTAGATCACCAAAGGTAACCGTGCCATTGCTATATACACCCCAACGGTCCATAGCCCGCTCACTCAAACTATCAGGAGCAAGGACTCCACCGGTCTTACTAACTGAATCATGCGCATAATCGATGCCCATAATCAGGTTAAGCAAGGAATCGCCCCAAGTCAACTTGGCACTGGTTCCTTTAGTCTTGTCCTTGGTAGTGGAAGAAAAGCCTTCAAGGAACTGGCCGGCGAAGGTGTTGGCGGAATACTCATGGTTTTTACGGGATTCCCGAGCTGACAGCTCAAGAGTCAAGCGGTTGTCTATGGGGTAGGTGAAGTTGAGAAACGAATAACCATGAGTAGATTCATCTGTATCTTTTGCATCGAAATCAGGTGAAGAAAACACCCCCCTTGTTGAAGCACGATAGTCGAAACCGAGAGTAAGATAGCCTTTGCTTGGCAGGTCATAGGTTATTTTGCCATAGGCGTTGTTGCGCTCGACCTGATTGCCGTCAATAAGACCATTGGAGTGAGTATAGAGCCCATTCAAATAATAGCCGAAACTCTTGATTGAGCCGCTTAATTCTCCATTTACCTCAGTCGTTGCTCGCTTGCCGTAGGAGACGACAGCAGTGCCACCGATGGCCCTTCCCGCATCGGGCATTTTTGTTACAACATTGATGACACCACCCAGTGCCTGACCCAATGCAGCCGAGGCCGCGCCCTTGATAATCTCGATCCTCTCTATATGCTGCACCTGGATCATCCCCACGTCCGGCGCATTTTCGACCAGATCGTTCTGGGGCACACCGTCAATTAAGACCTGAACGTGCTTGCTCAGGGCGCCTTGGATGTTGAAGTACGCCCAGCTACCAGGGGTTCGGACCTGCTCCAGCTGGATGCCTGGCACAGTATTTAATACCTCTGCCAAAGTATGGGCATTGAGGGCTTCGATCTGATCAGAGGTGATGACGGTGACATTTTCGGCTATGCGGGAGGCGGGACGAAGAGAACGTGCAGGGACAGCATTTTTTTCACCGGCAAAGAAAGCGGGGTTGATCAACTCCTCTTCCAGTTGCCCTCCCCAGACAGGAGTAGCCAAAGCCGGAATAAAGGCTAGCAGTAAAAAAATATAATTTTTCGCACGGGCAATTTTCAATAAAGATTCCTGCGCAAAGTGTCGATAAGTGCAAAACGGGTATTAAGACTGCGAGTCAGGAAACGAATTTACGAACATTTTAATGTTGCATTTAATAACAGAATAACAACTGCGAGTCCAGATGGTTTCTTTTAATGAGGGTTTCCACTTTGGGGATACCTCTAAACAGAAGGGAGGAGCGAATCATGGAGAATGAGCCTGTAGAGCTGGAAGAACTGGAAGTTATGGACGAAGGACAAACCGACGTAAACATTCTTACATGCTGTTATTTTGGTATTACACGCGTCTTCTGAAATGCCTGCTTTAGTCACTGGGGGAGTGAAAGCTCCCCCTTCTTTTTGAGCAAACAATGACTCTTTCCCGCTACCTGAAAATCTATCCCTGTCCTGACAATCCGGATTCATACATCATTTACTCCACAAAAAAGGGCTCATTGGCAAGAGTCTCTTCGACGCTGCTTGCTGCAGCCCGGGATAATCGCCTTAGTGATGCCGAACGACGCACACTCGCGCGTCTTGAAATTATCACCGAGGACCAAGCCGTCGAAAGGGATGAGATGTGTGCCACTATTAGCAGGGCCAACCAGCGTAACAGCAGTTTTAAAGCAATCATCGTTCTCAACCTTGACTGCAACCTGGCTTGCCCGTATTGCTATGAAGATCCATTCCGCGGCAAACATTACATGTCGTCAACTACTGCCAGTTTGCTGGTGGATACGCTTATCCGGGAACAGGCTGGGCAAGGCAGGGACATGGAAATCGATTTTTATGGGGGGAAAGCACTGTTTTCAAAAACCCTGATGGTTGACATTGCCCAATCCCTTTTCAATGGGGCAAAGAGTCTTGGAACTAGATTTTCGTTCGGTATAGTCACCAACGGCACCCTCCTCACGCCCAGGGTTGTCGAACAATTACTGCCCCTGGGTTTCACCGGGGCAAAAATCACCCTCGACGGCCCGAGGGATGTCCATGATCTCCAACGTCCATTTGTATCAGGCAAAGGAAGCTTCGACATCATCATCGATAATCTGAAGGGGATCTGGAATCTCATTGACCTGCAGCTGGGAGGGAATTACTCTGCCAAGAATTATCGCGAGTTTCCCCGTCTTCTCGACCATTTGCTTAAGGAAGGGTTAACGCCGGAGAAACTTGGCATGATCCAGTTCGCACCGATCATGCCAAAGGCTGGCAAAACTGCCAAACCTGAGTTTTCCGCGGCTTGTAGCTCTTCTTTTGATGATTGGCTTGTTGAAGCTGCCCCGTTCCTGCGGGAAGAGACATTAAAGCGGGGTTTTGCCGTCCACAAACCTTCAATGGCCGCATGCATGATTGAATTGGACAATTATTTGGCAATAAATTACGATGGCACCCTGTTCAAATGTCCTGCCTTAATTGGTTGGCCCGAGCTTTCGGTCGGCACTCTGACCGACGGCCTTAAGGACTACTCGGTCTCACACCGCCTCGACTTATGGAAAAACCGGGACTGCCTCGACTGCGTCTATCTGCCAATCTGCTTTGGTGGCTGCCGTTTCCTCAATCTGGTAAAGAATGGAGCCATCGGTGATATTGACTGCCGCAAAAAATTTCATGACGCGACCCTGGAGCAAATAATTCGCCAGGATTTGCGCTACCGTTCTATTAAAGCACCTCCGGTGCAGAATCCCCTGCAATAACCATCCCTCGGCATTATTCCCGGTGCCTGAGGCTAAGAACAGAAAAGAGATCTTAACCAACATGAACGTACAGAAACTGAAAAAAAGTTTCCGTTTCAGGCTCTTTGCCATTTTTACGGTCATCACCTCTCTTATCACCGCTTTATTTACCGTACTGCTGGTAGAGCACGAGATACGTTCGTACCGTTTTCAGGCCGCTGAAAAAGCACATCTGCTTGCATCACTTCTTGCCAACAATATACGTCTTCCACTTTACGCCGAAGACAAACAGACACTGGAGTTGTTGGCTGCCGAAACTGCCCGGAAACCCGATGTTAAAAACATCATCATCACTAATCAGGAGGGCAAAATACTTGTCAATTTAGTCAAGGAAAAGGCGTTTAACTCTGAAGCCGTGATCAGCATAAGGGTAAATGTGAACTCCGCCAGTCTGGCTACTTCTGCCGAATCTGCCCTGATTGGGTCCAGGATAAATGAGGTTGATTCTCTCGGCTCGGTCCGCCTCGATCTCAGTTCTGAAGATCTACAAACAAAGACCCGAGAAATGGTATTTTTCTCCACAACACTGGCCTTGATTTTCTGGTTATTGGTTTTGTCACTCAGCTTTCTGGCTCTGAAAAAAGCAACCCGATCGTTTAATGCGTTGATGCAGGGGGTCGAGAATATCCGGCAGGGTGATTACTCCATAAGGATTCCCCTCGAATCAAATGATGAACCAGAACAGGCCGCAATGGCTATCAACGATTTGGCAGCAACGCTGGAAAGCCGCGAGCTGGAAAATCGTCGACTGCAAGCCGAGTTGCTCAATGCCATGAAAATAGAGGTCCAGGAAGAAAGAAAAGTGCTTATGGCCAAGCTGATACAGACAAACAGGATGACGTCACTTGGGCTGCTTGTGTCCAGCATGGCTCATGAAATCAACAATCCCAATGGAGCCATAAGGCTCGCTGCACAATACATGAACAAGGCATGGAAGGATACCTTGCCGGTACTGAAGGGCATAGCAAGAGAAGAAGGAGATTTCAGCCTGGGCGGCATACCTTTGAGCATTGCCGGTGAAGAAATTGCCAGAAGCGGTGAGAACATAATTCGTAACACTGAGCGGATTGAAAAGGTCATCCACAATCTCAGGGCCTACAGCCTGGGCGAGCGGAACGAGTTCAGCCCGGATATGGACGTTAACAAGGTAATAAGGGGGGCCCTGGCGGTAATTCGCGCCCACGGCCACGGCAATCTGGAGATTGTGGTTGAACTTGCTCAAGACCTGCCCCTTATCAACGGCAACAGGCACCAGATAGAACAGGTCGTAATAAACCTGCTATTGAATGCAATTCATGCCATGCCAGGAGAAGGCTGCACGGTTACAATGGTAACAACTTATGATCAGCGGACCGCTGAAGTGCTTATTTCTGTAAAAGACGAAGGGGTGGGGATTCTGCCGGAAAATATGGACAGGATTTTCGAGCCTTTTTTCTCCACCCGAATTAATAACGGTGGAAGTGGCCTCGGGCTTTATATATCGAAGTTTATAATCACTGAGCACCAGGGTAAGCTAGATGTCGTCTCCGAGCCAGGCAAGGGAAGCACCTTCACAATCAGGCTGCCAATACCACAATCTTTCCATTGACCACTTTAATCGGGGAATTGACCTAGTGCGGTGAGCTTTTTCAGCAAGGTCGGCCGGGAGATTCCCAGCAATTCGGCAGCAGCTGTCTTATTACCGCTGGTAACTTTCAGCGCTTCATCGGAAAGCAATCGTTCAATATCTGCAAAATTGGGAAATTGCTCGAATGTCGCCTGCAAGCGAAAGACACCGTCATATGCGACCCTGACTGCAGATTTGCCATTGCCACCCTTTGTCGAGGAGAATTCAGGGAAGTCATCAAGGGTAAGGGTCCCTGAATGGTTGTGGGCAACACCTCGGCTTATCTTGCTGATCAATTCCCGGACATTTCCTGGATAATTATATTCCTGCAGCGCCAGCTGCAGTTCACGTGAAAGATCGGGAACCTGCTTTTTGTATGAAGCTGCAGCCTTGGCGACATAATGTTCGATGAGAGGGAGAATATCCTGCTTCCGGTCGCGAAGGGGCGGGATATGCAGTTCATGGAAACAGAGTCGCTGATACAGGTCGTGTCTGAATCTGCCTGGGTAATAAGGGTCGCAAAATCGTGGTTAGATGCAGCAATGATGCGCGCATCCGATTTGATCAGCGCGTCGGAACCAAGACGGTAATACTCATGCTCCTGCAAAAGCCGCAACAACTTGACCTGTGACTCCTGGGTCATGTCGCCAATCTCGTCCAGGAATAGCGTGCCTCCCTGGGCTTTGGCAATAAGTCCTTCCCGAGGTTCACTTGCACCTGTGAAGGCGCCCTTCTTATGACCAAAAAGGGTGTCGCTGAACATCAAGTCATCCAGTCCTGCAACATTCAAAGCAATAAACGGCCCTGAAAATCCGCTCGATTTGTGAATGGCTCGTGCAATCAACTCTTTGCCTACTCCGGTTTCACCTTGAACCAGTACAGGGTGTGAGGAGGGAGCGATGGTCTCAATCAGCTTGAAAATAGCCTGCATTTTCTCACTCCGCGAGATCAGGTCACGGAAGTTTTCAGGACGAGCCAAAGGCTCGCCGAGGAGGTAGCCCCTAAGCACCTTGTTCTGGTTGGCCAGTTCGCTTATGTGAAAAGCCTTCTCGACGGTCAGCAGAAGCCGATCTGCATCTATCGGTTTGGTGATATAGTCAAAAGCTCCCTGCTTGATGCATCTGACCACTGTTTGCAAGTCGTTGACCGCTGTTATAACGATTACTGGAATATGCCGAAACCGGCGCGCAAGTAAAGGAAGCAGGTCCGCTCCAGTCAAACCGGGCATCATCCAGTCCATGAGCACTACCGAATGGTTGTTCTTCTCAAGTTCGGCCATGACATCTCTGCCATCAGCAAGGGTCTTGATGCATTTGATGCCGTTAGACATAAGCATCAGGCGCAATTCATCCAGAACATCGCTATCATCATCCACAATAAGAACAGATTGATTAACAACCTTATCACTCATTTATACTCACCTTTTGGGACAGGATCATTAATCGTGACTTACTTAGCACATAATGTGCCACTTTAGCCTATTTAACAAGATCATACCTTTCAAACAGCCATAAAGATCCATTGCCGCCTTGCACCAACGGCTATAGTTGCTATACTTTCGACAGGTCTTCTGACACGGGGCATACACTCCAAAGGGAGCTGAACCAATGCTTACTGAAGATATGTGCCGGTTCATAGAGTCGACTGGACATGCTTTCGTAGCTACGGCAGATGGAACAGGCCACCCTCATCTGGCCGCCGGCAAAGACCTTCACGTCATGGATATTTCTCACCTGGTTTTTGAGTCCTGGTTTTGTCACACCACCATGATCAACGTAATGAATAATCCTCATGTGGCCGTAGCCGTGGCAGCGCCGGCTGCCGGGAAGGGATACCAGTTCTGCGGAGTGGTAGAATCGGCGGCGGATACTGCCATTCTTGATGGCTACACACCGAGTGAAGAGCCGGATACTCCCCAGGTACAGTATCGATTGGTGATCAGAATTGAAGAAATAATGGAGTTCAGCTCGGATATCCACTCAGACAGACCACTTTGAGCCGGTGAGACCTGATCAACGCTACGCATGACCCTGTCCGGTTATTTCAAATATGGTATAAGGCAGATACCCTTGTGACGGCAGAAATATGAGGAGTTGCCTGTGGAAAAGAGGAAATTTGCCCGTTTATCAATGCACTCCGATACGAACATCAAGTTCAACAATACCGTTTTTAACGGCACCGTGCAGAATCTAAGCATGAAAGGGGCTTTTGTAAGGACTGGTTCTCAAATCCCCGTTGACACAGCGATAGAGATAACCATCTACACCTCTGCCGCGCCAAATCTTCTTTGCGACCTGCACGGAAAGGTGGTCAGATCAACGGAATACGGCATCGGAGTTGAATTCGAAAAGACAATCCTTGATTAAATTAGCAACTCAACAGATTCTCGGTAATTGTTCGCCTGACAGTTCCACCCCACGTCCCCCCCAAACCGCTGTTTCCATCAGCACCTCCGGCAG
>CAWAFF010000073.1:0-10332 GCA_963780945.1 uncultured delta proteobacterium | reverse complement strand
GTTATTTCTGGTTCAAAGGTAGAAGTGATGATGTAATTAATACCGCAGGGCATCTTATTAGCCCCTTCGAAGTGGAAAGCGCATTGTTGGAACTGGAAGAAGTTGCCGAATCAGGGGTAATCGGTGCACCGGATGACCTGCTGTTTGAAAAGGTTGTGGCGTATATTAACCTGAATGAGCAGATTGAATATACCAATGAACTGGAACTGAAATTCCGCCTGTACATATCCAACAAGGTTTCATCCATAGCAACACCACAAGAAATTATCATTACCGACTGCATCCCTAAAAACAAAAGCGGCAAAATAATGCGTCGGGTTTTGAAAGCCCGTTATCTTGGCACTGATGCCGGGGATATATCAACCTTGGAGATATGACCATGACCACTCAGGAAAAACTGAATGCCATCTTATGTGAAGTTTTTGACGATGAAGATATAAAGATTCACCCAGCTCTGACTGCCAATGATGTTGACGGTTGGGATTCTCTCTCTCACGTAAACCTGATTGTTGCCGTTGAAGGAAAGTTCGGTATCCGCTTTGCTCAGAAGGAATTGTTGACCTTCAAGAACGTTGGCGACCTGCTGACCTGTATTGAAAAGAAACTTGCCGAAAACTAGTTATTGGAGTTATTTCTTGCTTTTTAGTTCACCAATATTTCTCTTCCTTTTCTTACCTATCGTTCTTGTTGGGTATTGGCTAAGTGGCCATAAGTTACGGAATATTTTTCTATTATTGTCCAGCCTATTTTTTTATGCGTGGGGAGATGGAAGATACGTTCTGTTATTGATGGTCTCGATAGTAGTTAATTATTCCCTTGGAATTATAGCTGAAAAGTACAGAGATTCGAAAAAATGGAAAACTTGTTATATCTGGTTTACCATTGTTGTTAATCTTGGCGCTCTCATCTGGTATAAGTATGCATTTTTTTTTACTGGAATATTGAATATCCCCCTAGGGAAACTAGGGTTTCACCTCTTGCCATTTACCAATCAGCATCTTCCGTTGGGCATTTCTTTCTTCACATTTCAAGCAATTGCCTATGTAATTGATGTTTATCGAGAACAATTTCAACCTCAACGCAACTTCACCCGATTTGCCATGTTTATGGCATTTTTCCCAAAACTCGCTGCTGGCCCAATTATTCGATACAGCGAAGTAGCTGAGGATATAAATAATCGCAGCTTTAACCCCGAGCAGTTTTCATCTGGAATCAAACGTTTTGTAATTGGTCTTGGTAAAAAGGTGCTGATTGCAGACACCCTTGCTAAAACAACAGTTCAGATATTCGCAATCTAGCACAAGAGTTGCCCTCAAGCGTTGCCTGGCTTGGAATTGCCTGCTACACCCTCCAAATTTACTTTGATTTTTCCGGTTATTCAGATATGGCTATCGGCCTCGGACGGATGCTCGGTTTTCAGTTTCAGGAAAACTTTAATTATCCATATATCGCCCGCTCACTAACTGACTTTTGGAGAAGATGGCATATATCTTTATCAACATGGTTCCGTGACTATCTTTTTATACCATTAAGCTACGCTTTAATGACAGATTCTGTCCGCCAAAAAGTTGCATCTAGGAAATACAAAATCAATTACCGTGCGGCCCTAAGCATTTTTATTGTTTTTACTCTCTGCGGACTTTGGCATGGCGCAGGTTTCAATTTTATAGCATGGGGTGTTCTGCATGGTTTAATTCTTGGGTTAGAAAGCCTTTGGCTTGGGAAGGTACTAAAAAAGTGGTGGTTGCCATTGCAGCATGCCTATTTGCTAATTGTCGTAACGTTGTCATGGGCGTTATTTCGCTCGGTAGGAATTAAGGCAAGCCTTTCGTATTTTAAGGCTTTGTTTGGCTTTTCGAATGTTGAAATGGCCAAATATAACTTGGCACAGTATCTAAATAATGAATTGTTACTTGCAATTATTATTGGGATTATAGGCACTACTCCTATTGTCTTATCGTTGAATAAAATTATTAAAAATACAATTTTTAACAAACTGACTAGTGCGATTGAAGTTGTTTTACTAATACTAATGCTAACTGTGTCAATAATTTACATGGCTAGCTCAACTTACTCACCATTTTTGTATCAGCAGTTCTAATACTAATGAAATCAAAAAACATGAAAAATATAATTTACATATCTCTGTTTTTAATGGTCATTACTGTTCCGTTGATATTGATGCCCTTTAAACTAGACAAAAATGCAAACCTGAATGAGAATAGGAAACTAGCCAAGCGGCCTTGTGTGTCATTCTATCCTCAGTTACTACAGAAATTCCCTCAAGAATACACAACCTATTTCAACGATAACTTTGGCCTTCGCACAACATGTTTAAAATTGAATTTTATAATAAAATATTACCTATTTAATACTTCCACATCTCAAAGTGTTATCTTTGGAAATGATGGCTGGTTATTCAGTGCTATGGATCAAGAGGATGAAGATTATAGAGGAATAACAAATTACAATAAGCAGATGCTGGAGAATTTAGCATTTTCGCTAGAGTCAAAACGAGTGTGGCTTGAAAAACGTGGCATAAAATATCTATATATAATCGCACCCAACAAAACTACAATATATGGAGAATTTGTTCCAACTTCATACAATAAGATTCGCTCAAATGATAGTCTTGATGATGTCGTTAATTTCTTAAAATTACATACAAAAGTTAACATTATAGACTTGCGGCCAATTTTATGAAAACAAGAAAAATGCTTTACTATATTGTAAATTAGATACCCATTGGAATAATCTGGGGGCATTTATTCTTATAAAGCTATTGCAGATAATATATCTCAACAATTTACCTATATAAAGCCATTTATGATATCTGATTATAATTTAAATAATGAATCAATAAATCACGGAGATTTAGCTAAAATTATTGCTAGTGGCACTTATTTGAAGGAAAGTATTCCTATACTTAAACCGGTTGTCCTAAATTGTATAAACAAATCGAAATAATAAAATCAGAGACGTATAAATATGATGTTGCTATGGAAAAAAATGACATGGCTCTTCCAAAAGCAATTGTGTTTAGAGATTCATTTTTTGAAAATGTGATCCCTCACTTTTCTGAACACTTTAACTATGTGAAATACTACTGGCAATATTGGGGGTCTGATACGTTGGTTGTCGAAATGGTTGACTCTGCCAAGCCTGATATCGTTGTAGAAGAGATGGTAGAGCGCTGTATAAAAAATAATATACCCGATTTTAGGGAATCTCCTCCTGAGTTTCTTGCTAATGATTTATTCCATAATGGCAAGGAATTATTTTCACTTAAAATGATAAACTCTATTGATGAACTGGAATTGAATAAAGAACTCATCATTGGATTAAAATCAAGAAATCTATTGTTGAATTCTACAGGGAATGACCCGTATTTAATTTTACCCAAATTAAATTTGATTTCACAAAAAAATAAAGAATATATGTTAAAGCTGGAATGCTCTAGCGAAATTGATACTACATTTCAGCTATTTTATAAAAATGATAGTACTGAAGATTACACGGAGAAAAATTCAATCAGAAAACATATAAATAAAGGTAAAAACCGTTTTTACGCATATCTTCCATATAAGGCATTAATACATAAAATAAGAATTGACCCATCAACGACTAAAGGTAAAATAATAATTACAAAAATAGAAATAAAAGAAGTTGCTAATATCAATAGCAAATCTTTCTGGGCTTTCAGGCATTATCCACGGTTCTGCCATAGCACGCGGGTCCTGCGATACGCGGGGAGCCTGCCCATGAACAAGCGCATTGACTTTCCAGTTACAGGTTGAGTATTCTGCGTCGGCAAAGTCATTAGCCATTCTACATAAAGGAGGAATAGCAAATGAAAATCAAAGTTTTAACTGTCAGTATCTGTCTGGGTTTGGCATTCACCGGTCATGCTCTGGCCAATGAGGCCATCAACAAGGCCGCCGTGGAGAAAGGGGCTGTTAAGACCAAATCGGGAATGGTCTATCAGTCCATCAAGGACGGGAAGGGCAAGTCGCCGACCGCCTCAAGCAACGTGGAAGTCAACTACCGCGGCACTCTGACGAACGGCAAGGAATTCGACAGCTCCTACAAGAGAAACCAGTCCATCACGTTTCCACTTAATGGCGTTATTCCCTGCTGGACAGAAGGGGTACAGATGATGAAGGTTGGCGGCAAGGCAAAGCTTGTTTGTCCGCCTGAATTGGCCTATGGCGCCCGTGGTGCAGGGAATGATGTTCCCCCCAATGCGACGCTTATTTTTGAAGTTGAATTGCTTGCCATAAAGTAGCATTGCTGGACCCCGAAAAGTGCTAAGCGCCGTGCCCCCTGATACTTTAGGGGCACGGCGCTTTTTTGTCTGAAAAGGGGACAACCGAGGTACTTCTCACCACCAGCTCGTCTGTTACCTCACTCCCCACCATCAATCATACCGTTTAAATTGAGACGCAAATGGCACACCTGTGCCGTTGTAGAGACACTTTGACACACATGGAGACTGGTTGGCTGGAAATAATAAGACGCAGTTACAGCCACTTAAGGTGTATACGGTCTTAAATTCAATTTCGGTGCTCTTTTTGCTCTGAATATGTCTGCAGATGGTCATGCAGACAGCTTCTCAGCCCTGTCACTGATGCAGCAACACATTGTGCCAGTTTGGGCTGAAAGCGGTGGATTTATCAATCCTATTGGAAAAGAAGGAGTAACTATGCCGAAAAGGCTCTTTATCGCTGCCACAGGCCAACATTGCGGCAAAACAACGATCAGTCTTTCTTTGATGCATTTGGCCCGGAAACGATTTGGGCGGGTGGGGTACATCAAGCCCATTGGACCAAAATGCCAGCAGTTTGCCGGAATCATTGTCGACAAGGATGCGGCTTTGATGGCTGGGGTGTTTGGTCTTGAATCACAGATCGGTCATATGTCTCCGGTGGTGTTAGGCAAAGGGTCCACCAAACGGTTTCTCGACGGTGAATTGAGCCGTGACTGGGCCGCGGAACAGATTGTTCATGCCTGTCGACAACTGGAATCACAGTGCGATCTGTTGCTTGTGGAGGGGGCCGGCCACTGCGGGGTAGGTTCCGTGATCGGTTTGAACAACGCGGAGATGGCGAAGCTGGTTGATGCGCCGGTAGTTATGGTTGCCGGTGGTGGTATCGGTAATGTCATCGATTCGGTCCAGCTCAATCTGGCACTATTCGAAAAAGCAGGAGTGGAAGTGGGAATGCTGTTGGTTAATAAACTGGTGCCGGAGAAACGTGAATCTTCCCTGGCATATTTAGCCAAGGCATTCCATGGCACCGGGCTTGCCGTGCGCGGCGCTTTCGATTATTCGCCGGTATTGGCCAATCCAACCCTGCAAGGAGTCGCCAAGCTGCTCGACCACCCGCTGCAAGGGGACTTAAATCAAAGACAGCGCATCATCCATCATATCCAGCTGGGTGCAGCCTCATCCCAAAAGGTAATAGATCGTCTTCAGGAATCGTCCCTGCTGATAACCACCAGCTCCCGTGATGAACTGCTGGTAAATTTGTCCTCCCTTTACAACATGCCTTCCTATCGGGAAAAGATTGCCGGATTGGTTATTCCCGGACATGCGCCCATGTCACCAGTAACGCAAAAGATTGTCGAGCATAGCGGCATTCCCTTTATTCGCATTGAGCAAACCACTGCAGAGGTATTTACCGCGCTGAGCTTCCATGTCAGCAAGATCACTGCTGAAGACAGGGAAAAAATAAATCTTATTACCGATCAGGCGGAACAGGTAATAGACTTCGCCGCAATCGAAGAACTGCTGGGAAAATACTTTCAGGAGAAACAGGTCAGCACCTTGGCTGCTTAGTAACAACCATATTGCCTGCGTGTTTAAAATGGCAAGTAAATATGCTCATACTTATCCTGTGGACGCCACCCCACCAATTAAAGGTCCAGTAAGGACCGGAGACAGTACAAAAGCCCTTGAGAAATCAGGGGCTTTTTTTATTCTACCTCTGCCGTTCATCAATATAGGGGGGCTGATCACCGAGAAAATCAAGGATCTTGTCTGTCTCATCGAGTTTTTGTTTCAGCGCTTCCAACTCTTCAGGTCTATAAACCCTCGTCCCTTTCTCTATCTCTTCCTGCAGTTTTTCAATCTTGTCCTGGATCCACTGGGCAGCAGAGCCGCAATCCCGGGCGATCAGCAGACATTCATTTTTTTGCTTGGCAGTATCATCGGTCTCAGAGAACAGAGGGGTGGAGTGGACCAGTACCCCCACTGATAAGACCAAGGTCAGCAGCGTCAATCTTTTCACAGAGATCACCATCCTTTGGCACAGCTTCTATTGAAATTATATCACCATGATGTTCAGGCATGTAGCGGGTCCTGGGGATACGCGGGGAGGAAGAGAGGGGATTGGAACTTCCGCGTGGCACATGGCGTTTCCAGCGGCGATCTTGGCGATGGTCACTATGTGCGTGCCATTTCCGGCTTGGATAACATGATCAGTAGAGAGCATTGGCTATGATGGGAATGCGTGGTTCCTTATATTTTCTTGCTTTGCAACTCTATTTCGTTGTAATACAGAGTCACCAGTGCATTCGCCAAGAGCTGTTTAAACAAAAGATTCAAACCGGAGTGCCTTGTGGTGGAAGTATGGTAGTGGAAGGGCAAGAAATCTTAGAATGTTCATGAGCCGTTGGATCAGCGCAAGATCGCTGACCGGCGGCTTTTTTGTAACTTAACCCTGCATTTGGAGAGCCGATCATGTTAAACAAACTTGTCGGAATGTTGACCAGCGCCAAGGATATACTGGCAGCTGGCGGCGGATTAGGCCACTTGAAACGGAGCCTTGACGTATTGGACTACATCCATTCATCCATGTCGGAACAAGTATGGCTCTACGTGGCCCAGGGTAAGGAAGAGACGGTGCTTCTGGATTTGCAGAAATCCACACAAACCGCGGGGGACCTTCTCGGACAACCCGGCCGGCTCACCAGAACTGTAGGCGTTCAAGATGCAAAGAAGCAAAAACTGATGAAGCAGAGCCTCGATGAACGATGTAAATTCTATGCCGCCCTTGACCGTGAAAATCTGCCCCTCGATCTGCTCATTCGCCTGGGAAAGCTTTTTGCCGCCGCTGACGGTGGCATCTCCCTGGAACATCCAGGAGGGCAAATTCCAAACTGGTTGCAGTACCTGCTCAATGATGCCCTCTATGCCAGTTTTAACGAGTGGCGCCCCAAGATCACCCGACAAAACCGGGGGGCCTTCGACATCAACCTTGTTCATAGACTTCTCGAACAGGAAGGGGTGCCGGGAACCCAGGCGCTTTCCTATGTCTTCGAGCGCAAGAACATTGATACCTATTCCTGGGCAAATATGGCCTTCGTCCTTACCTGCCGCGACCTTCCCGAATATCTGATCGATCATGGCGAGGCGACCACTGCCCTCCTTGGCACTCTCTCTGCCGGCGGGCGCACGCTACTGGCGCAAACCTTAGGGGGTACCCCTCTTTTGCAGACCTTTCCGGAGCTGGTGGTACGACTTGCAATCGATGGGAGCAAAGGAGTAAGAGCCACTGCCTCGGCAATACTCAATCAAGTTCCGGAGAGCAGCAGACTGAAACTGCTTGAGCACTATCTCCGCAACGGCAACACAACCGAGCGTGAGCAGGCTGTTGAGCTTTTAGGGCAGAAGGCAGGTAAGGCCAGTATCGATCTCCTGATCAGCGCCCAGGAAGAAGAGTCGAGCAAGACGGTGCTCCAGGCGATCCGCAATGCCATTTCACGCCTGGATGCTGCCCATGATGCACGCGACATCGAATTGCCTCCGGCGCCTCCGTTTGCCAAAATTCCCGACAGTAAATTGGGCGACGATGTGTTGCAACTGCTGATGAAGAATCACGAAGAGTTGCTGGAGACATTAAAACGCGCCGCCGAGCAGGAGAAGATTGAAAACTCCGCACACAAAAACAATTACCGGTGGCGACAGGACCACTATAAAGAACATGTTAATTTCTCAGCAGGCGACATACGTAATTCTCTGGAGCTGCTCAATGGGGAGGGTCCAAAGAAGAGGAGCCTGACCAGGGCCCAGCTCGACACCTTGTCCCATGGTGGTCGTTTACAGGCCCATCCAGAGTTCAGACTCCCGCATCTGGTGCGGTGGATCGGAGCCAATAACCAGAAGGAGATCTGGCGCCTCTGGTTCGATGACCGCTTTCAACACTGGATGAGTAACCATTCTTCAGGACTGGATCTGCGTTCCCTTGCCGACGTCCTGGAGCATACCGGCTATCCCGTTAAAGTGATTGCCAATGATTGCCTGCAGAGCAGCTGGCAGGGTGGCGAACCCCAGTATGTGCTGCCGCCGGAGCATGTCTGGCCCTTTTTTGCTGAGCACCTGGAATTCCTGGAGGAGGGGCTTGGTCTTCGTCCCAATTCCCAGGAGCAGTACCGTGAGTATATGGTCGGGAACACCTTGGGGGTCCTGGCAACCTTTCCGGTTATTCCCCCTCAGTTTATTCCCCGGGTGATGGAGCTTGCCCTGGGGGAGGGGAAAACCAATCGGCCCGCTGCCCAAGCGGTAATGTCCAAAGTACCCGATATGGGTGGCAGGGTGGTGGAGTCACTTGGCTCATCGAAAATGGAAATCCGCATCGTGGCCGCCGAGTGGCTTGCGAACCTGGAGCATCGGGAAGCAGTGCCGGCTCTCTACAAGGCCCTTAAAAAAGAGAGCCGGGAAACCGCCCGCGCCATAATGTTGACGGCCCTTGAACGGCTGGGAGAAGACATATCTTCTCAGCTCGCTCCGGATCTTTTACAGAAGGAAGCAGAAAAGGGTCTGGCGGCCAAGGTCCCCTCTGGTCTTGCATGGTTTCCCCTGGATTCTTTACCTGATTGCAAATGGGCAGCAGGTGGCTTGCCGGTGCCGAGGATCGTCATCAAATGGTGGGTGGTTCTGGCCTGCAAGCTGAAGGATCCGGCGGGCAACGCCCTGCTTGATCGCTATCTGGATCTGCTGAACAATCAAAGCATGGCTGCACTGGGAATGTTCATTCTGCGGCAATTCATAACGCAGGATACACGCTCCCCTTCGGTGGAAGAAGCAAGCTCCTTCGCCCAGAGCAACCTGGCTCAACGGATGCAGATGTACAAGCAATGGATGAAGTGGGACCCAAAATATGGCGAGTTTACCAACGAGCAGATCTTTGAGCAACTGAAGCAGGAAAAGCTTGGAACCTACCTTGGCAGTGCCATCGGCGAGAAGGGGATTCTTGCCCTGATTGCCGGTGCGGCGGGACACGAAATAGTTTCCCTCATCAGAGCCTTCACGAAGGAGCATTACACCCGGAGAGCCCAGGTTGAAGCCATGATCGAGGCCGCTGCAAAGAGCAATGATCCAGCGGTGATTCAACTGGTCCTCTCCATGGCCAGACGCTACCGTACTGCATCGGTGCAGACCAAGGCGCGTGAGTTGGTGGATGAGATCGCGGCCCGCAACAACTGGACCCAGGATCAACTTGCGGACCGAACCATACCGACGGCAGGACTTGACGACAGTGGAAAGTTGACGCTGGAATATGGCGAGCGGGTTTTCATCGCCATGCTTGATGAGGATTTCAAGCCGGTGCTCCGCAATCAGGAAGGAAAACAGGTCAAGACACTGCCGGAGCCCCGGAAGACGGATGATCCTGAAAAGATCAAGGATGCCAAGGCTCAATGGGCTGCCTGCAAGAAAGAGTTGAAGCAGGTAATGGATCTTCAGAGTGCGAGGCTCTATGAGGCCATGTGTGCCGGGCGTGTCTGGCCTGTTGGTGACTGGCGGGAATACCTGCATTCGCATCCGGTCATGGGAAGACTCATCCAGCAGTGCATCTGGATCGCCTGTGATGCCGGAGGTGAGGGGAGCGCCCACTTTCGCCCAACAGAAGATGGAAGCCTCATCGATGTGGACGACAACACCCTTACCATTGCGGAATCGGGGTATATACGACTGGCCCATGCCTCCCTGGTCCCGGCCGATATGGCCAAGGCGTGGATCGGCCATTTGAAGGATTACAAGATCAAACCCTTGTTTGCCCAGATGACGAGACCGCTTCCCGACATATCACTGGCTGGGAGGGGAGAGCAGTTGATCAACGACCGCCTCGGCTGGATGACCGATACCTTCACCCTGCGCGGCTCCTTTGGCAAGCTGGGGTACCAGCGGTCACAGGCGGAAGACGGGGGATTCTTCTACTGTTACTTTAAGGAATTCACCAGCATCGCTCTGCGCGTGGTCGTAGAGTTTTCCGGCAACGTGCTTCCCGAGGAGAATGTGGCAGCGGCCCTCAAGTCGTTGAGTTTTGAGAAGAT
>CAWAFF010000072.1:0-5203 GCA_963780945.1 uncultured delta proteobacterium | reverse complement strand
CTCGAGGAATTTCGGAAGCATGAAGGATTCGAGATTTTTATTGCAGTGTTTCAAAATTTCATCATTGCTGATTTCGGCATCTTTTCCTGTGACTATAAAGGCTTTTATGGCCTGTCCCAGAACCGGATCGGGGACACCGATGACTGCAGCTTCTATGACTCCCGGAATTGAGCAGAGGCAGTTTTCAATCTCCTTCGGGCTGACGCGCTCACCTTTGGTCTTGATCAGGTCGTCTTTTCTGGCTACAAAATAGAGGAACCCTTCTTCGTCCATGGTGAAGAGGTCGCCGGTGTAAAGAAGGGTTTCACCGCGGTATTGGCCTGGCCTGAAGGTTTTCGCAGTTTCTTCCGGACGTTTCCAGTACCCTTGCATTACGTTTGAACCACGTACCACAAGTTCTCCCACTTCCTTTGGCCCTGCTTTTTTCCCGTCCGGGTTGATAATGAATACTTCTTCGTTCGGTATTGCTTTACCCACCGATGTTGGCTTTCGCTTCAGCTCTTCAGGCTCCAGGTAGGCGACCCGCTTGCACTCGGTAAGGCCATACATGGAAAAGATTGTCACATGGGGGAAAAATCCCTGTAGTTTCTCGATGTAGGAGACTGGAAGAGCTGCTGCCGTGTTAGTGATGTATCGCAGGGAGCTTAAATCGTATTTTGAGAGATTCTCCATCTGCAGCAGAATGGCAACCATGGTAGGCACAATGGGGAAACCGGTCACATTTTCATTTACCAGCCGTTCGATGATCCTGTATGGGAAATTGAAGGACTTTTCCAAAACCACCGTGCCGCCAAAGAGGAAGGACATCAAAACCTGATAGAGGCCGTAATCAAAGGAAAGAGGGAGCGTGTTGAGGATAATGTCTTTTTCCGTGTTTTTCAGATAGGAGGTAATGCTTTGTGCCGCAGCCACAACATTGTAATGGGCGGACACTACCCCTTTGGGTTCGCCTGTGGATCCGGAGGTGTAAATGATGGTGGCCAGATCAACATCAATGCATCTGGGCAGACTTTCCAGGCTGGTTGCTTCAATCTGCAGGATTTCATCCCACAGAACCGTGTCAATTTCAGGCCTTGTGGAACGTTCCATGAGGTGCATGCCTTGAGTCTGCTCTTCGTCGCACCAAATCACATGCTCCAGTTCACCGGCATCTTTTATGGCTTCATTGAGAACAGCGAACTTTCCCAGGTGGCTGATTATTCCTTTGGCTTCCGAATCCTTGAGAATGAAATTAAGCTTGGGTGCTTTCATGTCAGGATTCAGCATTACAAAAACACCGCCTGCCTTCAATATGGAAAACATTGCGATTACTGCCTCGGCAGAGCTCTCCAGAAAAATAACAACCCGGTCCTGTTTTTTTATTCCCATCTCTGATTAGCCTGAGGGCCAATTTATCGGAAAGGCGATTCATTTCACCATAGGTGATGCGTTGTTCATTGCAAACCAGAGCCACTTTGTCAGGATTTCGCGCTGCAGAGCCTGTAAGAAATTCGTGTACCAGCATTTGGATATTCCTCCTTCACAGGGGCCAAATAAATGTCAGGGATGGTCAGATTGAAACCCATGTGCCTTGGCTGTAATCTTCAAGGTTCGTGCTTTTCTTTACTGACAGATAGCGATGCATGCTGTTTATGGAATCCAGGTTTTCAGGTATGAGTTCCTCATCATCTACAGAAATAGAGAATTCCTTTTCAAGAAATGCGACCATTTCCAGGATGCCGGTTGAATCAATGATCTTTTGCTCCAGTAGTGAAGTGTCGTCGTCAAGGCCGTCATTCTCGCCAAACAGAAAATTCGCCACTATGTAATTCCTGATTGTTTCTTTAGTTTTGCTCATTGTTGTCACCTTCCCTGAAAAGTTTTTTCCGCCGCACGATCAGCTTTTTACCGAGATCTCGCGTACCTCTTGCACCAATACCGGGGGCAGGTGGAGATAGCGAGTGGTGGCCCTTTTATTGTCAATTTCGTCATAAGTTCTTTGCACCTGATCAAGGTTGAAATTAAGTGCCTTGGCCACCTGTTCCGGTGGAACATTTTCGTTTTTGCCCATGAGACACAGATCCATCAACTGGTACGGAAGCGAAAAATAAAACTCGTCCTGTTGTTGCGACAAGGAATAGGTATCAGTTGTCGGAGGACGTTTTCGTATTGTTTCAGGGATACCAAGATATTCAGCCATCTGATAAACCTGAGACTTGTATAAATGTGCTATTGGTTTTATATCAGCTGCACCATCGCCAAGTTTGACGAAGAAGCCCTGATCATACTCAAGACGGTTAGGAGTACCGGCAACGGCGTAATGGAGCCGATCGGCATGATAGTATTCAATCATTTTGCGAATTCGCTGTTTAAAGTTTGTGGCAGCGACAATGTGTAAATAGGGACTCAGCGGCAGACGCTTCTTGATCATGCAACCTGCCTGGGACTGGGCAACCAGCGATGGAAGGCTGAAGCCGTTGTTTTCAAAGACGCTTGAGGTGACGATCTTGGATTTCCAGCCTTTGCCGTACTCGGGGATAACCATTCTCACGGCTTCATCGTAAAGGTCATAAAAACCTACCGCCTCAAGCACTTGCGTAATGTCCTTATGGAGTGACGCAACACCCAGGTGTTCGATCATTGTCGTGCTTAACGACTTGGTTTCACTTGCCGAATGTCTTTCGGGCATTTCAAGGGCAAACACCCTTTCGTTGCCCAAAGCTCTTACTGCCAGTGCTGCAGTGACACTGCTATCTATCCCCCCCGAAAGTCCTATGACTATGCCGCGCCTCTTAAGGTCGTTCTTCAGTATCTCCCGTATTCTCTGGCATATCTGCTCAACCTCATATTCCACGTCGGTTTTCAATGATTCTGGAGAAAAGTTACCTTGAGTTTTCATCATTGCTCCGCTTGGTAGTTTGAATTTTAGGGGTGTCTGATTATTTTGCCGATATGGAAAACCTTCGGCTCGCTCCTTACGAAATTTTCAATAAACCTGTGGTGGAGTAATTGGGTGGAAAGTATGCCGGTCAAGGCCATATTTTCAGTCTCGCTTTCACCCAATTTTTCCTTACTTTTAAATTTTGACACCAGATGCCGGGTTCGTTTTACGTCGAACAGCCCCGTTTTTTTCAGGTACTGATCCGAAAGCATGTGATCCACATAACTGGGCAGGTTATGGAAGAAGACATCACTTATGGGCGCCCGGTATGGTTGTTTTCGCCGATGGGTAATTCGAGGGGGAAGGTCACCGGCAAAGGTCTTTTTCAGGATATATTTTTCATTCAATGCCTTGATCTTCCACTCTGGTGGAATTTTCATGGCAAAATCAATTACCCTGTAATCCAGGAAAGGTACTCGCAGTTCCAGAGAGTTCGCCATGGCGACCCGGTCTCCCTGTGATGAGAGCAGGTAATTGGATAGAAAAATGCTTATCTCGAGATATTGAGCCTTTGCCAATAAATCCCAGCCCTTAAAACCAGTTGGCAACGTCGCCATGACCTCCTGCTCCGGCAGATACCCCTTTACCGCATTCAGTGTGTCATCGGAAAAGAACCTGGTGTTCTTGCCGGTATTCCTCCAGCGTATCTTGTGGGAGAACAATGGATCGTCCAGGTCACCTGTTGCCACATTGTAGAATTGGTGAAGGAACTGTCTGCCCCGGGCAGGGTTCTTGAATATATATGGGTAAAGTTTTTCCAGAAGTAGTGGCCGGAATTTGGAATCTGGTTGCCTTGCCCAAAAATTACGAACCTTTGCCTCCTTGAAAATGTTATATCCCCCGAAAATCTCGTCGGCTCCTTCGCCAGTCAGAACCACCTTGAAATTATTTTCCCTGACCAATTTGGACAGCATGAACAACGGCACTGGTGCTGTTCTTAAAATCGGCTTTTCGCAATGCCATATTACCTGGGGCAAATTATCCCTGATCTGGATATTTTTAATGTTGGTTTGTGTATGGCTTGTGCCGAGAAAATTGACCATTTCGGCCTGGAAACAGCTTTCATCAAAGGAACTATCATCAAAACCAATTGAAAAGGTACGCAAGTTGTTATTGAATCGTTTGGAAATCAGGGAAGTGATGATTGATGAATCCAGCCCCCCGCTGAGATAAGCGCCGACCGGCACATCCGCCCGCAGTCTCAACCTGATGGCATCCTGCAATAACACGTGGAGTTCTTCCGCTGCTTCTTCGAAGGTCCCTTGCCATCTTTCCTCAGGACTGTAGTAGGGAAGATTTCCAGAAGGCTTTCTCTTCGGTTATCCTGCCTTCCTTAAAAATCATGAAATGCCCTGGGAGCAGTTCATGGATCCCTTTGAATGATGTCCTTCCGCCAACCGTTGTCCAGAAGCTGAAAACCTGTTGCAGGGAGTGCAGATCTAGTTCCCGGTTTATTGACGGGTCTGCAAACAAGGCCTTGATTTCTGAGGCAAACAGCAGACGTTCCTGTGACTGGCAGTAAAACAGGGGCCTTATTCCCACCCGGTCCCTGGCCAGAAAAAGCTCTTTTTTGCAGTTATCCCAGATGGCGAAGGCGAACTGGCCGTTGACCATCTGAAGACATGCACTGCCGTACTCTTCATAGAGATGAAGCAGAACTTCAGTATCTGTTGCGGTCTGAAAGGCGTGCCCTTTTTTCAGGAGCATTGAGCGCAGTTCAGGAAAGTTGAATACCTCCCCGTTGTAAACAATCCAGAGTGAGCCGTCTTCATTCCCAATCGGTTGGGTACCACCATTCAGGCCAATGATGCTCAAGCGGGCGTGACCCATTGCCATGTTGGCATCGACGTACATGCCGGTTTCGTCAGGGCCGCGGTGATGCAGGGTGGCAATCATGCCGGTTATGACATTTTCAGGCGAACGCCCAGGGTTACATATTCCTGCAATTCCACACATTTAGTACCCGCTTTTTCTGTTTGATCTTTCCCTGGCTGCAGCTTGGGCGTTTCAATCAACTGCAGATGGGTTTGGTTAAAACAAGTTTATTAAATATTTCCATAAAAAAGGGAGTTGTCAACAAGGCTTGAATTTTTGTGGGTGGTCGCTGGATGGGCGGTGATTCTGCTGGCGGGATGGCAAAGTCTTCTCGGGTGATGCTTGTCACACACAGGAATGAACTTTGAGGTTAAGGTGTCTGAACATCAGGCAAAGATAAATTTGTGTTTAGGACTGCTGTTCGTCCTGGGTAAATACCACATGCCCAGCCCGCTTACTAAAGAGTTT
>CAWAFF010000071.1:0-32907 GCA_963780945.1 uncultured delta proteobacterium | reverse complement strand
CTCCTTCAGGAAGAGGGACAGCCTGCAGCTATAGCGGAAGATCATCGCTAACGAGGATTTTGTCTTATGCAGCCGAGGTTTAAATGCAACATTTGATACTGGCAGTTCTGCTATTGGCCATTCCCACCTCTGCCCAGGCCATGCACATCAGTGAGGGCATTCTGCCGTTGAACTGGGCGGTGTTCTGGTACGTGGCGGCAGCGCCCCTTGTGGCGCTGGGGGTGCGGCGGCTGAACCGCCTGGCAAAGGAAGATCTGGCGATTAAACCGTTGGTGGGGCTGATGGCGGCGGTGGTTTTTGTCATCTCCTGCATGCCTATCCCGGTCCCTACCGCCGGCACCTGCTCCCACCCCTGCGGCACCGGCATTGCCGCAATCCTGCTCGGACCCTTGGTCAGCATTGTTATCAGTGCAGTGGCCTTGCTTATCCAGGCGCTGTTTCTTGCCCATGGCGGAGTTTCGACACTGGGGCGGACATCGTCTCCATGGGGGTGGTGGGGTCTTTTGCAGGGTGGCTGGTTTTTCGCGGACTGCGACGCATTGGTGCCAGCCTTGCTGTGGCTGCCTTTGCTGCCGGCCTCTTGACCGATTGGGCTACCTACCTGACCACCTCCATCGAGCTTGCCTCAGGCATCCGTGGCCTTGCTCCGTTCTGGCCCCTGGTTGGAAAAATTGTGGTCGCCTTCATTCCGACCCAGTTGCCGCTGGGCATCCTGGAGGGTGCCATGACAGCAGGCATGGTGACCCTCTTGCAGCGCAAGCGTCCGGATCTGCTAGTCAAGATGCAGGTTCTGAAAGAGAGCGAGGTTATGCATGCCTGATCGGAAGCGCAAAGCAAAAATAATTCTACTGCACATCATCCTCCTGCCGAGCCTGCTCTTTGCCTTCTACTTTTTCACCCTTGCACCCAGCCCCTACGTGGGAGTGGATGAATCGGTGGTGGAGAAAATCGCGGCAGAACATGGCCGCCAGGCGCGAAAACCGCTCATCGACCGGGGGAGGGGGACCTTTTGCTCTTTCTCTTCCTTGGAGCAGGTGTGGTGGGAGGTTTTATCGCCGGCTATTGCTGGTGCAAGCTGGGCAAGAAAGCCGGTGACCGGAATCAGGAACCCTGATGCGCCACACTTTGTACCTGACAAATGTCGTTGATCATCCCCTCAGCCGCCTTGACGCCCGGGCCAAGCTACTGGCGGTACTGGGCCTGCTGCTGATGGTGCTTAGCTACCGGGGCTTTACCTTTCCCCTGCTGATGGCCGGGCTTTCACTTACTCTTTGCCTGGGCATGAAGATAAAGGTGCGGCTGCTTATGCTGCGCTTTGCTCAACCGTTCTTCATTGCCCTGATGATTGTCCTGCTCAAGCTTTTCGCCACCGGGACCGTGCCCCTTTTTTTCCTGGCCGGTTTTCGGGGTGACCATCGTCGGTTACAGCGACGGCCTGCACGAAGGATTGCTCATTGCCAGCCGGATTGCCGGAGCCGCTTCCCTGGTGTCACTGCTGAATTTTTCCACCACCTTTACCGAGCTGATGTCGGCCTTTGCCTGGTTGCGGGTGCCCCAGGGCCTGATCGAGGTTGCCATGTTCGCCTGGCGCTACCTGTTTATGCTCTTTGAAGATGCCATGGTTATCTACAGCGCCCAAAAAAACCGGCTCGGCTATGCGGGATATCGCCAGGGGCTACGCTCCTTCGGCACCCTCGCCGGTGCAATGATCATCAAGGCCTTCGACAGCAGTCAAACCATCACTACCGCCATGGTCCAACGGGGCTACGACGGTAATCTGCCCCCCATCCGGCAACAGCCGTTCGTGATGAAGGATTTGGCGTTATCTGGCTCTTTCGTGGCGGTAATGGCCATTGCCTGGTGCTTTTAGCCGATTTCATCCACTCTTTGAAAGGCTTCCTGTGAAAAATAACCGCATTTCAATCAGCCTGGAGAATTTCAAGTACCCTGACGGCACGGTGGCGCTGGCTGACATTCGCCTTGCCGTGGCCAAGGGAGAATTCTGCGGTATCCTTGGCGCCAATGGTTCCGGCAAGACAACGCTGTTGAAGATCATGGATGGGCTGATCAAGGATTACAACGGTGAGGTGCTGCTGGACGAACAGGAGGTGCGACGGCTCCATCCGCGGGATATCTATCGCAAAATGGGGCTTGTTTTTCAGAATCCTGATGACCAGCTCTTTGCCCATACGGTCTTCGAGGATGTGGCCTTCGGCCCCCGTAACATGGGCTGTGCCGAGGCTGAGGTAAAGCTGCGGGTGGAGGCTGCTCTTGCCTCTGTTGAAATGGGGGAATATCCCGTCAAGGGGATTCACAACCTGAGCTACGGGCAGAAGAAGCGGGTCTGCATCGCAGGCCTGCTGGCCATGGGCCACGAGATTTTGTTGCTGGATGAACCGACCGCCGGTCTTGACCCCATGGGGGAATACCGGATGATGGAGCTTTTGACCAGCCTGAACCGGGATCAGGGGGTTACCATTGTCATGGCCACCCACAGCGTCGACCTGGTACCGATTTTTCTCCATCGGCTGCACATCTTGAGCAAGGGCCGATTGGTAAGAGGAGGGGTGCCAGAGGAGGTCTTTACGGCGCCTGAAGAGATGGCCAACGTCAAGCTCAGGCTGCCGCACATCGCGGAACTGATCCATCGGCTCAAACATCAGGACCGGCTGCCTTTCACCAGGATCCCGTTGACAATCGGCGAGGCGCGGCGGGAGATTGTTGAAACATTGCGGGAGCGTTAATCAGTATTGCTGATCGGCGACCAGGGCCTTGAGCTTGCCGACGACGGTTGCCAAACGGGCCATGTCTTCCGGAGCATCCCCTTCAATTAATTTAATGTGGGTGGCATCGGCCGGCAGCTGGCCGAAGGTAGGGTCAGTTGCGAGCCAGTCACCCAGGTAGCTTTCTGCCCAGCTGTGGTAGAGGAACCCCTTTCCCTTCACATGGACCAGCCCTGAGACCAATCGGCTGGGAATACCGGCAGCCCTTGCCAGCGAAATATAAAGGCGGGCATGGGACTGGGAGTTGCCTTCCCCGTTTTTCATGGTTTCCAATGGCGATCGGCTGTCGGTAACAGCTTCTTTTATCTCTGCGGCAACCCAATGGTTTAGCTTTGCCGCGGCCTGGAGGCGGTCTCGTTCCGGGCCGATTATCTGCTTTGCCCTTTCCATGATCTCCCCATTGTCGGCCTGAATCTCTTCCCTGGCCTCAAGGTAAGGGGCAAGTGCCGCCGCATCATAGGGCGCGTTGGGATCTTGTGCCGTTGGCTTTGCCACCACAAACTGAATGGTGCCGTCCTCAAGCCTCGATGACGCCTGTCCGGCTCCCTGAAGAAGGGGAAAGGACTGAGGGAAACCGATAAACAGGACCACCATCTTTTTCAGGTTTTCAGGATCCTTCACCGGCGGCTCGACTCTGATCAAACTGAAATCAAAGATCATATCCTTCTTCGCCAACGCCGCTTCGGCAATGAATTCTTCATAGTCAGTGCTTCTTCCGCCTTGGTAACAATCGAGCCCGTCACGCACCGACTCCTGAATGGTATTGCCGGAGTTGTCGACCCAGATATCATTGTCGGCCAGAGAATAAAGGTCATTCTGCAGGTGGATTGGGTTTATGCCGCCAGGCAGGGTTTCAGTGCCTATAACCGTTATTTCCACCCCTTTGACGGTAACACCTTCAATATCAAGCATCTGCACCTTGTAGGTTTTACCAGCAACCGCACCCTGCATGGGTGGATAAAAATTCAATGCCGGCGGGGGGAGGAGCTTGTTTTTCACCTTTAATGATTTGGTTTTTCTGGTCCCCTCGGTCTCTATGACTACACTGGCTGTCTTGCCTGAAACCTCCCCGGTTAACCTCATGGGGCGGCCGTCGATGGTCTGTTCCACCAGGAATGATTTCAGGGCGAGGTCTTTTCCGACCTGGTATTTCTCCCGTGCCGATGATTGCCGTGAAACTCCCATTACCTTCAGCTTCACGCTCCCTTCGCTGAAGAGCTCATAGCCGGCTGCCGTTTCAAGCACAGAGGTGTGGGCAAAGCCGACCCGCTCGTCGTTCATGCTGATGCTGAACCAGCGTTCCCCCAAAGGAGGAGCTTGCAGCCGGGGTATGGGTGCCGCAGAGGCAATAATCGGCAGGAGGACGATGAAAATAATGCATGCAAAAGAAAACCTGCAGCGACGATGATCCATGGGCTCCATCCTTGGCTACTCGGTAAAAATTGGTTCTGCAGAGGCTTCGGGCCGTACTTCAGCCTGCTTCAGCTGGCATTGATTGTCCGCGCTACCGGCAATACCATCAGCGGCAGGACGCTCCCTCTTTTGTAGCAGAAGGGATGCCTGTCCCAGCAGTTCCTTCTGTCCTTCAAGGTCCAGGCGGCGAAATTTTGCGATGAGTTGTTGTTCATCCACTGATAAATTCATGGTTGTTGCTCCTTCTTATTATGATTATCTTTATACCAAACCGGGCTCTGCTTCGCAATGGCGGATAAGGAAAAACGCCGCCACCTGCCAGCAAATAATGGATTTTTTTGACTTGCAACTCAAGGGGGGGAGGGATAAAATATAATTACAAGATAAGAGTTGCGAGGGTCGAGAGATCCTCATTATGCCCTAGCTGACTTGCCCTCCTAGTCACTAGGGTGTTTTTTTGCCTAATTTCAGGTGTGCCACTTCTTGCACAATTTTTACAATTCATCTATTGTTATCATCAAAAATCTATTAGAGGGTGGTCAGGAAAAAGCCATGGAACCGATCGTAACAATGACGCAAAAATGCCGCAAATGCTACTCTTGCGTCCGCAGTTGCCCGGTAAAGGCAATCAAGGTTGAACAAAGTTTCACTGAGATTATCTTCGAGCGCTGCATCGGTTGTGGCAACTGTCTCAGTAACTGTCCCCAGCATGCAAAAGTGATTGCCGACAAGGTCGGCCTTACCGAAATACTTCTGGACGGTGACAAGCCAGTCATAGCTGTTCTTGGCTGTTCCTTTCCTGCTTTTTTTCACACCTTTTCTGCCGGGCAGCTGGCAGCCGCTCTGAAAAAGGTTGGCTTCGCCGAAGTTCATGAGGGCGCTGCCGGGGTGGAACTGATTGCGGCGGAATACGCCGAGGCCATTGAAAATAGCAGTCAGGCACTAATCTCCTCCCACTGTCCGGCGATCGTCGATCTCATTGAGCGTCACTACCCGGGCCTGATTAAAAACCTGGTGCCGGTTATTTCCCCGATGGTGGCAATCGGCAGGTTTATCAAAAGCAAGCTGGGCGCTGATGTGAAAGTGGTATATCTCAGCTCCTGCATTGCCGGTAAATTCGAGATCCAGTCCGAGGAGGCCAGTGGGGCCATTGATATGGTCCTCACCTATCGGGAGCTGGAGGAAATCTTTCTTAAGCGGGAAATAGATCCGGCCTCGTTGCCGGAAGATGTCTTTGATGGTCTGGAGCCGCACCTGGGAAGGTTGTTTCCCATTTCAGAGGGGACGTTCAAGGCCTTTTCCATCGCTACTGACCCACTGGACACGGAGATTGTCACTGCCGCGGGAGAGGTTAATGCCATGGGGATTATCAGGGACCTTGCCTCCGGGCGCATCAACCCACGCATCGTCGATATCCGCTTCTGCTATGACGGCTGTATCGGTGGACCGGGCAAGAATTCGGACCTGACCGAATTCTATAAGCGGAACCTGATCATCACTCATTTCAAAAATGATGCCCCTTATCGGACCGCTCCCCATTATCTGTCCCAGCAGGAGCCGATTGTCCTGGCGCGGACCTTCGCCGACAAGTACGCCAAGCTCAAAGTCCCGAGGGGGAGTGATGTGAAGCAGATCCTCCATGCCACAAACAAGTTCACCCACAAGGATGAACTTAATTGTCGGGCCTGTGGCTACAGTACCTGCCGGGAATATGCGGTGGCGGTCTTTCAAGGATTGGCTGACCTGGAGATGTGCCTCCCTTACACCCTGCAGCAGCTTGTTGAGGACCGGGGGCGGTTGATTGAGAAGTATGAATTGGCAAAACGTGAACTGGACCGGGAATATGGCGACGAGTTCATTGTCGGCGATGACACCGGGACCCATGAGGTGCTGGACTTGATCAAGCAGGTGGGCCCAACGCCAACAACGGTGTTGATTCGCGGTGAATCAGGCACCGGCAAGGAACTGACCGCAAGGGCCATCCACCGCTACAGTAAAAGGAATGACAAGCCATTGGTAACCGTCAACTGTACCACCATCACGGACTCTCTTTTGGAAAGCGAGCTTTTCGGTCACAAGAAGGGCGCCTTCACCGGGGCCATAAATGATAAAAAGGGACTTTTCGAAGCGGCAGACGGCGGTACCATCTTTCTCGATGAAATTGGCGATATTACTCCTAAGCTGCAAGCTGAATTGCTGAGGGTTCTCGATTCAGGAGATGTAAGACCGGTGGGGGGAACCACCTCAAAAAAAGTGGATGTGCGACTCATTGCCGCCACCAATAAGGAGTTGGAGGACGGGATCAGGGACGGCTGGTTCAGGGAAGACCTATATTACCGGCTCAACGTCTTCTCCATCACCATGCCTCCACTGCGCAGTCGGCGGGAGTCTATCCCGCTCCTGGCCCACCACTTTCTGGAAAAGGCCCGCAATAAGTTGAATAAAGGCATTGTCGGCCTTGAAGACCGGGCAGTAAAAGCCATGATGCAGTACTCCTGGCCTGGCAATATCCGTGAAATGCAGAATGTTATTGAGCGGGCCGCAGTTCTTACCCATGATGAGATAATTAAATTGGGAAACCTGCCCCTGGTCTTTGCCGAAAATTATGCCGAAGAGGCGGATGATGTGCCGGACCTCAGGTCTTTTAAAATGGAGCGCGAGCCACATGTTATGCGGGTTGAAAAAAAGCTGATCCAGCGATATCTAGCGGATGCCGGTGGCAATGTGTCAAAAGCGGCACAACTTGCCAATATCCCCCGCCGGACCTTTTATCGTCTGTTGGACAAGCATGGGCTGAAAGGTCGAGGTATCAGCTAGGCCCTGTCAATTCAATCTTCACACGTCATCGGCAGTCGGCCGGGTGCTGGTTTCAAATCGGTTCAAAGTCGGATCATGGCCAGGATTCCCTTTGGAACGTATAAAAATGTCCTTGGTCACTCTCTCAATGTGCCAAACGTGGCACAAAATGTATACAATACTTTAAAATTATAGGGCTCTAATTGCAAATAAAGCATTTTAGTTCAGCTACTTAGCAGTGACAAAGGGGTGCTGTCCAATTTGGCATACATATAGCATTCATTAAGAAAACCGTCACATCAATTTAAACTCTACAACTACAGATAATGGGAGAACGATATGGGCAGAATGAGAGAAAATCCACGTTACAATGTGATTTCCATGAGAATCAGCGACGAAGAGAGGGAGACGCTGGAGTATATTGTCAACACCACCAACAGGAGCGTTTCTGATATCATGAGAGAGGCCATGGATCTGGTCAAGGCTCGTCTCGCTGCCATGGACATGACCCAGAAAGCAGCCTGATGAATCATCTAAAAAATTAAAAGGGCCGTTTAATAACGGCCCTTTTAATTTTGAATATTTTGTCCCGATTTTCTTATTTTTTTACACTCCAGGTCGTCCCCTGCGGCGAATCCAGGAGAGTGATATTCCTTGCCATCAGCAGATCTCTTATCTCATCGCTACGTTTAAAATCCTTTGCTTTCCTTGCCGCAGCACGCTCGGCAATGAGCCGCTCAATTTCTTCGGCGTCAATTTCAAGACTGTCGGCCTTGCGGTTTTTCAATCTTGCCAGAAAGGACGATGGCGCAGAGGAAAAAATCCCCAGTACTTCAGCTATGCCTGCTATCTGTCTCTTAACTTGAGCGCAGAGTTGCAGGATGTTCTGGTTTGTCTCTGAAGCTTCGCTCAGGACCCGGTTGACACAACGCACCAGGTCAAAAACGTGGGCCAAGGCCAGGGCGGTATTGAAATCATCGTCCATGGCTTCCCTGAATCTCGGTTCAAGGGCGGTGACTTTTTCCAGAAGATCACGTTCCGCTTCACTCAAAGAACCATCCTCCAACCCTCTGCCGCTGTCCTCTTTTTCTGCCAGGACGTCTTCAACGGCGGCCAGGGCCTTATAAATCCTTTCCAAGCCGGTTTCGGATTCGGTCAGATTCTGATCGGAAAAATCTATGGGAGAGCGGTAGTGGGCCGAAAGCAAGAAAAAGCGGAGCACCTCGTTGTCGTACTTGTCGAGCACCTCTTTGATGGTAAAGAAGTTGCCCAGTGATTTGCTCATTTTTTCCGAGTTAATATTGACAAAGCCGTTGTGCAGCCAGTAATTGGCGAACGGTTTGCCGGTAGCCGCCTCAGACTGGGCAATTTCATTTTCATGATGGGGAAAGATAAGGTCCTTGCCGCCACCATGAATATCGAAGGTAGTCCCCAGATATTTCATGCTCATTGCCGAACATTCGATGTGCCACCCTGGCCGGCCTTTGCCCCATGGTGATTCCCAGAACGGTTCACCCGCCTTCGCCTCTTTCCAGAGGGCAAAGTCCATTGGGTGACGCTTGCGCTCATCCACCTCGATCCTGGCGCCCGCCTGCATATCCTCCAGGTTGCGCCCGGAAAGTTTCAGGTAAGGATCGAATTTCTCAACGCAAAAATTGACGTCCCCCCCAGCCTGGTAGGCAAAGCCTTTGTCGATGAGCGTCTGTACCAGGGTGATGATCTCCGGGATATGCTCCGTTGCCTTTGGTTGGCAGGTTGGCAGCTTTAACCCCAATCGCTCCATGTCGCTGTCGAATTCCTTGATGAACCGCTCCGAGATGGTGTCGAAGCTAACTCCTTCCTTGTTTGCCCGGTTGATGATCTTGTCATCGATGTCGGTGTAGTTGCGCACATAGGTGACGTCCAGACCAAGCTGGCAGAGATAGCGGTAGATCACGTCAAAGACCACATTAGCTCTGGCATGTCCGATGTGGCAGTGGTCGTAAACTGTGACTCCGCAGACGTACATCTTGACTTTGCCGGGTTCGACCGGGACGAACGCTTCTTTGCTTCCAGCAATGGTGTTATAAACGCGCAAGCTCATGAAAATCCTCTGCTTATGTGATTAAAAGCATGGTGAATCTAGCATAACCCACTATTGAAGTGAAGGGATTTTACCTTCAGTGGTGGCGTTACGGCAGGAAATTTTTAACCCCGGCGACTATGTCTGCCGGTGAAAACGGTTTGCGTATATAGCCGTCGGCACCGGATTCGGCCGTCAGGCGTTGTAGCTCGGCCTCACTTTTAGATGAGAGGAGCAGGATCGGGATCTTGCTGCTGAAGTCTTTTTCCTTAAGCAGTTTTACCTTCAGGTGCCCATCAAGCATGGGCAACATTACATCCATGATGATAAGGTCTGGTTTGTCCGGGGAAAAAATATAGGTATTGGCTTCGAGACCGTTCTGGGCACAATCAACCACATAGCCGGCATCTTCAAGGGCGTCCCGGGCCATTACCAGCACCAGTTCACTATCGTCGACAATTAATATCTTCTGCTTTGCCATAATTAAACCTCTAACAAAATATGCGGGAAAGGGTGGCCGGAATTTTGGCAAGCGGGACGACCAGGTCCACCGCATTCATTGAAATTGCCGCTTTAGGCATGCCGAACACGGCACAACTCTTTTCGTCCTGGGCAATGGTCATACCTCCCTGTGCCTTGATGTGTATCAGACCCTGTGCCCCGTCTTTTCCCATGCCGGACAAAAGTACCCCGACCACACTGCACTGGTACTCAAGGGCGAGGGACTTGAACAGCACATCGATGGAGGGCCGACAGCTGTTGACCGGTGCATCCTTGGCCAGTTTAATTTTACCATTCTTGATGGTCATGTGATAGTCGCCCGGAGCGACCAGCACCAGACCGGCCTTCAATTCTTCGCCATCCTTAGCCAAACGAACGGGGAGATGGCTCTCCCGGTTGAGCCATTGGGCAAAGCCGGCAGCAAAGCCGCTGGCAATATGTTGAACAATGCAAATGGTTCCCTGGAAATCTGCCGGAATCGATCGGATTATCACCATTACTGCTTGAGGCCCGCCGGTGGAAGCGCCGATGGCCAAAATCTGACGGGGCTTTCCCTGCGCATCCAGTGGAAGGGTGGCTGCCCGTTGTCGTGACGGTGATCGATGGTGGATTACCTTGATCCTGGCCAGCATTCTCACCCTTTCGATGATGTCCGAGGTGAAAGCGGGCGAAACGGCTGCGTTTGTGATTCCTTCCGGCTTGGCCATGACATCCAGAGCGCCTTTTTTAATGGCGGCAAAGGCATTATTTATATCCCGGTCGCCAAGGCTCGCTGAAAGGACAAGGATCGGTGTCGGAACGTGGGCCATGATCTCTTCGATGGCGGTCAGGCCGTCCATGATCGGCATCATCAGGTCCATGAGGATCAGGTCCGGTTTCAGGGTCTTGGCCAGCTCGACGGCGCCGGCACCGTCTGCCGCTTCGCCGACGACTACTATGTCGCTGACCGTACGAAAAATGTCTTTAAGTATTTCCCTGGTCAGGGTCGAATCGTCAGTGATCAGAACTTTTATCAATTTCAGGTCCATCAATTATTCCCTTGGGCTGAGCACATCAGGAGCTAGCCGACAAAACTTTCCACCGTTGCCAGCAGGTTTCCCTGATCGAAGCTACCCTTGACAATGTACGCCTGGGCTCCGGCAGCCATAGCCTCACGCTTGTCCTCATCGGTTGCCAGAGAGGAAACAATTATAACCGGCACGTCCCGATAGGCATCAATTGCCCGCAGGCGTCTGGTCAGTTCAAAACCGGTGATACCCGGCATCATGACATCAGAAATGACCAGGTCATAGATTTTATTTGCTACCTTTTCCAGAGCGTGCTCTCCGGAAATGGCAATGTCCACTTCATAGCCGTGGGTAATAAGGATACTGCGCTCCATGGTGCGGGTGGTTATGGAATCATCCACCACCAGAATCTGCACCTTGACGCTTTCCACCGCCTTTCCTCCCAGCCTTTTAGCGAGACCTGCCGGAAGGCCGGCTTCAGCCGCAGTGAAAAGATCGGGAACGTTCAGGATCAGGGCCGGATCTCCATTACCCAGAATGGTGGCACCAAACACAAAGTGAACATGTTTCAGTTGATTACCCAATGACTTAACAACAATCGCCGAGCTTTCCAGGATTGCATCGATTATGCAGGCAAGAAATTGCCCACCCTGTCTCAGGATAATAATCGTGACCTTATCTTCGAAAAGATTCTTCGGTTCAGGGAGACCCAGCAGAGCTGCCAATGAGACGAGGGGGATCGACATGCCGCGCAGGGAGACGATCTCCTTCCCTCCGGCCGTGCTTACGTCTTCGGCCCTGATGGTCAGCGTCTCCTGCACATGGGAAAGAGGCAAGGCAAAACATTCGTCACTGCAGACAACCAGCAGCGCATCCATTATGGAAAGTGTGAGTGGCAGTTGCAGGGACATCTCGGTGAACTGCTTCAGTTCGCTGCTGATTTTCAGGTTTCCCTTTAAGCGCTCCAGGTTCTTTTTCACCACACTCATGCCGATGCCGCGGCCGGAAGTATCAGTAATGAAGTCCCTGGTGGAAAAACCTTCCTCCATGATGAGTTCGATCACAGCCATGTCGCTGAGTGACGCTGCGTCTTCCTCGCTTAGCAAGCCTTTGTTGACGGCGGTTACCCTGATCAGATCCGGATCTATGCCCCGTCCGTCGTCACGGATGACAATGGTAACGCCGCCCCCTTCCAGTCGGGCGTTGATATCAATGGTCCCTTTGGGTGTTTTCCCCTCCACAAGCCGCTCTTCAAGGGTTTCTATGCCATGGTCGACGGAATTTCTGAGGATGTGCAGGATCATCGGCTTCACAGACTCCAGAAGCACCCGGTCCATTTCAATGTGGGCGCCGGTGACTCTGAATTCGATCAGCTTGCCATGATTCCCGTGACAGGTCCCGGATCATCCGCTCAAAGCCATCGGTAATGGTGTGCAGGGGGAGCATGCGCAGGGCCAGTGCCTCGTCATGGAGCTCCTGAACCAGGTACGTCAGGTACAGGACATCCTCTTCCATGTTCTGCTGAAATTCACGCAAGCCCGGAACATCTACAGCGATTGATTGGCACAATTGATTGAGGCGGATTTGATTGTTTTCGAAGCGTTTTTTGTTGATGATCAGCTCGCCAAGGCGGTTGATGAGGCTGTCAAGGACCTTGACGTTGGCCCGCACAGTCTCTTCCCCGCTGGTGTCCTGCTGCGGTTTCCTCTCCACCAGGTCAGCGGGGATTTCGCCGCGGTCGAAGGCTTGCAGGAACTGGACGACATCAAAAGGGATCTCCTCGTTGTTGCTGAAAGCTTTTACCAGGCGGGTGATGGCATCTGTCCCCTTAAGGAGCAGGTCGGTGACCTGGTTGTCCACCGTTTTCTGTCCCTTATCGATCTCTTCAAAGAGGTCTTCCATGCGGTGACCGATGGCGCTGATTTCCTCAAGCCCCACCAATTTTGCTGACCCTTTGAGGGTATGGGCATTGCGCATCAGATCCCTGAGTAGCGCCGTGTCGTCCGGAGCTTTTTCCAGGGTCAGGAGCCCCTTCTGCAGGGACTCCAGATGTTCCACCGCCTCCTTGAAAAAGATGGAGAGATATTTGTTTCGGTTCGCCATCTACGCCTCTTTTTCGCTCAGGTCGCGCAGTTTCTCCGTCTGTTCCATGATATCGGAAATGGCCCGCTCGGTTTCGTTGGCGCTCATGGCGACCTGCTGTGCCACGTCCCGCACCTCAGTCATGGTCTCGGCCATTTGCTCGCAGGCAGAGGTCTGCTGCTGGGTGGAAAGGGAAATTTCCTTGGCTGCCCGGGCGGTCTCCTCAACCATGTTGATGATGTTGGTGAACGACAGCTGGACCTTGTCCACCAGTGCCGAAGCATCATCAACACCCTTTGTTCCCTCTTCGGTGACCATGATGGTGCTGTTGGTCGCCTTCTGGATCTCTTCGATGAGCCCCTTGATCTGCTTGGTGGCATCCACCGTACGCTGGGCCAGCCGTTTCACCTCCTGGGCGACGATGGCGAAGCGTTTGCCTGCTTCACCGGCACCTGCAGCTTCAATGGCTGCATTGAGCGCCAGCAGGTTGGTCTGGTCACTGATCTCATCGATTATTTCCACAATGCCGCCGATTTTCTGGCTGTTGTCTCCCAGTTGGAGCATGCTCTCGGCAATGCTCTGGACCTGTGATTTCAGAACCGACATGCCGTCAATGGCATTGGTCACATCGCCGGTGCCGACGGTGCAGCTGTGGGTGGTCTCCTCGGCCATGGACTCGACGGATTTGGCGTTATCGGTAATCTGCTTGGCGGTAATGGCGATTTCTTCCGAGGTCGTTGTAACTTCCTGGACGGCAGATGCTTGCTGGGTGGCGCCGGAAGATTGCTGGGCGCTGATGGCCATCATTTCGTTGGCCGAGCTGGACAAGAGAATGATGGCTTCCTTTATGGAGACGATCAGCCGTGAACTCTTCTCGATCTCACCCTTGAGATTTTTGACAATGACATTAGTCATGGTATTGAAGGCCTCGGCGAGGGTGCCGAGCTCATCACTGGTTTCAACCGGTATCTCCTCATCCAGATTGCCTTCGGCAATGCGCCGTGCTGCCACAGTCAAATTGAGGAGGGGTCGCATATAGTAGCGGACGACGAAAAAGATGGTCAGGCTGGAGACAAGCAGCATGATGAACATGGAGCCGATGATCTGGTTCCTGAGGTCAGCGATGCGTTGATCGGTCTTTTCCATGGAGAACCCGATCCTGAATGCCCCCCAGTGTTTGTCGTTGACAAAGACCGGCGCCGAAATATCCCACATCCTTTCTCCCGTATCACGGAAGTAAACCTGCTGGAGGAGGTCTTTGCGATTTTTCGCCGCATTGATCCCAACTTCATCGTTGTAGATGCGCTTGGTCCGGTTATTGATCAGGTCTTTAGCCCTGTCGCCGGTGAGCGGCTGGGAATATTTCGTGTTGTGGGTGGGCAGGTAACTGTTGCGATCAACTGCTGCGGCAAAAACCACCTGCTCGTCTTTCAGGTATTCATCTTCCAGTTCCTGGATGTTTTCATCCATAAATCTGTCAAACCTGGTGTGGTATTTCTGCGGATAGGTCCCAGGAATGGGGATATATTTTTCATCGAACACGTCTGACTCAGTGAGGGTGCCGTTTTTTATGGCTGATTCCAGGATCTGTTCCATCATCTTCGCCCCGGCAAGAGCTTCAATTCTTCCCTTTGACAGCAGTTCGCTCTCCATGGAGGCGCTTCTCGACTTGACAAAGTAGATGGTAAAGAAGGTCATGATGGCAACCATAACCAGAATCAGAATCCCCGCAATTTTCAATGATAAGCTGTTAAACATGGCAACTCCTTGCCGGCGTTTGTCTGTGCAACGCCAAAAGATTCGAATCTTGATCTATTGATTATGGGTAATTATTATTTCAGGTGCCTGCAGAAGCCTCGCTATATCAAGCACCATGATCAATGATCCGTCAATATTCAACTGACCGCGGATGAATTCCCGCTGTTTCTCGTCAAAGGATCTTATGGCAGGCTCCAGGCCGTTCAACGGCAGAGCCCGCACTCCTTCCACCTTTTCGGCGATAATGCCGGTGGCGAATTTTTCCGATTTGACGACAATGATTCTGGACGAATCGGAAAGATCAAGCTGGGGCAGGCCCAGAAATGGTCTGATATCGATCCCTGCGGTTATCTCTCCACGAAGGTTGAAAACGCCGGTGATGAATTCCGGCACCCGCGGCAGTTTGATCAGTCGAGGAATGCGAATTACCTCTGAGGCGTAGATGGTTTCAAAGGCGAAGGTCTCCCCGCCGAGGGTGAAGGTGATAAATTCCTGTTGCTCTTCCCGTGCTGCTTCCACCTCTGACAGTGCCTGCCAGTATTCTTCCCTCATTTCATCAAGGATAGAACGTATCTCGTCGGTATTGGTTTTTTTCACCATGCAGCTTCCTCTCTATTTGCCAGCTTTAGCCAGTTCCCTCTTCAGGTGAGACATGAACAGCTTCCAGGATAACCCCCCAGAGAAGGGGATAAATTCATGCTCATTCATTCTGGTAACGATCCTCATGGTATTGTTCAGCTCCCGCAGCTGTTCCTTGTTTTTGCCAAGACGGGCATAGAGCTGTGACAGCTGGTAATGGGGCATGATAAAATCATTTTCCAGAAGGATCGCCTTGCGGTATTCCTGGCAGGCCTCCAGCAAATGATCAGTCATCTCCAAAACCAGCCCTTTGAGGTAGTAGGCTTCGGGCAGCAGATCATCGATCTTCAATGCCCGTTCGCAGGCCTCAAGCGCTTCATCAAAGCGGCCGTCATTTGCCAGGGTAAAGCCATAGAGAATGAGGGCCCCGCTATGCTGCGGTTCATGCAGCAACAACTCTTCCAGCAGTTTGACGGTCTTGGTGAATTGCTCATCATTGAACAACTGCCTGGCATCCAGGAAAAGCTTTTCAGTGTCGGGCCTCGACACTGGTGGTGGCAGGGTAAAAATAGCTTTTATCGGTTTCGGACTACTATATATCGGCCCTTTGACTGGCTCCTTTGGCCGGATGGGAGCAGGAGCAGGTTGGTCAGGGTGCTCGACCATATCCCTGGCTGCTTTTTCACGATAGTAAAAGCCCCCATCGTAGCAGTGTCTTTCGAATCGGGAAGATATCTGGTTGAGAGTTTCGGCATGGCCCAGGAAAAGATAGCCCCTGGGTTTGAGACAGCCACTGAGCTTTTCGATGATCTCCCTGGTGGTGGCAATGGTAAAATAGATGGTGACATTACGGCAGAAGATAACATCGAACCGGTCCTGGTTGCCACTCCCGCCGGGAATCCCGGGGGTCAGAAGGTTGTGGTGAGCGAACTCGACCAATCCCTTCACTTCGTCCCTGATCTTGTATTTCTTGCCTGTTTTCTCGAAATAGCGGTCCAGGTGCCGTTTTTCAATGACACGCATGGACCACGGGCTGTAAATACCGTCCCTGGCCCTTTTCAAAGCCCGGTTATCGATGTCAGTGGCCAGGATACGAATATCCATTTTTTGCCAGTCGTCAATGGCCTCCATGACAGTTATCGCCAGGGAGTATGGTTCTTCCCCGGTGGAGCAGCCCGCCGACCAAAGCCTGAGTTTCAGCTTTTCCCCAGCTTTCAGCCTGGAGCGTTCCTCGGTGAGTATGCGACTAAGTGCAGCAAAATGGGAGTGATAGCGGAAAAAGTAGGTTTCGCCGATGGTCAGGAACGGGAGGAGTTTTTTCAGCTCCTGTCTGCTTTCCTGGTACAACATCAGGTAGTCGTAATATTCCCTGAAGGAGCCGATTTTCAGCGCCGACATGCGGTTGAGGAGGCCTCGCTGCAGTATTTTCAGGTTGCGACGATCGAAATGAAGGCCGCTCTCTTTCATCAGATAGTCGAAAAAGAGCTGGTAGTCGTCCTCTGGTAAGGTATCGATCTGCCGTGGCAGGGACTGCTTCAGCCCGTTGGCAATGGCATCGATGTCTTCCGCAAGCCTCAAGGGATCCAGCGGCTGGGGCAGAAAGTCAAAGAGATTGAGCAACTCGAATTCCAGTTCGGGCATGTCCGAGATAACGATGATTGGCACAGGCCGTGTTGCAGGTGACCGCTGCAGGCGGTCGATCATCTCCACTGCCCCCATTTCGGCAGCCGATATTTCGAGGATGATCAGCCCGGGCCTGATTGACGCCGATTCCTGGACAGCATTACTAACGCCCTGTATGCACAACACTTCATGCCCTTGCCGCGCCAACAGATCGGAAAGGTAGTTGCAGAAAGCCTCTTTCTCATTTATAACCAGAATCTGCAGCGGCATCTAATCCTTTTTACACAGCTATCTATTATTCTTTTTTGCCTGCGGAGGCCCATGAATCGCGCAGAGTGGCGGTGCGGTTGAAAACGGGTGTGCCGTCGCCGGATCTGGTGCTTACGTAAAAGTATCCCTGGCGCTCGAACTGGTAGGCTGACCCTGGTGCCGCTTTTGCCAGATCAGGCTCAAGGCAGGCGGTGGTCAGCACCTGAAGCGAATCGGCATTGATGAAGGACTTGAACTCCTGGCCGCCGCGGTCCGGGTGCGGCACGGTGAAGAGGCGGTCATAGAGACGAACCTCTGCTTTTATAGCATGGGCTGCGGAAACCCAGTGAATGGTGCCCTTGATCTTTCGCCCATCGGCGGCCGAGCCTCCTTTTGAATCGGGATCATAGCTGCAGTGCACTTCGACGATGTTGCCCGCTGCATCCCTGACGATACTCTCGCACTTGACGATGTAAGCGTAGCGCAGCCGCACCTCGCGCCCTGGTGCCAACCGGAAAAAGCCCTTCGGCGGCTCTTCAAGAAAGTCTTCCTGCTCGATGTAGATCACTTTGGCAAACGGGACCTTCCGTGAGCCCATGGCGGGGTCATTGGGATGGTTGGCAGCGTCGAATTCCTCCACCAGGTCTTCGGGAAAATTGTCGATTACCACTCGGAGAGGGCGCAGCACTGCCATGGCTCGCGGTGCCCTGACGTTCAGATCGTTGCGGACACACTCTTCCAGGATGCTCATGTCGATCCAGCTATCGCTCTTGCCGACGCCGATCTGGTCGCAGAAATCCCTGATGGACTCGGGTGTATAGCCTCTCTGCTTCAACCCGGCCAGAGTGGGCATGCGTGGGTCATCCCAGCCGGAAACGTCACCATCCTGCACCAGTTGCAGCAGCTTCCGCTTGCTCATCACCGTGTAGGTCAAATTCAGTCGGGCAAACTCGTATTGATGCGGCTGGTAGATCCCCAGCCGTTGCAGAAACCATTCATAGAGTGGGCGGTGATCGGCGAATTCCAGAGTGCAAATGGAGTGGGTGATTCCTTCGATGGAGTCGCTCTGGCCGTGGGCGAAATCATACATGGGATAGATGCACCATTTATCGCCGGTGTGGGGTGTGGGGCGTGGAGAATGCGGTACATGACCGGGTCGCGCAGATTCATGTTGGGCGAAGCCATGTCGATTCTTGCCCGCAGAACTTTAGCCCCGTCGGCAAATTCGCCGGCCCGCATGCGACGGAACAGGTCGAGGTTTTCTTCACTGCTGCGGCCGCGGAAGGGGCTCTCCTTGCCCGGCTCCGTCAGCGTCCCTCGATGAGCGCGGATTTCTTCCGCCGAAAGATCTTCTACGTAGGCGTCTCCCTGGCTGATCAGCAGCTCTGCCCACTGGTAAAGCTGCTCGAAGTAATCCGAGGCATAGTGGAGATGCTCTCCCCAGTCAAAGCCGAGCCAGCGAACGTTCTCCTTTATGGATTCGGTGTATTCCACCTCTTCCTTTGTCGGGTTGGTGTCGTCGAAACGCAGATGGCAGCGGCCGCCGAAATCACGGGCCAGGCCGAAGTTGAGGCAGATGGACTTGGCATGACCGATGTGCAGATAGCCGTTCGGCTCCGGTGGAAATCGGGTGACAACCGTCTCATGTCTGCCTTTTTTCAGGTCGTCCTCAATGATGCTGCGGATAAAATTACCCGGTGTTGCAGCTTCAGGTGCCAAAGTGGTGGTGATATTCCTTATATCTGGGGTTTCCATCTATGTCTGACCTCGGTAGGGGATTTGATTATCAGGGATTTTCCAGCAGCTCTCTAATTTGTGGTGTAAGCTCGTGCCGTTGTTCCAGAAGCGTCACCGCGCAAGCGGCGATTCCTTCCCCACGGCCGCAGAAGCCAAGCTCCTCGGTTGTGGTTGCCTTGACATTGATTCTTGCGGCTTCAGTTTCCAGTGCCCTGGCAATATTTTCCCGCATCTGCGGGATATATGCCGCAAGCTTGGGCCTTTGGGCGACGATGGTTGCATCCATGTTACCGATGGCATATCCCCTGTCGCGGGCCAGCCCCATGACGTGCATGAGCAGCTTGATGCTGTCCGCGCCCTTGTAAGCAGGGTCGGTGTCGGGAAAATGCTTACCGATATCTCCTTCACCGATGGCGCCTAAAATGGCGTCGGCAATGGCATGGAGAAGGACATCAGCGTCTGAATGGCCGAGCAGCCCCCTTTCGTAGGGAACGTCAACGCCGCCAAGGATCAGTTTCCTGCCGCTGACAAGCTTGTGAACATCATAGCCATGGCCTATTCTCATAAAACCTCTTTCTCGGTATACATGGTGTTGCCTTGGTTCTTCAAAAAAGTCTCAGCCAGCAGCATATCTTCCGGGGTAGTGATTTTGATGTTCCGGTAATCCCCTGTGACAACATGCACCTGCCTCCCCATCCTTTCCACCAGTGACGCGTCATCGGTGCCTAGAAAACCTTCAGCGGCTGCTATTTCGTGGGCGGCAGCGATGATGCCGTACCTGAAGGACTGTGGTGTCTGGGCGAGCCATATATTTACCCTGGGCGGAGTGTCAATCACCACCCCTGCCTCGACGATTTTTACCGTATCTTTGGCCGGTACGGCCACCAGAGCACCGTCGGTTTTGCTGGCCACCTCTATGGAGTGTTTCAATACATGCTTCGGGATAAAAGGTCTCACCCCGTCATGGATGAGCACCACGTCATCCTCCATGCAGTCCTTCAAGGCTCTGAGGCCGTTCAGTACCGAATATTGCCGTTCGCTGCCACCGGCGATAATGCTGCGCACCTTGGTGAAACCATATTTTTCCACCACCTGCTCTTGGCAATACGGTATTTCCGCCTCGGGAATGATCACATAAATATCATCAATGAAGGATGCCTGATCGAAAACTGTCAACGTGTGAGCCAGGATCGGTTTGTCGTCAAGGAGCAGGTACTGCTTGTTCAGGTCAGCTCCCATGCGTTTGCCCATTCCTGCGGCAGGGATAAGTGCTACGGTTTTCATTCCTGCTCCTGTAATTGGCTCTTCTTCAAGATTTGGAGGAAATCGTTAAATTATACAATGAGGAAGAGAAAAGGCCAAATAGAAATTACCTGCGGCGGGGCAGTCAGTATCCCAAGGCAGATGGCAGTCAGCGGGCGAGCCCCTGCAGAGCTGCTGCCAAGGCGGGAATATCTTCTGCGAGAATGGTGCGTGGATCAAGGAGGAATGCTCCCTTGTAAATCCTGCCGATGACCGGGACCGGTGACAGGCGCAGGCTTTTTTCGATTTCCTGCGAGGACATTCCGCCGACTGTAACGGCAAGCAGGGTGGTGGGAAGCTGCAAGAGGGGCAGGGCGCCGCCCCCGACCTGAGAAAAGCCTTCGGTGAGTGTCAGGGCCACACTATCAGGGACCTCTTGTTGCAGTCTTGCCAGGAGCCCCTTTGCGGCTGCAGCAAGATTTTCCGCAGTGGCGGTAAGCATGCGCAAGGTGGGAACTTCCTGCAGAGCCCGACGCTCGTCACGGAAAAGGTGCAGGGTGCCTTCCAGCGCAGCCAGGGTCAGTTTATCTATTCGCACAGCCCGAAGCAGCGGATGCTTTTTCATGGGAGCGATGAGGGCCTTTCTGCCGACGACGATACCGGCCTGGGGCCCGCCGAGGAGCTTGTCGCCGCTGAAGGTAATGACATCGACCCCGGCGGTGACGAATTCCTGAATCGTCGGCTCGTTGCAGCCAAGCCGCTTTGACAGTTCCACCAAATTGCCGCTGCCAACATCGGCCATTACAGGCAGGGAATGCTGCTTGCCCAGCTCAACCAGCTGTTCGCCTGAGACTTCGGCGGTAAAACCGACCACGGCGAAGTTACTGCAGTGAACCTTAAGCAAGAGGCCGGTCTCAGCAGTGATGGCCGTGCTGTAGTCTTTGGCGTGGGTACGATTGGTAGCGCCAACTTCCTTCAAAATGGCGCCGCTCTGGCGCATGACGTCGGGAATGCGGAACGAGCCGCCAATCTCCACCAATTCGCCTCTGGAGACGATAACTTCTTTGCCGGCGGCAAGGGAGCTCAGAGCCAGTAGCACCGCGGCGGCATTATTGTTTACCACCAGGGCCGCCTCGGCCCCGGTCAATTCACAAAGAATCTCTTCAACGTGGGAATAACGGCTTCCCCTTTCTCCCGTTGCCAGGTCGAATTCAAGATTGGAATAGCCGAAGGCGACCTCATTCAGAGACCGGCGCACGCTTTCCGGCAGTGGAGAACGACCGAGATTGGTGTGAATGACCACTCCTGTACCGTTCACCAATCGCCTGAGTTTCAAAGCATTGATCGCCTCAAGTTCATGACTTAGCCGTTCAATGATCGCTTTTTCCGTGAAACGGGCTGAGTCCGTATTGTCCTTGACTGCCAATGTCCGCAGCTCGTCAAGGGTGGACCGCAGGGCTTTCATTATCACCGGCCGGGGATGTGTCTCCAGCAGTGCTTTAACGCCACTCCATGCCAGTACCTTGTCAACTTTGGGAATTTGCTTTAAAAGGGTCAATGCTACCCTCCTGTGCTCAGTGTTTATACAAAAACATCCACAGGTTAACACAGTTGGACAGATTTTCCATTGGAGAATTAATCCGTTCAACTGGAACTGGTGGATGTTTACTGAATGCCAGTGGTATTTTGAGTTTTATCAGAGGTCCAGATGTTTGGCAGCTGTCACCTCAGCCCGCTTTAGAGGGGGGCTGTCCGGGTCGCTTTTCATGAGCACGATGCCGCCGTATACGGCATTTTTTTGTACCAGTTGTTCGGCGAGATTAGCATCCTTCTTGCGGAAGGCCTCGATGATCTTTTCATGCTCTTCCACCGACACATACATCCGCCCCTGCTTGCTCAGCGAGGCGATTCGCAGTCGTTGGAACTTCTTTAACAGGCTGCTGATCATCTCGTACAGTTTGTCGTTATTGGCTGACCTGATGAACAGATCATGGAAATCATTGTGGATCTTGAAAAAGTTCTTGATGTCAGCCTGATCAGCAAGCTGACGCAGCTTTTTGTTAATGGCTGTAAGCTTGTCCAGCTCCTTTGGCGTAAGGTTGTCACAAGCCATGCGGGCGGCGTAGCCTTCCAGGATGCTCTTGATGGCGTAGAATTCTTCAACGTCACGCGCAGAAAAAGCAGTGACCACCGCTCCCTTGCGGGGGATCACCGTCAGGTAACCTTCTGATTCCAGCTGGCGGAAGGCTTCCCTGATGGGGGTTCTGCTGATGCCGAACCGCTCGGCAAGCTCTGGTTCGGCAACCTTTTCTCCCTGCTTGAGAGATCCGCTCAAAATGGCATCACGGATCGTTTCAAGTATTCTTTCCCGGAGGGTTAGATGCTTTTCCATATTTTTTCTCATGAGGCCTCCTTCTTCAACGGGACAAATTGTATACAGTATACCAAAATTGTCAAGAATTTAACCTCTTTCTGTGTGCAATCAGCTAGTTAGCCCCTGTAATGTGGCTACTAAAAGCTTGAATTCTGCCTATGCAGATAGTATGGTTGGGGGAACACTTTGTGATTTATAAACTTGAAGAGATGGTTAAGGTGCCCATATGAAATACTCAAAAAACATAGAAAAATCTATTCCGGGCAAGGTTTTCGCCCATATTCCCCATTCGCAACTTGGCCAAAACCTGGAGTATCTCATCGACAGGCGTCTCAATCCGGAGATCTTCTTTTCCGCCGACAGCCTGGAGGCGGTAATACCAGAAAAGCTGCTGGCAGAGGCTAATGCCCTCACCGGCAATGGTTTGAGATGTACGATCCACGCTCCATTCATGGACCTGAATCCCGGGTCGGTGGTGCGGCAGATCCGCGAAGTAACCCGGCAGACGTTTACTGATGTCCTTGATGCAGCGGAGATCTTCAAACCGGAGGTGATGGTGTTTCATCCCGGTTATGATCGCTGGCGCTATGGTGAGAAAAAGGAAGAATGGCTCAAGCACAGCATTGATACCTGGCAGGTGGTGCTTGAACGTGCCAGGGAAATCGGCTGCATCGTCGCCATAGAAAACATCTTCGAAGAAGAACCGTCCACGCTCCAGGCTTTGATGGAGGCAATGAGTTCACCGCTGTTTCGTCACTGTTTTGATGTGGGGCACTGGAATCTGTTCAAAAAGGTGGGCCTGGAGGAATGGTTTACTGCTCTCGGAGGCTACATCGCTGAAACCCATATCCATGACAATCATGGTTTAAAAGACGATCACGCGCCACTCGGCGAGGGAGCTATCGATTTCCCTCTCTTTTTAAGACTCATGGCGCAATACGCGCCGCAGGCGGCATTAACCGTTGAGGCCCACAGCAGGGACAAATTGGAGAGGTCGCTGGCCAATCTGCAGCCCTTTATTGCTGTTTAGAGTCCTCACGGCCACTCTTCATTCTTCTGCTGATCAGGATTTGAGCAACGATGTCGACAATGATGATTGCCGTGATGATGACAAGCAACAGCGGCTTTTGTTGATAGTAAGCCAGACAGGAGAAGAAACTGTAGAATCCGACCACCACCGCCAGCATGGACCTGATGCTTTTGGTCATCTGCGCCGAAGCCTCTTCGTCTGAGGCTGTGATTTTAATCAGCATTGGCGCTGCGTGGTAGCCAACGGCGGCATCAATGATGGTGAGAAAGATATTCAGGGTGAAGATGTAGGGTAGAAAGGGATCAATATTCATAGATTGGATTATTACGGCATGGCTCCGGCGACGTCAATCCAAAACAGGCTGATGGAGCAATTCTTTGCCGCCGGCACAATTTTCTTCCTCCCATGGGCCAGCATCTCTCTGCTGGTGCATTCCGACATTTTTTCCATTTTCGCCACCAGCAAAAATCAAAGGGCGCCACTTCCATGGAGCAGCTTTGCCAGCGCTTCTGCCAGCAGACGATAACCGGTACTGTTGGGATGAATGGGGTCGGCCCCTGATATTACTTCTCTCCGACGATTCCGGCCATGACCCCGGCGCCATTTGGCAGTTCCAAGGGTAGCCGCCGCACCTGATCCGCTCCGGCTGCTTTTAATAAATCCATCAGCTCTTGTTCGGAGTAGGCCTTTCCAGTTGGTGTGCCCAGCAGCATGTTGAGAGAGAACAAAGCCGGAAACAGGGGGCCGTCCAGCGAATTGTCGAGGATGAATTCCTGGATCAGGAGCATTCCCCCCGGTTCCAGGGCGGCCACTGCTTTTTCCAGAATGATGGCGCATCCTTCAGGCCCTTCGCCATGGAGGATGTGTGACAGCCATGCCACGTCAAAGGTGCCGCGAATTCCTTCCTCGATGAAATCCCCTGACTCAAAGGAGATGCGATCAGCGAGGTCGAAGCGGGCAATGGTCTTTTCAGCAAAGGGGCGGGTGGTGGGAAGGTCGTAGACGGTGGCCGACAGCTCAGGGTTGTGCAGACAAAAGTGGATGGCATAGGTGCCTGGGCCGCCCCCAAGGTCCAGTAGCCGTCGCCGTCCGGACAGGTCGATGTTTGGCACAATGCGCGGCGCCAACTGCATGGCCAGGTTGAACATGCCCATTTCAAAGCTTTCCCGCTCCTCTTCACTCGCTTCATGTGAAACCCGTTGCCCTACCGGCTCACCGCTCTTCACCGCCTGGTCCAGATGTGCCCATTTTTCCATGAGATGGTGATGGTGATTGATGATATGGCCAAGGTATTGGGGAGAAGTTTTGCTAAGGTAGTCAAGGGAGAAGGGGGTGAGGCTGAAGGCATCCTCCTCCTTTATCAGCAGGTTCAGTGCAACCAGGGCGTTGAGCAGCATGGCAAGTCCCCTGTTATCGCAGTCCACTTGCTTTGCAAGCTGTTTAGCCGTCACCGGCCCCTCGCTCAACGGGGTAAAAATATCCAGCTTAATCGCTGCATGCAAGGCGCAGGCGCTCCAGTAGCCACCGGAAAACTGCAGCAGTTCGGCCGGATTCCAGACTTTTTGCTCCATGACTGCCTCCAGAAAAAGGAATTGTAAAAGCGTATTATAACAAGAGTTGGGAAAACTTCACCCCACAATCTCAGGTAATAGCCAGGTAGCGCCGGACTGCTTCGCGCAGGGAGGGAAAGGCAATCTGCTCCAACCGGATGTCTGACCGGTTGATCCAAAGCAGCTCGGCCAGGTCGTCAGCCGCCTGCATCGGGGGAGGATCATCAATGCCAGCGGTGAAGACAAGATCAAGGGTACTGTAGGTGATGTCACGATATAGATAGCTGTTTGGCAGAGACATGAAGTAGGCACCGGCAGAAATGATGATGCCCGTCTCCTCCTGTACCTCCCGCCTGGCGCAATCCTCGGCGCTCTCTCCCGGATCGACAAAGCCGCCGGGAAGATCCAGCATCCCCTGGCCCGGCTCATTTTTGCGGATGCCGAACAGGATCTTGCCCCGGCACTGGATGATAACGGCTACCGCCGCTGCTACATTGAGAAAAAGAGTGAAGCCGCAGGCAGGGCATTCAAAATTCTTGGCACTGTGCCAGGAGAGGCCAGTGCCGGCACAGCGGGGGCAGTGCCTAATCTGCTCTGCTTCACTTTGGCGGCAGGGCATGTTTTAGTTCCTCAGGACCAAAGCGAGCAGGACCAGGGACAGCAGGATAGACCCGGCCGCTATGGCAACAAAGATACTCAGTTTTGTCCGCAGGGCCCCGGTTGCCTCTTCCAGCATGTTTATAGTCCTTGTCTGTAGCTCGATTAACTCCTGCTGCTTAACCAGCGTTTCCTCCAGTTCCTCAATCCTGCCCTGGAGCTGATCAATGATTGCCCCAGCCTCATCTTCAGCCTCAGCTATCGGCTGTCGTCTCTCTTTCAACCTCTTCATGATCTCCGGCCCATACTGCAGGGCAACATTTGCCACCTGTCCCCAGGAAACATATCGCACTGCCGCAGTCAGAATCGATGCAATTCCCATAAAAAATCTCCTTCATTGCCAGCTAAACGTGGTGCGCATTCAAATGCTTCAGCCAATGCTTCTCGATTAGGCTAATAGTTTTCTTCTATCACTTTCCAACCTCCATTTCCAGCCTTTAAAGGTAATAAAAAAAGGCCGCCCCTCTCGGGGCGACCATGAAATGTGCAACCTAATCGGTGGTAAATGGGGCTAGGCCACAATCTTGCCGTCCTTCACCTTGACTACGCATTGTGCCTTGGCGGCGATGTCGTTGTTGTGGGTGACGATGATGATGGTTTTTCCTTCACTGTGCAGTTTGAAGAGAATATCCAGCACTTCCGCCTCGGCCGCAGAGTCAAGGTTGCCGGTCGGTTCATCCATCAACAGAATACCGGGATCATTGGCCAAAGCACGGGCTATGGCAACCCTCTGCTGCTGACCGCCGGAAAGCTGATTGGGCCGGGCGCTCGCCTTGTCTGCCAAACCTACTAATGTGAGCAGGTTCAACGCCCGTGATGCCTGCTCCTTCTCCGGCACCCCCGCCAGCATCATGGCTGTTTCCACGTTTTCTTGCGCCGTAAGGGCCGGCAACAGGTTGAAAAACTGGAAAACAAAGCCGATTTTCTCCGCCCGGAGTTTGGCCAGGCTGCTGTTGTCAAGCTTGCTCAATTCCATGCCGGCAACTGTGACCGTGCCGCTGCTGGGGCGGTCGAGGCCGCCAATAAGATGCATAAGAGTGCTCTTGCCGTGGCCTGAGGGGCCGATAATGGCGGTAAATGAGCCTCTGGCGATGGCCAGGTTGACGCCGCGCAGGGCGTGGGTGGTAACGCTGCCCGTAAGATATGACCTAGTCGCATTTTCGACGCTGATGATGGTCTCATTCATAGCTGATTGCCTCCACCGGTGTTAGCTTTGCTGCCCGCCATGCAGGATAAACTCCGGCAACAATGGCAACGACCACGGCAAAGAGGATAGATCCGCCAATTATGTTTACATCGATCATGGTACCGGTACCGGAACCTTTGACCAGGGAGGTGAAGGCGTTTTGGGTGATGTAGGGGGTGGCGAGGATTGAGACCAGCAGGCCGACTACCACCCCGAGAATTCCGCCGATCAAACCGTAAAATCCGGACTCCAGCATGAACATGGAAAAGATGGTGCTCTGTTTTGCTCCCAGCGATTGCAGGATGCCGATCTCTCTTTTGCGCTCGTAGGTGGCCGTCAGCATGGTATTGATGATGCCGAAGGCAGCGGCAAGAACGGATACGGCGGCGATAAGCTGTAAGGTGATGTTGACCGTGCCGACGATGGAGAGCACCGATTTCAGCATCTGCTTGTCTGAAACTACTCCCAAACTGACTGCCTCTTTTATTTTTTCCATGTAGCCATCGGTGCGCGCCAGGTCGTCAACCTTGACTGCCACGTAGGAGACCCGATCAACAGACTTGTAGATTCTTTGCGCCGTTGCCATGGGCAGAAACAGGGTGAAGTCGTCCCTGCCGCCGGTCTCCTTCAGTACCCCTTTCACCGATAGCTGTTCCCCACGGATTCTGACGGTGGAACCGGGTTGCAGCCGGAACTGTTTTGCCGCTGCAGCACCGACAATTGCCGCTGTCTCGTCGGCGGAGGACAGGTAGCTCCCCTGGCCCATTTGCCACCCCTTGAATTTGAAAGTAGTGGACGGTTCAATGCCGCTCACCGCCAGAGGCTTATTGGCAATGGCGGTTTTCTGGGTGAGAAAGGGTACTGCCGTCAGGCCCTTGATGGCCCTGATTTTGCCGACCTCTTCACTGGTGATATTGGTCGGCATTTCATCGCCGACCAGGACCGAAAGCTGCTCATAGCCGCAGGAACCTTTTGGAATAACGATCAAGTTGGCGCCAAGGGCTGCTGTTTCACGGTAGATTTCACTTTTCAGGCTGCCCCCCATGGAAAGGAAGGTAACAAAGGAAGAGATGCCGATGGTGATGCCCAGGAGGGTGAAGACAAACCTGCCCCGGCGCCGGGCGATGTTTTTCAGAACCAATTTGGAGAGAGTCATCTACCCTCCGATCTTGTGGTTGCGTACCACCTTGACGTTTTCGGCAGCGAACAGGTAGCCTCCCGGCAAGTTGACGAATTTTCCAGTGGCCAGGATCTCGTCTCCCGCCACCGGCAGTTTCCCCTGATACTTGACGGGGACAAAGACCTTGTTGCAGTTGGCGGTTTTACACTGCAATTCCTTGATGTCCATGATGCCGAACAGGCTCGGATCCTGGGGCGAGGTTCCCCCCATGATGCCGGTAACGGTGATGGTGCCGACGTAGGCGCCCGGGTCGGAACTGATTTCGTTGACGTTAAGTGCCTTGCCCCCACCATTGCTGAGCAGTGCATAGGAAAGGACTGCGCCGAGAGCAACTGCAGCTGCAAGAATCAGATAATTTTTCATTTTGGATCAATCTCCTTGGTATCGAACAAAAGACCTGCGCAAGCTGCACTTGTGGCGTTACCAGCAGGCACTGATGTCCGGGTTGTTTTTTTTGGGCGAAATATTAAAGGGAGGAGACTATCCTTCGGGAGGGTATTCGATGGAACGGGCAAAGCCGGAGAGCTGGAATGGTTGTGGAGGTGGTAAATGGGACGAGCTGAGTTCAAACGGCGAAGAGTCAGGTGAGGCATGATCAGGAAGGGCGGCAGTCAAGCATGTTGGGCACGGGCAATCGGGAAGGGCGCACGGGGTTGATTCTGCAGGTCCGTTGTCAAAGTCATGGTCGCAGCAGGTATTGCTGTGGCTGCTTTCCTGGAGGAAAAGGCTTGAAGCCGTGGCCGCGAGTCCACTGAAAGCCAGAAGGGCTATCACGAGCAGGATGGTTGAGACTATGCGAAAAAGTGTTTGGTTCACGGCTTACCACTGTAATGGAGCTGTACCGGAAAAGTCAAGGAGAAGGTTTGGACGGGCTTCCAGCCCGTCCCCCTGCGGCTTTACTTCGTTCCAAAGGCCACTTTATAGACATCCTTGTACTCGCGGGCGAAATGAACTTCCAGCCCGTTTTTCAGGTAGTCGGCGAGCTCATCAAAGTCTTTGCGGTTAGCTTCGGGAAAGATAAGCACCTTGAGCCCTGCTCGACGGGCGGCGATGGTTTTTTCCCTGAGCCCGCCAATGGGCAGCACCCTGCCGGTAAGGGTGAACTCCCCGGTCATGCCCAGCTTTTTCCTGGTCGGCTGGCCTGTCATCATCGAGATCAGCGCCGTGGCCATGGTGATGCCTGCTGAAGGGCCATCCTTGGGGGTGGCGCCGGCCGGCACATGCAGGTGGACGAAATGGGTGTCGAAAAAATCCTCAGGTGCGCCATAGTCCTTCAAGTGGGCCATGACGTAGGAATAGGCTATTTCCGAGCTTTCGACCATGATATTCCCCAGTTGGCCGGTCTGGCGGAAGCCCTTGCTCTTGCTCGGCATGGCGGTCGCCTCGATGGGGAGGGTGGCTCCCCCCATGCTGGTCCAGGCGAGGCCGGTGACTACTCCCGGCACCTCCTCGAACAGCTCTTCGGTGGTGAAGATCGGCTGACCGAGGAACTCGACCAGATCCTTGCGGCCGACGGTGATCGGTTCGGTGCGGCCGGAGGCAAATCCCATGGCCGCCTTGCGCATGATCTTCTTGATGCGGTTTTCCAGGGTGCGAACACCGGCTTCCCTGGCCCAGCCATCGATGAGTGCCGCCAGTGCCTCCTTGCGGATCGCCACCTGGCTGGCTTTCAGACCGTGGGATTCGAGCGCCTTGGGGATCAGGTAGCGGCGAGCAATCTCCAGCTTTTCTTCAAGGATATAGCCGGAGAGGCGGATCACCTCCATCCGGTCCAGGAGGGCTGGCGGGACAGTGTCCAACTGGTTGGCGGTGGCAATGAAAAGGACGTTGGAGAGGTCGAAGGGGACGTCCAGGTAATGATCGCGGAAGGTGGCATTCTGTTCTGGGTCGAGCACCTCCAGCAGTGCCGAGGCCGGGTCCCCCTGGAAAGAGGCGCCAACCTTGTCGATTTCATCCAGCATCAGTACCGGGTTGGCAGTGGCGGCGCTCTTCATTGCCTGGATGAACTTGCCGGGCATGGCACCGATGTAGGTACGGCGGTGCCCCTTGATTTCAGCTTCATCACGCATGCCCCCCAGGGAGAAGCGGTAGAAGGTGCGACCCAAGGCATCGGCGATGCTTTTGCCAACTGAGGTCTTGCCCACGCCGGGGGGGCCGACCAGACAAACGATTGAACCGGAGATATCCCCTTTCATCTTGCCGACAGCGATAAACTCCAGGATGCGCTCCTTGACGTCCTGCAGGCCGTAATGGTCGCGGTCAAGGATGCGCCGGGCCTTGTCCAGATGGTAGGAGTCTTTGCTGAACTTGCCCCAGGGCAGGATGGTCAGCCAGTCCAGATAACTGCGGGTAACGTGGTACTCGGGGGAAGATGGGTTCCAGGAGGCGCAGCTTTTCGATCTCCTCCGTCACTGTCCGCTCAGCCTCCGGGTTCAGCTTGAGTTCTTTAAGGCGCGCCTCGAATTTTTCAATCTCAGAGGTTTTACCCTCCTTTTCCAGCCCAAGCTCCTTTTTAATCGCCTTCAACTGCTCTCGCAGGAAAAACTCCCGCTGCTGACTGCTGATTTTTTCCTCAATCTGCCTGGAGATCTTGGTCTGCAGCCGTGAAACCTCCAGTTCCTTTTTCAGCAGGACCAGGACCAGATCGATTCTCTTGCGCACATCGGTACACTCAAGCACCTGTTGCAGTTCCTGGCCATCGGCGGAAGTAAGGTTGGCGGCAAAGTCGGCAAGCCGTCCCGGATCGTCGAGGCTGGATCTGCCGAATAGGAGTTTGATCTCTTCCGAGTAAAGGGGGTTGATCTGGATGAGTTCCTTGAGGGTGGAAAGAACCGCCATGGAATAGGCTTTAAGCTCCGGATTGACCGACAGCTCGGTGGCGTAGCTGTAACGGACCTGGGCGAAAAGCACGTCGGATGGTTCCGCAAGCTGCTCGATGGTAAAACGCTCCACGGTGTTGATGAGGAATTGGGCGCTGTCATCGTCGGAGTGCATCATTTTGACGATCTTGCCTGCAACGCCCACTGCATGGAGATTGCCGGCACCATCCGCTGCGTCGATGTCCCTCACCAGGACCAGACCAAGGGTGCGGGAGGGGCTTTCCATGGCCATTTTTACAGCTTGCAATTGGTGTCGTTCATTGACTGCCATTGGAATCAGCAGACCTGGAAAGACAGGGCGAGGGCGCATTGGAATAATCGGCAGTCCGGCGGGAAGAACATCGGCAGCCAGGACCAGATCGCTCGTTTCCCCCGGCGGATGGGTGCCGTTACTTTGGTTATCGTTCATGTCAGGGGTTTGTGCCATATGCAGCTCCTTTCATTTGTACAGATAACCTAATCACAGCCCGGCCGGAAGTCAACCGCGAGAAAGATTTGGCCTATGGTGGTAGTTTAAGGAATTCGTTTTATCCGTTCCAGGGTGGAGGGATGGCTGGCAAAGAGATCGGCCGGTGTCCAGAACCGACTTTTTTCCTGTTGGTGCTGGTCCTTGTCCTGCTCGACCTGGAGCTTGGCCAACATCTGGGCATATATCTTCGGCTTTATCCCTGTCTTGAGCAGATAGGCTACGGCGGCATCATCGGCTTCATTTTCAAATTCACGGGAATAGCCGGCGTTGACCAGGGTCGTGGGCAGGGTGGCGGAGAGAGAGGTAATAGAGGTGATGTCGCCGGTGACAGCTGCGATAAGAAGGCCGCTGCCGGTGCTCTGCAGGACATGGCGCAGGGAATGGCGAGCGCGGATGTGCCCCGATTCGTGAGCCAGGACCCCCGCCAGTTCTTCATCGTTTCCGGCCAGTTCCACCATGCGGTCGGTGACGACGATGGTGCCTCCGGGAAGGGCGAAGGCGTTGGCGCCGATCTCGTCGCTGGAGCGGAATTCCAATCGATAATCCTCTGCCTGGGTGAGACGGCTCTTCATCCCCTGAAACAGGGCTGTTACCTGGCGGCGTCTGTCGGCCGGCAGTTTCGACGGTTCCATGAGGAATTTATCGAGAAATGCCAGTGAGTCTTTGCCCAGGCGTGCTTCGGAGGCATAGGGAATGACGTTGACCACCTGCTTGGCAATCAATGGCACGCCAAACTTGATGAAGCCGACAACGGCGGCAATGGTCAGGACCAAGGCCAGAAGGGCCAAGGAAAGATTTCGCTCCCAGCCGTTGAGAACGCGCTGCAGGAGATGGTCGCTCCTCCCGAGCAGTTGATCAAGACCGGCATCACCGAACATTTCGCAGAGAGCTCCGTCGGGAAATCGCAGCGAGCGGCGCACATTGCCGACTTTCAGGAGAAAGCTTGACCGAAGCAATGGGATGACGGACATCCAACCCATCTCCCTGCAGTCTCAGGTGGTCCTGGTCGCGGCTCAAGATCACTGTGCAGCGACCCGAGCTTTTGCCATCGTAATAATAGCCTCGAATTACCATCATAAGCCGATGTCGATGCCGAACATGTCGCCAATCTCTTCGCCAGTTGCCCCTACTTCGGCATGCCCCCAGCCCAGGAAGGACTCCATGTCGTCGTTGAGATTGAGGGAGAGGTTGTTAAAGCGGTAGCGGGTTATTCTGATTGTTGCCCAAGGGATGAGGAGTCCCAGCGAGACGAAGATGGCGGCGGCGCTGGAGAGGTAGAGCCAGGCCATGCTACCCACCTTGAGGGTGCTGGAAAAGCGGCTGTTTCTGATCCTCGTTCCCTGCCAGGTCAAGTTGGTCAGGGCGGTCTGAACATAAATGGCAAAGAACAGGTAGATTAGGTTGATGCCGGCGATGATGATAAAAAACATGACGATATAGCCCTTTTGCAAAGTCTTTTTGTCCATGCTGCTGCTATCCAGGAACAGCGGAGCCATATCCCTGAGGGCAGTGGAGAAGAAGAAACTGCAGGCGAAAAGAGCGATGATGATGAGCGAGGCGAGTCCAATGGCTTTGATGAAGACCAGGTAGAAATCTTTGATGGTGGCGTCAAAGCGGCATCGGTTTCGGCCATAACTGCTGTTTTCAACGAAGAATTTTTTCTGACGATAAATCATGTAAGGGACGATTGCCCCGAGGGTTAACGGGATAAGGAAGGGCAGACCTGCAAATACTTCATATGCTTCACGAT
>CAWAFF010000070.1:0-14076 GCA_963780945.1 uncultured delta proteobacterium | reverse complement strand
CCGTGTCCGCGACTCCAGTGGCGAATTGGGGCTGATATCCTCAAGCCTGCAGGAGGTGTCGACCCAGGTTGTGGTTTCCGCACGGCAGCAGGCAGATAACGTCCATCAAACCTCTACTGCGGTAACGGAAATCACCTCATCGCTGAAAAAGGTCACCGGCAACGTGGACAGCCTGTCCTCTTCCTCAGCCCAGACATCTTCATCGATAACCGAAATGGCCGCCGGCATCGAAGAAACCGCACTGAACATGGATCAACTTTCAATGATTGTGGAACAGGTAAGTGCCTCGGTTACGGAGATGAATGCGGCAATTCATCAAGTGGGCTCAAGCGTCGCGACACTGGCAGATTCGGCCTCAAATACTGCGGCATCAGCCACTCAGATGGATGCTACTATTAAGCAGGTGGAACAGACCACCAGAGAAACCGTTTCCATTGTCGGCCAGGTGCTGGATGATGCTGAGCATGGAAAACAATCCGTCGATGCTATTATCGAAGGCATTCAATCCATGAACTCTTCGACCATGGTTACCGCTGATGCCATCAACAACCTCTCTGAAAACGTGAAGAACATAGGCACAATTCTGGCGGTTATCGACGAGGTGGCAGGGCAAACAAACCTGCTGGCGCTGAATGCCTCAATTATTGCCGCCCAGTCAGGAGAACATGGCAGGGGCTTCGCTGTCGTAGCAGATGAAATCAAGGGACTTGCGGATCGGACGAAGAATTCCACCCGTGAGATAGCCGATGTCATTCGTGGCATTCAGGGAGAAACAGAACGGGCGGTTGCAGCCATTCTAAATGCAACCGTTCAGGTTGAGCAGGGACAAAAGCTTTCCCATGCCTCAGATCAAGCTCTTATCAAAATCGTCTCCGGCGTAAAGCAGTGTTTGCAACGAATCGACATGATAGCCCGGGCCATGGATGAGCAAGCCACTTCCAGTAAGCACGTGAGTGGAGCAATGCAGCAGATGAGCGATATGGCAGGTCAGATTGCTTCGGCTAACCGGGAGCAGGAGAAAGGGGGCGAACTGGTACAGCGCGCCGCGGAGCGAATGGGGGATCTGGCAAGGGTAGTTAAGAATGCTACCCGGGAGCAATGCATTGTAGGGGCTCAAATCACCATGGCCACCGAACATGTGTCGGATATGATCGGTCAGATTATGGCCGAATCACTGGAGCAGAGTCGGGAAAGCGAACGTATCAGCAATTCGGTTTATAATATCCGTATCGCCACCGATGATGAGCTGAATTCAATAAATACCCTTGATGTTTCAGTTGATAACCTTGGCAGGCAGATCGGTAACCTGCAGGAAGCTATCCAACAATTTAAATAGTTTAACAGCAAATGATCGCCCTAGAAACTGCAGAGGATTGATCATAAATCGGGACCTGAAATCATCAGGCCCCGATTTTTTTGTAATGCACGAAATAAATCCGCTTCCCCTCGGCCATGAATTTGAGCATGTACTTGGAGAGGTGATAACCGGGCAGGTCGTGCGCATAGAGGTCAGGCGCAAGCCGGTTCTCATACCCCTCCACGCCGGGGAGCATGCCCGCCACGTCTATCCCGTAGTCGTCAAAATCGGTGGCGAAATAGAAATCTGCCCCCGGCGCCAGGTAGTCGCGTATAAAGCCCATGAATTGCCTGCTCACCAGCCGCCGTTTCCGGTGCCTCTTCTTCGGCCAGGGGTCCGGACAGTTGATGTAAACCGCTGACAAAGAACCTTTGCCAATGCGCTCGGCAATGAACTGTCGCGCCTCTTCCCGCAGGACCCGCACATTGGTCAGACCATGGAGATCAACGCGGCGGCAGGTCTTGTAACATCCCTTGTTGTAATAATCGATGGCAATAAAATTGGTCTCCGGCTTGTCCACGGCCGTTTTAACCATGAAATCGCCGATGCCGCAGCCGATCTCAAGGGCGAGCGGCCGTTCGTTGCCGAAAACCACGGCCCAGTCAGCGGGGCTCGTCAGCGTTTCCGCCTTCAAATAGTTGGGGGATTCGATGTGGATGAAGGATTGAGTCATTGCGTCTCCTCTGCGGTCATGTTGCGGGTAGGATAGCACAGGAGGAGCTAAGGGAAAAGGGGTCAATGTGCATTGGGGATCAGGACGAATTACCTTCTGCATGATCTCTTGTTACAGAACGTCCGCAAGACCCGGCTAACCAGGTCTTGCGGAACAGCAGTTTACTTTCTCAGCTACTATCAGCCCTGCCATGACCGCCAAGGTCACTGACGACCACGATTATTTGGAGATGACGTCCTCAAACGCTTTTGCCATCACCCTGTATCCGGCATTGTTGGGATGAATCTCGTAAGGACCGGCACCATTCCGCTCAATGAGGAGAAGGCCATTTTTCCCCTGGAATGCGGAATAGACGTCAGCAACCGGCACGCCGAAATTAGCTGCAACGCCAGCTACTATCTGGTTGAACATGGGTACAACCACTTCGGAAGCGGGTATCTCCGGGATACTGTAGAGGTTACTGACATATATTTTTGTATTCTGCAATTCCGGGGCAGTCCTCAGCGCTGTAAGTATCTGCACCAGATTGCTCTGGAACCCTTGCAGCACCGTTGCCGGATCGGCCCCTTCCATAATCCGCCAAAGATCGTTTCCTCCCACCGTTATCGTTATGACACCGGGACGAAAACTGGTTATGGCCTGGGGGACCTGATGAGCCAGGACATCGCTGCTGGTGGCGCCTGGGACGCCGGCGTTGCAGAAGATGGTATTGGCAACCGCGTCGAAGGCCCCGGAGCGGTAGAGAAGATAGACATAGCCCTCGGTGGCGGGAATTGCACCGTAGCCAGCGACGAGGCTGTCTCCCAGTGCCATGTAGCGGGTGTGTTCGTCGAACTGCCAGGGGAGTTCTGCCCGAACTGCGGCAGGAAATAGCAAACAGAGGGTGATAATCGACAGCAGAAACTTTTTCATCTTGATCTCCTTTTTTGTGTTGAAATAGCGGGACGAGTGCTTTTCGGGAACGAGAAGCTCTTTAAAATATTTTTTAAAGCTGCCAACACCTCATGAGGTGCAGAGAGAGATGCCACTGTAGTTACTATTCACGCAACATCTTCAGCGCCTGAAAAAAAGAAAAATACAATTAACGCGGCGTAAGGTAACCTCAATTACACCCCAAGTCAACCGATTATGGTTCCGCCAATAAAGAGGCACCCCCCTTCCATCCAGGGCATGGTACACCATTACCCGGCCTTAAACACATTGCCTTTACCTACTTAGTCTGTTAAACAATAGGTTGTTGGAAACAATCCAGTAATCTCGAATTTTGCGGAAAATTCAGTCCAGCCGGATTGGAATCGACCTGCCGGACGGAAACATGTGGCTGTAAAATATTTAGACAAGGAAAAACTATGAAATTCACCGATTTAAACCTGCCGGAACAGGTGCTGAAAGGCATCAAGGACACCGGCTTCACAGATTGCACGCCGATTCAGGCCAAAGCTCTCCCCCCGGCCCTGCTGGGAAAAGATGTGGCTGGCCAGGCCCAAACCGGCACCGGCAAAACCGCTGCCTTCCTCATCGCTCTTTTCACCCGCCTCTTGAAAGGAGAAGTAGCCGAAGGTGAACACAACCCACGGGCACTCATCCTCGCCCCCACCAGGGAACTGGTGGTGCAGATCGAGAAAGATGCCCAGGAACTGGGGAAATATACCGGCTTCAACATCCAGGCAATCTACGGCGGCGTCGATTACATGAAGCAAAAAAACGCCCTCAAGGAGGGGGTCGACATCGTCATCGGCACCCCGGGACGGCTGATTGATTACCTGAAGCAGAAGGTCTACACCCTGAAGCATATTGAGGCACTAGTTATCGACGAAGCGGACCGCATGTTCGACATGGGTTTCATCGCCGACCTGCGCTTCATCCTTCGCCGCCTGCCTCCCTTTGATGCCCGCCAGAACCTGATGTTCTCCGCCACCCTGAATCAGCGGGTCATGGAACTTGCCTACGAGTTCATGAACGTGCCGGAAAAAGTGGAAGTCACCCCGGACCAGATGACCGCCGAGCGGGTGGAGCAGGTCCTTTACCACGTTTCCAGAAAAGAAAAGTTCCCCCTTCTTTTGGGTCTCCTGCGCAGGGACGGCATGGAGCGAACCATGATTTTCGTCAACACCAAGCGGGAAGCGGAATTTCTCTTTGACCGGCTCAATGCCAACGAGTTCCCGACGCGGGTTATTTCCGGCGATGTGGAGCAGCGCAAGAGGATGCGCATCCTGGATGACTTCAAGAGCGGCAAGCTGCCGATCATGATCGCCACTGATGTGGCCTCCCGCGGCCTTCACATCGATGGAGTCTCCCACGTTATCAATTATGACCTTCCCCAGGATGCAGAAGATTATGTCCACCGCATCGGCCGAACCGCCCGTGCCGGGGCGGAAGGCAAGGCCATTTCCCTGGCCGACGAAGATGGCGCCTTCCACATAGAAGATATTCACGAATTCATCAAGGATCGCATTCCCGTGGAGTGGGCGGAGGACGATCTTTTTGTCCACGATTACAAACGGACCAAGCCACGGCCGAAAACGGAAGCGAAACCAGTGGGTAAACCACATACGAGAAACCACGGCAGATCAGCCGTTAAAAACACGGTCAAGAGCAGCGAGACACCGGTTGCAAAAGCCACGGCCGAAGGAGATGCGGCGGCCAAGAAACGACGGCGGCCAAGGCGGAAAAAACCTGCTGGCGATGGAGGACAGACTCCCAGTGCAGAAGGGTAAGCCGGCGAAGAAATATTCCCAGGCCGGGCGTGTTCATGACATTATCCGGCTCATCGAGTCCCGCCATGGGATCACCATTGATGAGCTGGCCGAGGAGAGCGGCGTCAACCGCCGCACCATCCATCGCGACCTTAACGCCATTGAGGAGGCCGGCTATCCGCTGGTCTCCGAGTGGCTGGGCGGCAACAAAGTCTACCGCTTCCTTACCCGCTTCAAGGACGTCCCTCCCATCAACTTCACCCTGCAGGAGTTGATGACCCTCTCCTTTCTCCGCTCCCAGCTGGACTTTCTCAGGGGCACTTCCTTCCATGACGACATGGAGTCAATTTTTCACAAGGTGAATTCGGTTCTCCCCCCCGCTATGCCGCCCATATGGATCGCATCGCCAGGGTATCGCTGCCCCTTCTCCAGGGAGGGCGCGATTACAGCGGTGTTGCAGAAGAGCTGAAACTTATCCGTGACGCCCTCCTCTATCAATACCGGCTGACCCTGACCTATTGCCCAACGGCAAAGAAAGAAGCCATCGAGTACCTCGTCGACCCCTATACATTGATCTACAACAAGGGTGGGCTCTATCTGCTCGGCTATGCCCACAACCGCAGCGGTATTCGCACCTTTGCCGCCGAGCGGATCAGCAAGGTCACGGTGGAGAAGGAACGCTTTGAAATGCCTGAGGAATTCCGGCCGGAAGAACAGCTGAAGTCATCCTTCGGGATGGTAGAAGAAGAGCCTCTGTCAGTCAGGATCCTTTTTTCTCCAACCATCGCCCACGCAGTCGCCGACCGGCTCTGGCATCCGACACAGGCCATAGAACGGAACGACGATGGCAGTGTCATTCTTTCCTTCACCGCCGGGGGAAAAATGGAGATGATCGCCTGGATCCTCTCCTACGGCCGCCATGCGGAGGTTCTTGAGCCTTTGCCCTTAAGGGAAGAAATGCAGGCCATCATCCTGAACCTGGCAGACGTCTACAGGTGAAGCCCGCGCTTCCGTCACCACCACGGTCAGATTCCTTTACAAGCATCAGCCCATGGAAGGGCTGCTACGTTGACAAAAGAAAAGGCTTGCTCTATAAAAGAAGGCATTTAGGAGGCTGGATGGCAAGCATCAGCGAAAATATATTGAAAGAAATCCTTCTTGACCGAATCAACAAGGTGGGGCGGCTCACTTTTGCCGATTTCATGACTGCCTGCCTCTACGAGCCGGGTCTCGGCTATTATACATCACCGGGACGCAAGGTCGGGGCCGAGGGGGATTTTTACACCAGCATGAATGTCCACCTCATGTTCGGCCGGCTTATTGCCAAGGAAATCTGCCGCATGTGGGAAACGCTCGGCTCGCCTGAAATTTTCAGCATTGTCGAAGTCGGTGCAGGGGCTGGGCAGTTGGCAAAGGACATCCTGGATACCATCGCTGAACTGAACAGCCCCTTCTATAGCTTGCTTACCTATCGACTGATAGAAAAAGAGCCGACCTTGAAGGAGGCCCAGCAGGAAAAGCTGGCCGACCATGTTTCCCATCTTGATTGGCACACGCCGGAGGAGCTTGCCGGCGGGACTTTCAAATTCACCGGTTGCCTGTTGTCCAATGAGCTGGTAGACGCCATGCCGGTCCATCTGGTGGAGATGACTCCGGCAGGTTTAATGGAAGTATACGTCTCTGCCATTGACGGCGAATTTGGTGAGATGCTCGATGAGCCTTCGACGCCGGAACTGGCCGAGTATCTGAAAGATTCCCAGGTTTCTCTTATGGCCGGGCAACGGGCAGAAATAAACCTCGCAGCCATCGGCTGGCTTGGGTCGGTGGCAATGGCCCTGGAAAAAGGTTTCGTCCTGACCATTGATTATGGCTACCAGGCCGATGAACTTTATGCGCCCATGCGCAAAAACGGCACCCTCCTCTGCTACTATCAGCATACGACAGTGGAAAACCCATATATGCGTGTCGGCTTGCAGGACATCACCAGCCATGTGAACTTCACCGCCCTGATAAAAAAGGGCAAAGAGTTTGGCTTGCATAAAGCCTGGTTCGGTGAACAGTACCGATTCCTGCTGGGGGCGGGACTGATGGAAGAAATGATGGCCCTGGAAAAAAGCGGTGCGTCAGAGACGGAGCTGCTCAAAACAAGGCTTGCGCTGAAAAAGCTCATGCTGCCCGATGGCGGCATGGGAGACACCTTCCGGGTGCTTATTCAGGCAAAAGGTGTTGTGGAGCCACAACTTCTGTGCATGAGAGACTGGGGAAAACTTTGACAGTGCGGGGTATGGTTGCTAGACTTTTAGTCTGAAAATCAGCTGCTGAGGCCAAAATGGCAGAACAACCCCTGGGTGAAAGGAAAACACAACGTGCATAGCGATATCAGTGCCTTGATTTTTGATCTGGATGGGACCCTCTATATCAACAACAGCCTTGGAATGGAAATATCAGTTGCTGCGTGCAGATATGTTGCCGATTTGAAGAATATCTCCGTTGATGAAGCTGGTAAGTTAATAGATCAAACCAGACAGGATCTATCTCAGGCAACTGGTTTGGATTCGACACTGAGTCACACCATCCTCGCCCTCGGAGGTGATCTGCGCACGCTGCATAACCGCTTCGCCGAAGAAATCGACCCAGGCAAATTGCTCACCTGTGACCGCCGGGTTGTGGAAATGTTAAGAAATCTCGGCAATAAATTCGAGATGTATATATACACCAACAACAACGTCAAGCTTTCTACCCGCATCATGGAATTGATCGGGATCGATGGGCTATTCACCGAGGTCTTCACCATCGAAGAAGATTGGCGACCGAAACCGGACCGGGAGGCAGTGGCAAAGCTCTTCAAAATTATCAGGAGAGACCCCACCGAGTGCCTGTTTGTCGGCGACCGGTATGATGTCGACCTGCGCATCCCCGCCGAGATGGGCAGCGCCGTCTTTCTCGTAAGCAGCGTGATCGAGCTGCTTTCACTGGCAAAATTTTTATCGAAGGAGAATTTATGAGCCGTCAGAAAGATGTGCTGGACGCCCTTATGCAGGCCATGGAGATGGAAAAGGAAACTTTTGATTTCTATACCAAGGCAGAACACAAGACCTTTAACCTTACTGGAAAGCGGATTTTCAAGTGGCTGGCCAAATGCGAAGAACAGCATTATCTGAAACTGAGCGAACTTTATGCGTCGCTGGATGAGAGCGGGCGCTGGGTTTTTTATGGCGGTTCAACCATAACATTGGAGACGGATCCCGAGGGAACCCAACATGTTGGCTTTGAAACCGGCGATCTGGAGGCCCTTGAAATAGCCGTTGATATTGAAAAAAAGGGCATCGCCTATTACGATGAGTTGTTGCGTAAAATCTCCGATCCGGCTGGCCGGACCATGCTGCAAACCCTGCGTGATGAGGAGACTGAGCACATCCGGGTCATCTCTGAAAAGCTCCAGCTATTGCAAGGGTAACGCCAGTCTAAGGAAAGCAACGGGTAAAGGAACTGATATGGCAATTCGCCAGGAAAAGGATACCCTCGGCACAGTCGAAGTCCCGGCGGAAGCTTACTATGGGGCCCAGACAGCCAGGGCTGTAAGCAATTTCCCCATTTCCGGTCTGGGTCCCCACCCTTCGCTTACCTGGGGAACGCTGATCGTAAAGAAATGCGCTGCCAAAGCCAACATGGCCACCGGCCGTCTTGAAGAAAAGATCGCCGCTGCCATCATCCAGGCTGCGGATGAGGCGCTCAACGGCGCCTTTACCGGTGATTTCGTCGTTGATCCTTTCCAGGCAGGCGCCGGCACTTCCCACAACATGAATATTAACGAGGTGCTTGCCAACCGGGCAAACCAGCTCGGGGCGGCTCTCTCGGCACCTATGACAGGGTAAACCCCAACGACCATGTCAACATGGCCCAGTCCACCAACGATGTCTTTCCCACTGCCATGCGGCTTTCCTCCGTGCAGATGCTGTCCCTCCTCCACCAGGAACTGGAGCAGCTACGTGACGCCCTCCGTGCCAAAGGCAAGGAATTTGATTATATTCTCAAGTCAGGGCGCACCCATCTGCAAGATGCAGTGCCGATCCGCCTCGGTCAGGAATTTGAGGCCTATGCGGTTGCCATGGATAAAAATTTATCCGGCCTTGAGCGTTGTCTGCCAGGCCTTTGCGAACTGGGCATCGGTGGAACCGCTATCGGCACAGGCCTTAACGCAGAAGCTCATTATATCCAGCTGGTAGTGGAAGAGATCGGCAAAGAGACCGGTTTGCCGGTCTGCAATGCGTCAAACCTCATCGAAACCACCCAGAACATGGATCCCTTCGTCGCCCTCAGCTCTGCCCTCAAAGGGGTTGCGGTCAACCTGATTAGAATAGCCAATGATCTGCGGCTGCTTTCCTCCGGACCCAGGACCGGGTTCAACGAGATCAATCTTCCGGCCATGCAACCTGGCTCCTCGATCATGCCCGGCAAGGTTAATCCGGTAATGGCCGAAGTGACCAACATGGTGGCTTTCCAGGTAATCGGAGCCGACACCACCGTCACCCTGGCGGCGCAGGCAGGCCAGATGGAGCTGAATGTCATGATGCCGATAATTGCCCACAACCTGCTTTTCCCCATGGATATTCTCAAAAATGTCATTCACCAGTTCGGTGAAAGCTGCATCAAGGGGATCACGGCGAACGAAGAACGGTGCCGTAATTTTCTAGAGCAGTCAGTAGGTCTTGCCACCGTGCTTGCCCCCCATGTGGGTTATGCAGCAGCGGCGGAAGTAGCCAAGGAATCCATGAAAACCGGGCAAAGCATCAAAGAGATTATTCTCGACAGAAGTCTTCTGTCACGGGAGAAGCTTGAGGAAATACTTGATCCATACCCCCTGACCAATCCGGGAGTGCCTGGAAAAGCTTGATAAACAGCTGATACAAATACTATAATAGGAAAGTAGGCAATTAACCAAAGGAGAAGACCATGATCGAGGAAGTAAAAAAAGCGTTGGAACTGATCCGCCCCAATCTGCAGGCTGATGGTGGGGACGTGGAGCTTGTGGAAGTAGGCGAAGATGGAATAGTAAAAGTAAAACTGGTTGGAGCATGCGGCCATTGTCCCATGTCGACCATGACCCTGAAGATGGGGATAGAAAGAACGTTGAAAGAAAAAGTGCCTGGAGTCAAGGAAGTGATCTCCGTTTAAGCTTTAAAGCTTGCCAAGGCGCGGGAATAACCCCCGCGCCTTTTTTCTGAGCTCCTGCTCACCTATTCCCTCACCAGGTTACCCCAAAATGTCCCTCATCCGGCGAAAAAGAAAATACCGCATTTTTCGATCCCCACGATTCTTCAATTTATTTAGAAGAAACACTGAAGCTGCTGCTTCTAAAGGTAACCGGGTGGAACTGTTTAAAAATGGAGCGGAATTTTTCGCAGCGCTGTTTCACTCGCTGCGCCAGGCAAAACATATAATCTGCGTTGAGTTCTATCTCATTCGTGATGACCAAACGGGCCAGCTTTTTGCCGATGCCATTCTGGAAGCTGCCGCCAGAGATGTTAAAGTTTACCTCCTCTACGACTATATTGGCTGCTTTGACACCCCCGGTTCTTATTTTCGACGACTGGAAAAAGGAGGCGTCATCTGCTGCCAGTTCAATCCACCCACTTTCAAGAAGGGTATCGGCTGGTTTGATAAACGTGATCACCGGAAGATTGCCGTCATTGACGGTAAAATCGCTTATACCGGCGGGCTTAATATTGGCGATGAATACGCTGGCTACGGCGAAAGCTATGACCGGTGGCGTGATGTGGGCATACGTCTGGAAGGTGCTGCCGTTTCAGAGCTGAACAGGCTCTTTCGAGAGAGCTGGCACCGGGAAAAATCTACCATACCCGAAGGCTGCTTTGACCATTATCTACATCAGGAACCGGGAGCGGATGAAGTACTCATTGTCAATGGTGGGCCCCACCACAACCGTTCATTTATCCGCAGTGCCTTCCGCATGGCCATAGCCGGCGCCTCCGAAAGCATCACCATTGCCAATCCGTATTTTGTTCCCGGGCCACGCATTATCCGCTCGTTGTTACGCGCTGCCGGCCGAGGTGTAAAGGTGCGCCTCATTCTTCCAGCCAAAAGTGATGTGCCCATTGTCAGGCTTGTCAGCCGGAGCTACTATGCCCCGCTCCTGAAGAACGGCATCGAGATCTTCGAGCTGGCGGGAACCATTCTCCATGCGAAAGTAATGATAATCGACAGTTGCTGGTCGGTGATAGGATCAGCAAATCTCGATCAACGCAGCTTTCACCGCAATTACGAGGTCAATGTCATCGTCGACAGCCCCAGCTTCGGCAGTCAGGTGTCAGATATGCTGCAGGCAGATCTGCACAGATCCGGTAAAATTTTACTAGAAGAGCATGAACAGCGCGGCTATCTGGTGCGCTTAATGGAACGGGTGTGTTCACCGATAAGCTGGTTTTTGTAAATGGTTACCGCACAAAAGCGCCTGTCGGGACCATTGCTCTAATTCAAATAGATTATGAAATTGCAGCCAAAAATGATATCATGCCTGCATTTCAGGTCACGGAGTTGCTAGATGTTCACTTTAAATGAGGCATTTGATTGCATTGAAGCCGTAGAAACGGATATTACGAGTCTATATAAGTCCAAGGCGGCTGTTGTTGCTTCCCCCGAAGGGACTCAAAAGCAGTTTTACGAAGCCTTCATCTGTGCCATTAAAGAGGACCAAGGGCTTCAGGTTTATGTGGCACTTGCCATGCGTAACAGCAAAACAGCCTTGATTTATACGGTATCAAGGGAGGTTGCTGCCGTATCGGGAGAGGAACTACTGATCCAGGAAGCCCTATCCTTTTTAACAGAGATGGGGTTCGAGATGGATCAAGTCAGCCTCAGTTACAGTATTGCTCTGAGGGAAGTTGTCCTGCGTGGCATCCGCATCATACGCCCTATCAGCGCTGCGCAACTGGCCGCTAAGCAAAAAGCTGCCGCTGAAAAAGCTGAGGAGGCAGAGACCGAAGCAGCCGAGCCCAAACGAGTAAACAAAGAGCAAGCAACAAAGAGCAAGATTGATAAAGAGCGCCAAACTGCTGAAGAAGCTGCCAGGGTCAAGGAGCAGGAGGAACGTTTCGCGGCTGAAGAGGCTGCCAGGGTTAAGGCGCAGCAGGAACTTGTCGCGGCTGAAGAGGCCGCCAAGGTCGAAACACAGCAGGAACTTCTTGCGGCTGAAGAGGCTGCCAAGGTCCAAGCACAGCAGGAAAGGCTAGCTGCTGAAGAGGCCCTGATCAAGGCGCAGGAGGAAGAGCTCGCGGCTGAGGAGGCTGCCCTGATCAAGGCGCAGGAGGAAGAGCTCGCGGCTGAGGAGGCTGCCCTGATCAAGGCGCAGGAGGAACGGCTCGCGGCTGAAGAGGCTACCAGGGTCAAGGCACAGCAGGAACGTCTCGCTGCTGAAGAGGCCGCCAGGGTTAAGGCCCAGCAGGAACGGCTGGCTGCTGAAGAAGCTGCTCGAGTCAAGGCACAGCAGGCTCAACGTGAAGCCCAGATGGCGACTGAAGAACGGGAAGAAGCTGAAATAATGCTGGCTGAAAAAGCGGAAGCAGCCAATTTGATCAAGGATCGGCTGGAAGCGGAACGTCTGGCGGCAGAAGAGCTGTTGACTAATTTAAGATTGGCAGAGAGAGAAGCCTCCAATACATTACTGGCTGAACAAGAAATAACCGAGCAAGCAAAGACAGACCGGATTGCCGCTGTTAAAAGAGCAGCAGATATGGTGAAACGCGAACAGATGGCAGAGAAAAAGGCCATAGAAGCTCAAGAGCTTCTCAATGCAGCTGCTGATGCGAGAGAATGGAAGCAGAAGAAGCTCTGCGGATCAAAGCCGAAGAAGAAAGGCTGGCGTCAGAACAAGCGGACATCGGGAAGGCCTCTTCCATAAAGGCAAACGCAGACCGAATCGAAGCGGAAGAAACCGCAAGCCGCCTAAATCAACGTGAACTTCAATCAGCAGAGAGAACTGTCGCAGCAGAGAAAACAGCAAAAGCCGCAGCGGCAGAGAGGACCGCAGCAGAAGACTTGCTGGCCACAAAGGTTGAAGAACTAAAAGGTGCCTTAGAGGCGAAAGAATCAGAACGAATCGTGATCGAGCAGCTCCTGCAAAAGAAGATCATGGATGAAGAAGCCGCCTATGAAAAAGCGGGCCTTGAGGTGGCTGTTCTCAAGCTCGATCAAGACGTTGAAGTAGCTGAGGAGCCTCAACCATCAGTTCCCCTCGCTAAACATGCTGAAAGTGAATATTTACTGAAAAATATTGAAGCGCCTGCGGATAGCTCAACTGCAGCGGCAATTGCCGAGCAAAAGGCTGAAATAGAGCGGCTGCGGCTGGAAAAAGCAAAGGCCGAAGCAGAGCTGCAGGCCGCGGCAGCGGAAGCAGCCAGAATTAAAGCAGAAAGCGAGCGTTTGAAGGTGGCTCGGCTGGAGGCTGCGGCCGAAGTCCTTAGGACTGAATCGCAAGCCGATGCCGAAACCGAAGAGCAGCCGGCCACGGCAACTGCCGAAAGCGGGCATACTCAGGAAAAGCATTCAGGCCGAAAAAATGCTGCGGCAAAGGCTGAGCTGAATGTCTCAGTGGCCTCGGTCGGCGCCTGGAAAAGAGCAGCAATGATGGCCACGGAACCCATTGATTATGGTGGAACGCCGGTGACGGCAGGCAGTGAACCATTTGCCTTTCTCGGCGAAGGAGTTGGTAATCCGGGGTTATTCTTCGGCGATGAGGCCTCGGCTAGCGGAAGTGGCAGCGTCTTCACTTTCGACCCCTCCATGGAGCATATTGAGTTTTCCTCTGATGAAGAGATAATTGAGATACAGGAAGCATCAAACCTGGCGAGAGTGGCACTGGAGGGAAATCCCACCCAGAACTGCAGGGGATTTATCTGCACTCTTGGCAAGGGAAATACGGCCCATGTCCATGTGGCAATAGTTCTTACGGAAAACAACAGGGTGCTGGTTTATAGTCCCGATAAGCAGCCGGAATCTGCTGACGCATGGAATGGGGTAACCGCCGATGGTGTTCAGTTTATGGAACTGATCGGCTTTATGATGGCCACCGTCAAGTTGGGAACGGACAAGGCAAGTCGGACAGCGGCGATCAAAAAGATTCCTGTTCTTCATCAGATTATGGCGGAGAGTTGATGATAAAAAAAAATTCGCTGCACCTACTGGAATTTGAAAAAGTTCTTTCCTTTATCGCCGGCTTCGCCAATAGCTCCCCCTCCCGAAAAGTCATATCAAACCTAGTACCGCTTTCGACCAGAGACGAAATTGAAAAGCAGTTCGGTCAAATCGAGGAGATCAGGCGCCTGATCCATGGA
>CAWAFF010000069.1:0-14787 GCA_963780945.1 uncultured delta proteobacterium | reverse complement strand
ATATGTACGCTTGACCGAGTATCGTATTGCTCGAGGCTTTCCACGAATGCTGCTTTTTCTGCCGAAGAAAGCCGGCTGAAATCCATCCCGCACCAGCGGCTTTCCATGGTTGAAAGGAGCGAACGGCATGACAACGGTCGGTGGTCATAAGCTCCGCACGCTCCATCCTCCAGAAGCAGTGGGCAGAAGCCGATTACCTGGCGATGCATCTTCAGGTAAGATTTCATATCGTAAACAGCGTCCATATGAAGCAGAAGCTTTGCCGCATGAAGTTTAATGCGTTCCGTCTGCTCATCGGTAAGGATGGCGGCCAGGCAGAGGGCTTCAGTATAAGTGCAGTTTACGGCCAGGTTGCAGCATTCGCGGCATCCTTTGCTACAATGGATGCGTTTACCGGTCGAGGAATAATCAGCAATATATCCAGATACCTTCTTGTCGAAAAGGATATGCTGTTCCCGCACCTCGTTTTGCAGGGTCTGCCAATCATTGTCGTTTGCCATGGGGTGAGTCTAAAACGGACCGATTTGCCGGGTCAAGGGAAATCCCTTCTCCTTTGTCCAGACCGAGGAGCTATTGTGGAAAGGAGAACTTGCCTGGACGAATGTAAGATGATATTGTGCTAGATCTGATAAGGTCTTAAGGGTGAAGCTAAAGGTGCCCAGGAGCTTGCTCCCCTTTGACTGTGTATCTGAATCTCCATGAACCTTGAATACTTCGTGGAGTTAATGTGGCATTGAGTTTCAATAGTTTTCAGAATTCCAATAACATGCTAAAAACGTAATTGTAAGCGGAGGATAGTATGGGAAATAAGACGATCCTGGTGGTGGATGATAGCGAGATTGTTCTGGCTATGGCCAAGGATGCTCTTGAAGAGGGTGGTTTGAAAATTATCACAGCGCCGAACGCAAAAGCGGCGGATCAATACATTTTTGGCGAGTTAAAACCTGACCTTATTATCCTTGACGTGATGCTGCCCATGCTCGACGGGGACAAAAAAGCAAAAATGCTCAAGGACAACCCGCTGACCAGAGAAATCCCGATTCTTTTGCTGTCTTCGAAGCCGGAGAATGAACTGAACCGGCTGGTTACAGAATCAGGTGCCGACGGTTTCATCCGCAAGCCATTTGTGGCCCGGAACATGTTGGCGAAGGTGCTTGAAACTCTGGGCAACTAGCTTTCGCCCTGATTATTTTTAAAAATGAAGGGACAGTCACTGCATTGACTGTCCCTCTTTTTGTTTGTGGGTGGCTGATGTGCCAGGGAAAATGAAAATCGCCCGGTCACTTGAACTGACACGGTTTAACTTCCTCGGGCCAACTTTTGGTTCAAGGGCCAGGGTTATGATGCTTTTTTACCTGTGCCTTCTGCTTTCTTCAGAGTGAATGAGAATGTTGATCCTTTTCCCGGAACGCTTTCCACAGATATCATCCCGCCGTGAGCCTGAATGATGTGCTTGACGATTGAAAGTCCAAGTCCTGTTCCTCCTTGATCGCGGCTTCGTGCCTCGTCTACTCGGAAGAACCGTTCGAAAATTCGTGGCAGATCTTTTGCCGGAATGCCGAGTCCATTGTCCGTTATTGATATTTTCAACATTTCACCTGCATCTATCGCAGTGATGGTTATCGAACTCTGCTCCGGCGAATATTTTAGGGCATTATCCAGCAGATTTATCAATACCTGTTCCAATTTATCCCTGTCGGCAAGAACACTCAGTTCTTCATCCATGTTGCTGGCATCAATATCTATTCCCTTGGCTGAAACTTTCTGCGCCAATAGCGCAATGACTTTGCTAACTGTTTCTTTAAGACGCAGGGGGCGTGGATCGAGCAGGATTCTGCCGGATTCCAGCTCCGATAGGCTAAGCAGGTCTGAAATGAGGGAAGAAAGTCTTTCCGAATGATTGTGAATGATCTGGATAAAGCGGCGGGCGCTGTTCTGGTCGCTCTCCAGAGTTCCAGCCAGAAGCGTCTCCGCATATCCCTGTATAACGGCAACCGGGGTTCGAAGCTCATGGGAGACATTGGCGATGAAGTCCCGGCGCGCCGCAGCCATGCGTTTTATATCTGAGATATCATGGAAAACTGCCACGACTCCCTGTAGCTTAAGGCCATCCAGAAGCGGCACCCAATGGGTAAGAATTGTCTTTTCCTGTTCAGTGCCAAGGGTTAGTTCTTCCTGCCGTTTGCTGCTGTCGGTGATAACTTTTCGAAAGACCTCATGGAGTGCAGGTTGCCGGCTTACCTCAATCAGAGGTTTTCCCACCACCTCTTCATCTATGGCAAAGAGCTTGCGGAAAGCGGGATTGACAAGGGTAATAGTCCCTTGGGCATCGATTACCAGGAGCCCTTCGCCCATGCCATTGAGGATGGTGTCAAGCCTGTTCCTGTCGACCACCATCCTTTCCATTTGAGCCTCAATCTTCACCGACATATCGTTTATGGTCAGCGCAAGCTCGCCTACCTCGTCGCGGCTTTCCACCGGCGCCCGCAACCCGTATTCCCCTCTGCCTATTCTTGATGCGATAGAGGATATGGCCCGTAATGAACTGGAAGTTAAGTTGGACAGGAAGTAGCTGAAGAAACCTCCCGCCAGTAACGCCAGGGAAAGTGCAATGACGAGCATGACCTGCATGTGGGATCTGGCCTTTTCCAGATTCTTCAAAGGTAGGGCGAGCCTGATGGTGCCTTTTTCGCCGCTCTTCAGAATGATGGTGCGGGCGACATAGAGCATGGGCATACTCAGGGTAGATGAGTAGCGAATGGCCGTTCCAAGTCCTTCTTTATTTGCAGCCTCAATTTCCGGCCGGTCGAGATGATTCTCAAGCTTTTGCAGCTGACTTGGGGCCACCTCGGAATCGCCGACCACCTCACCGCTTTTGCTGATAACTGTGACTCTGGCCTTTACCTCTGTTCCAACTGCTGCAGCAATGGCAGGAGCATCCCGATAAAGGGCTTCACCCGCCTTGTCGGCAATGAGTGCTGCCAGCTTTGTTTCATTGATCAAATTCTCTTTTATTTCGGCCAACAAAAATTTTTCCAGGGCGGCGTTAAGCGAGCCATAAATGATGGCACCCATAACCAACACCAAGCAGATGTATGCAGAGCATCAATTTCAGGCGGAAGCTGGTTTTCATTGCTCCTCCATTTTGTAACCAAATCCTCTCACCGTTTTTATCATCTCGCCGGCTTTGCCCAGTTTGGTTCTTAGCCGCGTCACATGGGTATCCACAGTTCTTGTGTCGCCCACGTAATTGTAGCCCCATACATCCTGCAGCAACATGTCCCTGCTCTGCACCCTGCCGCGGCGCTGGGCAAGGTTGAGAAGAAGCTTGAATTCGGTGGTGGTGAGTACTAATTCCTCTCCCCCCACCTCAACCATATGCCGCTCGGTGTCGATGGTGATCAAACCTATGGTCATTTTCAGCCCATTGGTGGGTGCCTGTACTGTGCGGCGGAGAATAGCCTTGATCCTCAGCAAAAGCTCGCGGATTGAAAACGGCTTCACGATGTAGTCTTCGGCGCCCACCTCGAAGCCTACGACCCGGTCAATTTCTTCTCCTCGCGCTGTCAGCATCATGATGGGAATGGCGGCTGTCTTCTCATCTTTTTTCAGAAGTCTGCAGATTTCAGTGCCCATCAGCCCGGGCAGCATCAAGTCCAGGAGTATCAGCTGCGGTAACTCACGCCGTGCAACTTCCAATCCGGTTGTCCCGTTGGAAGCAGTCAAAGGAAGATAGCCTTCCCGGTGCAAGTTGAAGGCAATCAGTTCCGCCAAATCTTGTTCGTCTTCAATGATAAGAATAGTTTTCATCGTTGCCCTTTTACAACAGCTACTGTTTATATTGATCCACAACGCCTGTTGTTAGCAGCTATGCATAATATGTTAATTGAAAAAAAGGAACATAAAAATTAATACCCGTAGCAAACTGCCGAAGAAAAAGAAAAGAATTTTTGACAATGCTTTTTTTAATCTTCTTGACTTGTAATAATGGCTGTGGTAATTGGTAAATCCCTTTTAAATCAATTACTTAAATCCATAAAACAAAAGTTTGATATCATGAAACAGGAGGAGCTATGTCACGCCAGCTGGAGTTTACCATAGGTGGTCTTCTGGACCACGTTGCTGATCAATACCCCGACAATGATGCGCTCGTCTATCCCGAGCTGGGACTGCGCTACAGCTACTGCCAGTTTAATGATGTCTGCCGGCAGGTGGCAAAGGGACTGATGAAACTGGGGATCAAAAAGGGGGATAACGTCGCCATCTGGGCCTACAATGTTCCTGAATGGGTGATTCTGCAGTTTGCCACGGCCAAGATTGGAGCTGTCCTGGTCACGGTAAACACGGCTTACAAATCGGCTGAGCTGGAATATCTGCTCAAGCAGTCCGATTCTTCAACCTTAATCATGGTTAAATCATTCAAAGATACCGATTATGTGGCAACCTTTGCCGAAGTGGTGCCTGAACTAGCCACGGCCAAGGATGGACATCTTAGCGCCCCTAAACTTCCGTTTTTAAAAAATGTCATATTTATTGGTGATGAGACCCCGGCCGGCATGCTGAATTTCAAAAGAATTGCTGACCTGGGGGCGGAGGTTGCAGATGACGAACTGGCTTCAATTGAAGCAACACTGGACATTCACGAAACCATAAACATGCAGTATACCTCAGGCACCACCGGCTTTCCCAAAGGGGTTATGCTGACCCATCATAACTTGGTCAACAATGGTTTCCAGATTGGTGAATGCATGAAGTTCACGGATAAAGACAGGCTCTGTATTCCGGTGCCCTTTTTTCACTGTTTCGGCTCAGTGCTGGCGGTTATGGCCAGCGTCACCCATGGCACGGCCATGGTGCCCGTTGAGCTTTTCGACCCGTTGAAGGTTTTACAGACCATTGAGCAGGAGCGCTGTACCGCAGTTCATGGTGTTCCCACCATGTTCATCGCGGAAATGGAGCACCCGGAATTTGGCAAATTTGATCTGTCATCATTGCGGACGGGCATCATGGCAGGTTCGGTTTGCCCTATCGAAGTGATGAAGCGGGCAGTAAAGGATATGAATCTGACTGAAATAACCAGCGTCTACGGGCAGACAGAGTCCTCTCCCGGCATAACCCAAACCCGTACCGATGATTCAGTTGAATTGAGGGTTGCCACAGTAGGTCGGGCTCTCCCTGGTGCGGAAGTGAAAATAATCGACATCGAGACCGGTGTAACATTGCCGCCGGGTAAGCAGGGTGAGCTGTGTGCCCGGGGCTACATGGTCATGAAGGGTTACTACAAGATGCCGGAGGAAACCGCCAAGGTCATTGACAGCGATTACTGGCTTCATACTGGTGACTTGGCGGTGATGGACGAGAACGGCTATTGCAAGATTACCGGCCGCATCAAGCAGATGATCATCCGTGGCGGCGAAAACATCTACCCAAAAGAAATAGAAGAGTTTCTTTATACCCATCCCAAGGTCTCCGATGTGCAGATCTACGGTGTGCCGGACCGCAAATATGGGGAGCAGGTCATGGCGGCCATTGTTCTGAAGAAAGGTGTAACGATGGAAGAAGAAGAGGTAAAAGCCTTCTGTCGTGGCAGGATCGCCAATTACAAGGTTCCAAAGTATGTAAAATTTGTCGATTCCTATCCGATGACCGCTTCGGGAAAAATCCAGAAGTTCAAATTAAGGGAAATAGCAATCCTGGAATTGCAACTTGAGGACGCCGAAAGCTGAGAGGTAGGTCCGCACATGCAGGACGGTGATGGAGCCAAGGAGCATACGGTGAGAGAAAAAGCGCTGGGTATAATATTTTGCCTTTTTATAACCTGTTTTGTTGCAATTATTGTTGAAGAAACTTTTTTAGGGGGCAGAAGGAAAAGAAAACTGCTCCGTGAGGCGAAGAAAAAACAACCATCCGTTGTTCAGTAAAAACAGTGAGGGGCGTATGAGGCTAACACCGGCCACAGAGCTGGAACATCGCTATAAAAAGCTTCAGCATTATATGGCAGAGCAGGGACTCGATGCAGTTATCATTCTGCAGAACGCTGATCTGTTTTACTTTACCGGTACTATCCAAAGTGGCAATCTATATGTCCCCGTGGAAGGAGAGCCAGTCTACATGGTAAGAAAGGATTTCATGCGGGCTCGCATGGAATGTGGCCTTAAACATGTGGTGGCGTTTAGCTCCATGAAGGACATCCCTTCTGTCCTTAGCGAATATGGTTACCAATTGCCGGTGAATATCGGCATGGAATTGGATGCTATTCCGGTTAATTTTTTTTCCCGCTATCAAAAGGTCTTTCCGGTTGGTCGGTTTAGTGACGCCACCCCGCTAATCCGCAAGGTCCGCATGATCAAGACTCATTATGAGATCCATCTTCTTCAGGATGCGGCTCAACAGGTGGACAAAATCAACAGTCGGGTCAGGGACGTGCTTCGTGAGGGGATGACTGACCTGGAACTCGCTGCTGAACTGGAATATGTCGCCAGGAAAGAAGGTCACCAGGGACTGGTGAGGATGCGCGCTTTTAACGGCGTGATGCTCTTTGGCCATGTTTTTTCCGGTACCGATACTGCCGTACCTACCTACGTGGATACACCCTTGGGGGGAATGGGGATCAATACCAGTTTCAGCCAGGGGGCAGGTTATAAGAGAATCGAGAAAAATGAGCCGGTGATTGTGGATTTTGCCGGTTGCTGTGATGGTTATTTGGTTGACCAGACGAGGATCTTCTCCATTGGCGATCTCTCCGACAAAATGAAAAAGGGCTATGATGACATGCTCAAGGTCCAGAACCTGATGACGGAGCTTGTGCCTCAGAGACCGTCCTGGGGAAGTATCTATGACGAATGTCTTGTCCTGGCCAGGAAACTTGGCTATGCAGACACCTTCATGGGAAACAAAGGCGCCCAGGTCAGCTTCATCGGCCATGGCCTCGGGATCGAGATTGATGAATATCCATTCATTGCCAAAGGGTTCAATGATGTGATCATGGAATCTGGAATGGCCTTTGCCTTTGAACCGAAAGTTGTTTTTGCCGGGGAAGGGGCTGTCGGCATCGAAAACACCTTCTATCTTACCGATACGGGATTGAAAAGGCTCACCTTCTCCAGCGAAGAGCTTGTAGTATTGTAAAATTTTAATGGTATATTTTTTTTGTTGAAATGTGGTGGGTTGAATGATATAAGTTTAAGCCAAAATTGTATACAGTATATTCTAAAATAAGCGCAGGCGTTCTATAGTTCCGTTCCCAAGTGTTTCCTGTTCAATAATCATTGTAATTGACCCTCGATTACAATTGCCGTTATTTCTATCAGTGCGGGAAAGGAGGTTGCTGTTTGTCGTTTTGGTTTAATGCACATCTCATTTAATTCTTTATCACCCCAACAGGCAAAAGGAGAGCAAACACCATGGCACTTAAGGACACCCTGAAGCAGAAGATTGACGCGCACCGTCCCCGCATCACCAAGCTGACCAAGGAATTCGGCAAGGTAATAATCGATCAGGTAACAATTGACCAGTGCATAGGCGGCGCCCGTGACATTCGCAGCCTGGTTACTGACATCTCCTATCTGGATCCCCAGGAAGGGATCCGCTTCCGTGGCAAGACGATCCCTGAGACTTTTGCAGCGCTGCCCAAAGCTGCCAATTCTTCCTACCCGACAGTTGAATCCTTCTGGTATTTCCTTCTGACGGGCGATGTTCCGACCCAAGCACAGGTTGATGAAGTCGTTGCCGAGTGGAAAACACGCCAGGTCGTTCCCCAGTACGTATTTGATGCGATCCGCGCTCTGCCGCGTGACAGCCATCCGATGGTCATGCTTTCGGTTGGTATGCTGGCCCTGCAGAAAGACTCCAAGTTCGCCGGTTTCTACAACTCCGGCAAGTTCAACAAGATGACCGCCTGGGAATATGTCTATGAAGATGCCAGCGACATCGTTGCCCGTATCCCGATCATCGCCGCCTTTATCTACAACCTGAAGTATCGCGGCAACAAGCAGATCGCCATCGATCCGAAACTCGACATGGGCGCCAACTTCGCCCACATGATCGGCCAGAGTGAAGAGTACAAAGACGTTGCCCGTATGTACTTCATCCTCCACTCCGACCACGAGTCCGGGAACGTCTCGGCCCATACCACTCATCTGGTGCACTCGGCCCTGTCCGACCCCTACTATGCCTACTCCGCCGGCCTCAACGGTCTGGCCGGTCCGCTGCACGGCCTTGCCAACCAGGAAGTTCTCGACTGGACCCTGAAGTTCCAGGAGAAGTACTGCAAAGGCGTCGAGCCGACCAAAGAACTGATCAAAGCTGCTCTCTGGGATACCCTCAATGCCGGTCAGGTTATCCCGGGTTACGGCCACGCCGTTCTGCGCAAGACCGATCCGCGCTATATGGCTCAGCGCGAATTCTGCCTCAACACTCCCGGCCTGAAGGACGACCCGCTCTTCAAAGTCGTCTCCATGATCTTTGAAGTCGCTCCGGGCGTTCTCACCGAGCACGGCAAGACCAAAAATCCCTGGCCGAACGTTGATGCCCAGTCCGGCGTCATCCAGTTGTACTTTGGCCTCACGGAGTATGATTTCTACACCGTTCTCTTCGGTGTGGGCCGCGCTCTCGGCTGCATGGCCAACATCACCTGGGACCGTGGTCTCGGTTACGCTATCGAGCGTCCGAAGTCCGTTACCACCGCCATGCTGGAGAAATGGGCTGCAGAAGGCGGCCGTAAATTCTATGAAAACAGGGCGCACGATTTGCCCCACTGTACCGTCGAATAAAAAGGGAGATGCTTACGGCATCTCCCTTTTTGGTGCTTACCATTGTGATGCATCATACAAGTCAAGCTATTCATCCTAGGTCTATGCCGAGAATCGGAATCCAGTTGTTTCTGTTACGGGTTCGTAAACGTATTCAAGTTACCTTTTCACGCCTGCGTCGAGATTTTCGCCTGGATCATTAAGCTGTCATGGGTCGCTGAATACCTCGGCGCCGAAAATGTAAAGATCGGCTCCTTCCTTCCAGGCATCCTGCTTCATGCCGGCCTTGATACTCGTCTGACCGAGGAAAGTTTCTCTCGGTCCCAGCCATACTCAACGCCACCTGGGGCAGAAGGACGCCGCGGGAGAAATTCTTCTCTATGTAGATCCCATGTACACCGACTCTCGATTTCCTCGATTGAGGAAATCTTTTGCAAGGGGGTGAGAACGGAAATTTCCAGGTCGAAATTCCCCAGATCGTCCCTTCTCATGGGATAGAAGCGGGGTCTTTTGTTGCTGCGAAACCGCCATTTCCTGGACCAGTTGGTAGAGCGGCTTATCTGACGTAAAGTTGCCGATGCAGCCGCGAAGTTTGCCATCGATCTTGACGCAGACGAAACAGCCACGCTGTGTCCAGGAGCAGCTTATTTGTGTTCCTCCCGCTTCGGAACAGGTCCATCGTTGGACATGTGCTACGATCGCTTCCCGGGCGATCTCAAGGAGGAGTTTTTTTCCTCGGATGACAGTTTCCACGCAGTTCTCCTTATCAGATGTTGCATCAGCCTTAATGTACTATATTTAAATGGTAATTTTGGCAAGCACTAAGATGAGGGCAAGGAGGGAGAATGGAAGCGTTATAGAATTCTGATTGGTGGAGAGTGGGTGGGAGACGACCTCCGGGGATCGAGGTTGTAAACCCGTATGATGATTCGGTTATAGGAGTGGTACCCGAGGCCGGGGAAAGAGGTCGAGAGCGCCGTTGCGCCGCCCGGCAGGGTTTTGCGGCGATGTCCGAGATGCCGGCCTATCGGCGCTCGGAGATTCTGGCCCAACTGCGGACTTTATACTGAGGGACAAGGAGGAAATTGCCACCATTATTGCCAGGGAGGCCGGCAAGTCCTGGAAATTCGCCCTGGGCGAGGCGGAGCGGAGCGCAGAGACTTTCAGGTTTGCCGCGCAGGAGGCGAAGGCAAGCCACGGGGAGATCGTACCGATGGACGCCTCGCCGGTTTCCGCCGGGCGATTCGGCTTTTACATCCGAGTTCCCATAGGGATCATCGGTGCCATAACCCCCTTCAATTTTCCGCTCAATCTGGTGGCCCACAAAGTGGCGCCGGCCATTGCGGCCGGAAACTCGCTGGTTCTGAAGCCGGCCACCAAAACCCCCCTCACCTCTATTAAGCTGGCGGAGCTCTGATGGAGGCGGGCCTCCCGGCGGGAGCGCTCAATCTCCTTATCGGCAGCGGCGTTACGGTTGGCAACCGGCTGGTTGAGGATGAGCGATTGGCCATGATCACCTTTACCGGCAGTCCCCCCGTCGGGAGAGGAATCAAGGCCCGCGCGGGCTGAAAAGGGTGACCCTGGAGCTAGGATCGAATTCACCCACCATCGTTGAGGAAGATGGCGATGTGGATAAGGCAGTCGCTCGATGCGTTGTAGGAAGCTTTGCCAACTCAGGCCAAGTATGTATTTCAGTGCAGCGAATTTTCGTGAACAGAATCCGGTATGACGAATTTATCGAGAAATTCGTCGAGGCGACCGCCGCTCAAGGTGGGTGACCCCTTTGACAAGAACTGCGATATCGGGCCGATGATCTCACGCAAAGAGCTGGAACGAGCGGTTGCCTGGCTGGAAGAGGCAAAACGTATGGGGGCCAGGATTGAGACGGGAGGCGACATAGTCGGCAACTGCCTGAAACCGGCCATTCTCACCGGCGTCACCAAAGATATGAAGGTCGTCTGTTCGGAAGTATTTGCGCCCATAGTCTCCGTCATCCCTTATGATACTTTCGAAGAAGCCCTGGACATGGCGGACGATTCCGTATATGGGCTTCAGGCGGGAATATATACCAACGATATTAATAAGGCGTTCAAGGCTGTAAAAAGACTTGATGTAGGTGGAATAATGATCAACGACGTCCCCACCTTCCGGGTCGACCATATGCCCTATGGGGGAAACAAGGAGAGCGGCCTTGGACGCGAAGGGCTCAGGTATGCCATGGAGGAGATGACCAACATCAAGATGGTCTGCATCAACCTTGCTGACAACATAAGCTATGAGATTGACAATAAAGTTGATTGAAAGCAGTATCAGGCAAAAAAAATATTGACATTTCTTTTTTTGGTAGTATATTTCCCCTTTTCGTGTTAAACCATGCGCTCTGCGCCTACTGGTAACCTACAAAGAAAAGGAGTGAACTGTTCAATGAAAAAAATGATTTCTTTAGCTCTGTGCCTTACTCTGGCTCTTGCCTTCACCGCTGGCTGCAAGAAGAAAGAAGAAGCTCCTGCTCCTGCGCCTCTCCAGCTGCCGCTCCTGCACCTGCTCCGGCCCCGGCTGCTCCTGAAGCTGCCCCGGCTACCGCTCCGGCTGAGAAGAAGTAATCCAGTAACATTTCCGGATTTTCGGAAAGATAGCCTACAGAATTTTTTCTGTAGGCTATTTTTATTGCCAGTCTCAGAATCGCGTTGACATCCGTATGACTAAATGATATCGAAACTTCTATTACCTTTAGCTTTTGGAGGAAATCATGGAAAAAACATTTGCGATTCTTAAGCCTGACGCCGTGGAAAGAAATTTCACCGGTAAGGTTCTCGATAAGATTGAAGGGGCAGGTTTTAATAATTGGGATTAAAAAGATTCATCTCACCCAAAAAGAGGCGGAAGGATTTTATTATGTTCATAAGGAACGTCCCTTTTTTAACGACCTTTGCACGTTCATGTCGCGCAATCCGGTGGTTGTCCTGGCCCTGGAGAAAGAAAACGCCATTTTGTCATGGCGTGAGTTGATGGGCGCCACCAACCCGGCCAATGCCGAGGCGGGGACCTTGCGCAAAGAATTCGGGGTTAGCATCGAGGAGAACACCGCACAGGTTCTGATGCGCCCGAGACGGCTGCGTTCGAGATCCCTTACTTTTTCAGCCAGCTGGAACTTCTCTAGTTGAGCTCGGAAACAATGAAAAGAGCCCTTCGAGTGAAGGGCTTTTTCATATCCATGACAGAAAAAAAGTAGACATAAAAAATCTCGCATTATCAGAACTCGAAAACTATATAACGGGGCAGGGGAAGGAAAGATTTCGGGCCAGACAAATCTTTAAATGGCTTTATCAGCAAAATGCCACTTCTTTTGCCCAAATGAGTAACCTGTCAAAAGATTTTCGCACTGAACTTGAGAAAATAGCCTGGATAAGCAACCTGGAAGCTGAGGTTGTGGAATCCTCCTCCGATGGCACCAAGAAGTATCTCTTCCGCCTTGAGGATGGCAATTCTGTTGAATCTGTATTAATTCCAGATGAAGACCGTAATACTCTCTGTATTTCCAGCCAGATCGGTTGCGCAATGGGCTGCGAATTCTGTCTGACAGGTACATTCAAGTTGACCAGGAACTTGACAACAGCCGAAATTGTCAATCAGGTTTGTGCCGTAAAGAAGCATGAACCGGTGCGCAATATTGTCTTTATGGGGATGGGGGAACCGTTAGCCAATTTGAAAAATGTGGTGGGTGCCCTTAAAATTCTCACCGACCCCGATGGTTTTCAATTTTCTACCCGTAAGGTTACTGTTTCCACTGCCGGGCTCGTACCGGAAATGGCTGAGTTAGGTGCCTCTGTTACAGTCAATCTGGCTGTCTCACTTAATGCAACCACCGACGAGGTTCGTGGCAAGATCATGCCCATTAACCGGCGCTATCCACTAAAAGAGCTTCTGGCTGCGTGCAAGGCTTTCCCAATGCCGTCGCGTCGTTGGATAACCATAGAATATGTTATGATTCAGGGCATTAATGATTCCTTGGAAGATGCCAAGCGCCTAGTAAGACTTATCAGCACCTTCCCTTCCAAAGTAAATCTCATTCCATTCAACGAACATGACGGCTGCAGTCTCAAAACACCAAGTCAGGATGTGATTGACAAATTTCACAAATTCCTGCTCGATAAACATATAACGGTCATTACCCGCTCCAGTAGAGGTAGTGATATTTCGGCAGCATGCGGCCAGTTGAAGGGACGGCTGGAGAGGCAGTAAGGGACGGAGAAAGTGGTTAATCTCATGTGTTATCTAGTTAAGGAGGAGGTATGAGCGAACAGGTAATCGGAATAATTGGCGGCAGCGGCTTATATGAGCTGGATGGACTGGCGCAGGTTGACACCATAACCATGACAACCCCTTTCGGAGCCCCATCCGATGATTTTATTACAGGCGCTCTCGATGGCGTACGAATGGTCTTCCTTCCACGCCATGGCAAAGGACACAGGCTCTTGCCGTCGGAGATCAATTTCCGTGCGAACATCTACGGCATGAAAAAGCTCGGAGTTACCCACCTGATCTCCGTTTCGGCAGTCGGCAGTATGAAAGAGGAGATTATTCCCGGGCATATTGTTATTCCTGACCAATTTATTGATCGCACCAACGCCAGTCGCGTTAACACGTTTTTCGGCAACGGCGTTGTCGCCCATGCCCAATTCGCCGACCCAGTCTGTGCTGAACTGTCAGCCAATCTTTATGCCGCAGCCTTAGCTGTCGGGGCAACAGTACATCGAGGGGGGACATATATCTGTATGGAGGGGCCAGCCTTTTCCACACGGGCAGAGTCGCTGTTGTACCGCTCCTTTGGGGCCTCTGTCATTGGCATGACCAATGTCCCAGAAGCGAAACTGGCCCGGGAAGCGGAGCTTTGCTATGGGGTCATTGCCTTGGCCACAGACTATGATTGCTGGCATGGATCCCATGAGGATGTATCTATTGATGCCATAATGGAAATAGTAAAAAAGAATGTAACCATGGCCAAGGCCATTATAAAAGATGCTGTCGGACGTATTGCCGGAAAGACAAGCTGTCACTGTTCTTCATCCATGCAACACGCCGTGATCACCGATAGAGCTGTCATCCCCGAGGCTACTCGGCAAAATCTGGACATCATTGTTGGTAAATATCTGTAAACTGCAAAGGAGCTAACAATTATGGCTAGCAAATTTAAATTTTCTGTCTGGGGCGTAGGGATTCTGCTTTTGCTGATTGGGTGCTTTTGGGCCTATATCTGGTTTACCTTGAGCTGGAGCTACTCCACCGGGGAACGCGCCGGCTATGTGCAAAAATTTTCCCACAAGGGTTTGCTGTGCAAAACCTGGGAGGGGGGAGCTCGCCATGGTGCCGGTACCGGGCGCAATCCCTGAAAAATTCCTTTTCAGCGTACGGGATGAAGCCATTGCCAAGCAGATCACTAATTCCATGGCAAAAAGAATTTCTCTTGCCTATGAGCAGCATAAATGGGTACCAACCAGATGTTTTGGTGAAACAGAATATTTTGTGACAGGAATAAAGGTACAAGACTAGTCCAGTCCTAATAAAACGGAAGAGAGCACCTGTCAACTATCAGGCCCGCTGTTGCATTGACCGATGACCCCCGGCTTTAAAGAGACTTCTTAGTTTTTACAGATATGGAGTTGGGGCATAAAAAGCGTGTCGAGGACTATATGACGCGCATGTCCTGACACAATACAGCAACATCAGATTTTAGAATAACGAGGCCGTTCACTGCAAGTGGGCGGCCTCTTTTTTTAAAGGCGAGTTTGGTTCATTGCTTCTGGCGTATGTCTTGATAGAATATTCTAATGCGAAGGTGGGAATTCCAAAACATTCAAAAAGGCGAGCCATATGAACCTTGAAATTCATGCCATAAAAATCGAAGTTCCTGAAGGTTGCAACCTGGTTCTTGGCCAGGCCCATTTTATCAAGACCGTGGAGGACCTGTATGAGATAATGGTTTCCACTGTGCCAAACGCCAATTTTGGCATAGCCTTCACTGAGGCATCGGGTCCCT
>CAWAFF010000068.1:0-83220 GCA_963780945.1 uncultured delta proteobacterium | reverse complement strand
AAGTTGTTCACGAAAAACGGCTTGTTCGTCAAGGGAGACCCTTATGGACCGCCATCCCATGAATGGATTATCTTCCTTGGGAAAAGGAAAGTATGAGAGCCCCTTATCGCCCCCTATATCCAGGGTGCGGATGGTTACAGGAAACTCAGGGAATCCTTCCACGATTTTGCGGTAAAGCTGATACTGTTCGATCCTGTTGGGAAAAGTCTTACGGGTCATGTAGGGGAACTCGGTGCGATATAGACCGACTCCTTCAGCACCGCTGGCCTGGGCTACCTTGACATCGTTCAGAAGGCCGACATTGGCCCGGAGCGAGACACGGATGCCGTCCAAAGTCAAAGCCGGCAGGTCGCGCATCTCTTCCAGTTCACGCTGTTTCAGGTTGAAATCCCTCTGCAGCCTTTGGTATTCAACCTTTATACTCTGCTCGGGATTGATGTAGATGTGTCCGGAGGTACCGTCGACGATGACCTCGTGGCGTGGGGAAATCTGCTTCATCAGTCCTTCTACCCCGACTACAGCCGGAATGCCGAGGGATTTGGCCATGATGGCGGCGTGGGAGCTGGCGTTGCCCTTTTCAGTTACGATGGCGAGTAGCTTTTCGTGTTCCATGGTTGCCATATCGGATGGAAGAATGTCTTCGGCAATGATTATCCTTTTTCCCCAGAGCTTTTTTCTTGAGCTTTGGCCATTAAGGGCATCAAGGAGGCGGCGGCCTATGTCCTCCATATCCGCCGATCGCTCGCGCAGGTAAGGGTCTTCCATCTTGGTGAAGGCGCTGACATAATAGGCCACCACTTCCCGGACCGCCTGTCCGGCGCTATAATCATTGTTAATCAAATCAAGTATTTTGGCGGCGAAACCACGATCTTCAAGTATCATGAGGTGGCTATGGAAAATTGCAGCGTCTTCTTTGGAAATCACGTCTGCAACGCGCTTCTCCATATATAAAGTCTGGATCTTGGCTTTTTCCAAGGCGAGCTGAAATCGCTTGTGCTCCTCAGGACGCGAGCCGGCCGGTTCCAATTCCATGCCGTCCTGGCTGTTTCTGCTAAAGATATGTATCCTTCCCCAGGAAAAGCCTGGCGAGACAGGAGTGCCGACGAGGGAAATATGATTGGCCTGTTTCTCGGCAGGAGTTTTCAGCCCACCCGCCTTCATCTTTTCCAGTTCGCGAGCAAAGAATGCTCTTCTTTTTCTTTTTTATGGATTGAATCCAGAAGTTTGGCGTTGATGACGATGCTGCTGATCTGGTAGGCGATGGTGGAAAATGGTGCTGATTTCTGCTGGAGAGAATACCCGCGATTGGCGGGTCTGAACTACCAGAACACCCACGGGAGTCTTGCGTTCAAGTAGGGGCGCACCCAGAAAAGAGAGAAATTTTTCTTCCCTGGTTTCCCTGAAATACTTGTAACGGGGATGAAGGGGGGCATTGTCTGTGGCAATTATTCCTTTCTCTTCCACCGCCAGACCGGTGAGACCTTCAGATGTCTTCATGGTGATCTTACCCACCGATCCGCGTGAAAGACCCTTGGTTGCCTTCAGTCGCAGGGTTTCACCATCGTCTTCAAGAAGGTAAATGGAACAGACATCCGAGCCAACCCTTTTCGCAACAAGGTTGACGATATTATCGAGGGTTTCCTGGAGATCGTGGGAATGGAGAATCAAACTGCTGATATCTTCCAGCGTACGAAGTCCCAGTGTTTCGCGGCGCTCTTCGCCCATATGACAGCCCTTTTATTAGAAATATCACGATTATAGTGCAGAGAATGAAAAAGGAAAGATTAAAGTTAAAACACCGGAAGCACCATGGTTGTTATGGCAATGATTGGAACTTTTTGATATAGTTTCCCCTGACACAAAAAAGATCGGAGGAGTTTATGACAAATTTTGATGAGCGGCTTGCGCAAGGCATTTCACTTTTGGAAGCTGGAGAATACGAGAAAGCTGCAACTGAATTCAAGGCATGTGTGGAACTTCAACCAGAAAACGCGGAAGGCTATTTTTGCCTGGGTGAAGCAATGTCAGAACTGGGCAAACACGATGCGGCAGTTAAAAGCATAGTCGCTGGTCTTAAACATGCTCCTGAAGATATCGAGGCACTGACAGCACTTGGAGATATCTATTTTGAGATGGGACAACACAAGGATGCGATCTCATCCTATACAAAGGTGGTTGAGCTGCGTCCAGAGGACGCGGACGGTTATGTGAGTCTGGGGCTGGTTTATAACACCCTGGAGCGGGCCGATGATGCGCTGAAATCCTTCAACAAGGCTCTTGAGGTTGATCCCCATAATGTTTTTGCTTTGAACGCACTGGGTGATCTCTATTACGGGCTAGGCAAAAACGATGAGGCCATTGAAGCCTACCGGAAAGGAATTGAGCTGGACCCGGATGACGCCACCGCCCATTTCAATCTGGGAGATCTTTTTTACGATCTGGGTGATCTGGAGGCCGCCGAAAAGACGACACTGGAAGCCGTGCGGCTTGATCCAAATTTCACCATGTCCTACCTTACCCTTGGCAATATCTGTATTGATCAGGAGCGTCTTCCCGACGCAATCAAATATTTCGAGTTGTACTTGAAAAAAGAAAAATCACCCCAGGCTTCCGAAATGATTAACGAGGTAAAGGCCGTAGTGGACGGGCTCAAGGAAGAGTTGCCTAAGTAGCATAAAAAAATGCAGGCGCAACTGGGATTTTGACCTTTATTTGGTAAAATACTTGAGATTAATATCCAGGAGGGGGGCATAATGGAAAACAGAAAAAATGACGTTTTGATCGGGGCGATATTGCTCATAGCAGGGGGCATCATTGGGGCAGGGGCGGCTCTGGTATTTGCACCTCAGTCGGGTAAGAGGACACGGCGTGACATAGTGCGTTATGCAAAAAAGGCCAGACAGAAAGCGGAGGGTGTCGTGGACCAATTCTCTGCCCAGATATCAGACATGGTGGAAACGGTAGGTGAAAAGGCGGAGGAAATCCTTGACAAGGGGCCAGACATGGCTTACCAGGCAAAGAAGGAGCTGCTTAATGCCATTGAGCAGGGGCAGCGCAGACTGGAGAAACAGCGGAGCCGTCTGTCGAAGCTTATCGGATAAGAGTGCATGGGCACACCTTGTCCGTGTGCCCAGCTACTTTGCTTCGAGAACTATATCCCCATAAAAAGCTGTAGCTTCATCCTGGGTATTGTCGGTGTCCGTCATTATGGCAATCCCACCTAAAAGCGGCGGCTCTTCGCCGAACACCATCTTGTAATCCTCGTAGATATTTCTTTCCTCGCTGACCCACTTCTTTACCTTTTCATCTCCCGCTTCCACGGCAATAATCATGGCATTGGCTGTGTATGGGCTTGGCATAAAGGAATCTTTGGCCATTTTAGAAGCCCAGACATAATTGATGGCACGCATCCTCCAGAAAAAGGTGCGGGGAAATATGACATAGACCCGGGCGGGAAAATCATCCCCCTTTTTGCTCCTGATATCCTCCCTCTTCAGGGTATGGTCGATTTTCCACGACCAGCGCAACAGGGGTAATTTCCTTGAGTCGACAGAAATTTTTTTTATCATGCCTGAGCCTGACTTGATGCTGTGTGCCCTCAAGGCGATTTTTCCATCTTCTTTTGTCAATGAGTAATCAGTTTTTCCTCGAAAAGATTTTTCGGTCCATCCCCCCAGGTCGTTGGAGCTGAACTTTCCCACGGCTATTTCGGTTGCAAAGGCAGGTACCGTAATAAGTGACAGAATAAAAGCAAAAAGCAGTACAGGCATTGGTTTGGGGCTCCGCGGGATTATTGGCCGGCAACATAACTATTTCAGAGATGATACAATAATCTAAAATTAATATTATCTCAATGGATACCAATGGAGAACGGAGGTCCCATGACAATGCATAGGAAATTGCATGGTGAAAACGAAAGATTAGGCCGACTTGCCGCTATTGACAAAAGCTCAATGCCGAAGGATGGCGGGGCGGATTTCAACAGGCTCATTTTTGCCGACAGCCCGTATCTGCTGCAACATGCGGAAAACCCGGTCCACTGGTATCAATGGGGGGAAGAAGCCTTTGCCAAGGCACGGGCAGAGGACAAGCCTGTCTTTCTTTCCATAGGCTATGCAACCTGTCACTGGTGTCATGTCATGGCCCATGAGTCGTTTGAGGACAATGAGGTGGCGGAGGTGCTTAACCGCTCCTTTGTCGCCATAAAGGTGGACCGGGAGGAACGGCCGGATATTGATGACCAGTACATGGCGGTTGCACAGATGCTCTCGGGCAGCGGCGGTTGGCCGCTCAACATCATCATGACGGCGGATAAGCGGCCTTTTTTTGCCGCTACCTATCTACCCAAGGTGCGGCGGATGGGGATGCCTGGGGTAATTGAGCTGTTGGAGAGGGTTTCTTTGTTCTGGCAGAACGAGCGGGACAAGGTTGAAGAAACTTGTGTGGCGATTATGGCAGCATTTGAAAACCAGAACCGGCCCACTGCGGCAAAGGCCGGTCAAGAACTGGAGACACGGGCTCTCCATCAAATAGCAACCATGTATGACCCGGAGTGGGGCGGATTTGGGCAGGCGCCAAAATTCCCCATGCCGCATTATCTCTCATTTCTGCTACGCTGCTCTTCCGGGGCTGACAGGTTGAAAGCGTCACAGATGGCTGAAAAATCCCTTACCATGATGCGGCAAGGGGGTATTTATGATCAGCTTGGTTTTGGCATTCACAGGTATTCTGTAGACCGCCAATGGCTTGTGCCTCACTTTGAGAAGATGCTCTATGATCAGGCTCTGATTGCTATTGCTTTTGCTGAAACCTTCCAGTCAACCGGCGATGATTTTTACCGGGAAGTGGTCAGGGAGATCCTGAATTATTCAGTGGTTGAAATGACCGGTCCTGATGGGGGTTTCTGCTCTGCCGAGGATGCAGACACCGAGGGAGAAGAGGGAAGGTTTTATGTCTGGTCACCTTCTGAAATCAAGGAGGTCTTGGGCGAGGAGGTTGGCCAGATTTTTTGCCGTCTGTTCGATGTCACTGAGCAGGGTAACTTTGAAGGACGAAATATTCTGCACCTGCCTGTTTCCCTGTCGGCCTTCGCCCAAGGTGAAGGGCTTGATGCGGATGCTCTCAAAGGGAATTTGATCAAATGGCGGGCGTCTCTTCTTCAAGCCCGAGAAAAGCGGGTCCATCCTTTAAAGGATGCCAAGGTGGTGACAGCCTGGAATGGATTGCTCATTGTTGCCTTGGCCAAGGGTTATGGCATATCGGGTGATGAAAGTTATCTAAAGGCGGCTGATGGTGCCGTTTCATTTATTTACAAACGGCTGCAGACAGAGGAAGGGCGACTGTTGCGCAGCTACCACCTGGGGCGGGCTAAAATTCCGGGTTTCCTGGAGGATTATGCTTTCCTGATCTGGGGCCTGCTGGAGCTTTATCAGGTGTCGCTTGGATCCGGTTATCTGGCTGAAGCACTCAGGTTGAGCAGAGACATGGTAAGGCTCTTTTCTGCATCAGATGGGGCTTTTTACGACAGCGGTATAGATGCGGAGGATGTTCTGATCCGGCAGAAAAGTGCCTATGATGGGGCAATCCCTTCCGGTAATTCAGTAGCGGCCATGAACTTTTTGCGCCTGGGCAGGATTTGTCAGGATGCTGCATTGGAGGAAACGGGCGAAACAACTATTAATGCCTTTCTCGGCAATGCCTTGCATCAGCCAGCCGGTTATCTGCAAATGGTCATCGCCCATGATTATCAACATCGGCAGAAGGTGGAAATAACTCTGGCAGGGGAAAGGGAAGGAGTAATGATGAAGGCAATGCTGGCTACCATAAACAGGCGCTTTATTCCGGGCCTGGTGCTTCGTCATGCTGAAGATGGGGCAGAGGAATTAGCCATAGCTCCTGCCGAAGGCGCAGTCGCTCATATCTGCACCAAAGGTGCTTGTCGTCCGCCGGTCAGTAATGTTGCCGGGTTGGAGAGGTTTTTGGCTGAAGAGATCTATTGAGCTGGCTTGGCCATACAGGGAGATTAGAAAATAAATAATTGATTCTTTGGATCAGAAATGTTGAAGTGCAGGAGGCTGGCATGCCTATGCCTATGTTTCTTTAAGGAGTAAGATTACGTGAAGGCGCTTTTATTGTTGTTGTTCCGGAAAGTTTGTGTTTTTGCCCCACTGGGGGCCCTTTTATTTTTAAGCACCGTCTCTTCCACTTCGGCCCAGGAAAAATTCGCCACATACCCCCCCTGCCTTCCGGATATACGTCCATAAAAGTATTTGACAGCCAAGGGCGGTTCGTCGACCGTATTCTTTCTGAGAAAAGGTACTGGGCGTCCATTGAACGCATTCCCGTCTTCCTGCAGAAGGCTGTCGTGGCTGTTGAAGATGCCAGATTCTATGAACACAACGGCATTGACATTCGAGGCATTGCCCGCGCCTTGGTCAAAGATGTTATGAAGAGAAAAATGGTTGAAGGGGGATCGACCATTACCCAGCAGCTGATCAAGAATAGATATTTGTCCAGCGAGAAGACCATTGACCGGAAACTCAAGGAAGGCCGGATGGCCATGGAATTTGAACGTAAATATACCAAAAAACAAATTCTTGAGATGTATTTTAACGAAATCTATTATGGGAACGGCGCTTGGGGAATTGTTCAGGCTGCCCGCCTTTATTATGATAAAAATCCTGAGGAATTAAGCGAATCAGAATGCTCACTGTTAGCCGGGGTGCCTAAAAACCCGAGCCGCTATAATCCCTTGGGAGAATGGGCGAGAGTTGCCGGACGTAGGGACGTGGTCCTTAAGCGGATGACGGACCTCAAGATAATCACTCCTGCGCAAAAACAAAAACTGAGGGCTAAGTCCTCACCAGTTGTGCAGCTTGGACAGGCTCCCTATTACGTTGGCCATATCCGCGCCAAACTCATCGAGCGTTTTGGGCCGCAGATCATCGAGCAAGGCGGCCTTGAAGTGACGACGGCCATGGATCTGCCTCTGCAAAGGCTGGCAGAAAAGACGTTGAGTGAAGGGGTTAAGCGGGTTTCACCACAGCTTCAGGGGGCATTGGTGAGCCTGGATCCCTCAACCGGGGATGTAATAGCGGCAGTGGGGGGCGTCGATTCCGCCAAAAACGGCTATAATCGGGCCTTCTATGCCAAACGCCAGCCTGGCTCGGCTATCAAGCCTATGATTTATGCTGCGGCCCTGGAAAAAGGGCTGACCGCCAGCAGCGTTTGGAGTGATGCGCCGGTTGCCTACAATCGAGGAAATAACGAAACCTGGAAGCCCCTGAACTACGGGAAAGAACAGTATGGAGAGCTAACTCTGAGGCAGGCTCTGGCCTATTCCAATAACGTTATCACAATTAAATTGCTGGAAAATATCGGAGTTCCGTATTTTCTTGATTTCACCGCCAAGATGGGGCTTCATCTGGGGGCAAAAAATGATCTGTCTCTTGCCCTTGGGACTGAAGAGGTTACCTTGAGTGACCTGGTTCTGGCGTACTCTCCCTTTGCTAATGGAGGCCTTCGGCCGGAACCAAGGACGATCATTCGCATCTACGACCGTAATCGCCGGACTTGGACGGAAAATCTTCCTGCAGTCACGCCGGTTCTCTCACCGGCGACGGCATTTGTCACGACTCAGATGTTGAAGGATGTTATGACTTATGGCACGGCAAAATCGCTCAAGAAGCTGAGCTCCGATCGACCAGCAGCCGGGAAGACCGGTACTACCGATGATTATCGTGATGCGTGGTTTATCGGCTATACTCCTCAGATAGTGACAGGCATCTGGGTTGGGTATGACAAGCCCAAACCTGGCGGCAAAGGATTTACGGGGGGGAGCGTGGCTGCGCCTATTTGGGAGCGGTTCATGCGACCTCTTCTGGCTGCTAAACCGGTGGTAGATTTTCAAAAACCGGATACGGTGGTCTCTGTTTCCATTGATCCCGAGACAGGCTCCCTGGCCAATGACGACTGTCCGGTGAAACGCGAAGAGTTCTATATTCCGGGCACCCAGCCCATAGAGTACTGCCCTGAACATGGCGGGGAAATGCTGAACTTGATGACCCCGATGGGTCCATTTCCGGAAGTAATAGACCAGCAACCTGATGTGAGCCAATAAGTTCGTTCAACTGCTCCGAAGTTTAGGGCTGCTGAATAATTGATGATAAAAAAAGCCCCGGTCTGCAAAGACCGGGGCTTTTTACTTTTATAATTCTATTACTTCCCCTTGCCGGTGAGCTTCACCAGCGCTTCCATATATTTTTCGCCAGTTTTTCTGACGATTTCTTCAGGCAACGGTGGGGCAGGTGCACTCTTGTTCCAGTCGAGAGTTTCAAGGTAGTCGCGAAGGAACTGTTTATCGAAACTGGGCTGAGGGCCGCCTGGCTTGTAGCTGTCTTTTGGCCAGAAGCGGCTGGAGTCTGGTGTCATGCATTCGTCAATGATGATCAGCTCCCCGTTAAAGATGCCGTACTCGAACTTGGTGTCGGCGATGATTATGCCTTTGGTATCGGCAATGTCACGGGCGTTCATATAAATCTTCAGTGTGGCGTCCCGTACCTTTTCCGCCGTTTCCTTGCCGCACAGTTCCGCCATTTGTTCAAAGGAGATGTTTTCGTCATGTGTGCCCAGTTCTGCCTTTGTTGAAGGGGTGAAGATCGGCTGCGGCAACCGGTCTGATTCCTTCAAGCCTGCTGGTAGTTTAATCCCGCATATGGAGCCGGTGGCCACATAGTCCTTCCAGCCGGAGCCGGAGATGTAGCCGCGGACGATACATTCGGCTGCCAGCGGTTTTGCTTTTTTCACCAGCATTGATCGTCCTGCAAGGATGTTGGCGTACTTCTGACAGACCGCCGGGAAGTCCTTCATGTCGATTGATATGATATGGTTGGGGATGATGTCTTCCATCTGGCGGAACCAGAAGGCCGATATCTGGGTCAGGACAAAGCCCTTGTCGGGTATGCCTTCATTCATGATCACATCGAATGCGGAAATGCGGTCAGTGGTGACAATGAGGAGGGTCTCTCCCAAGTCGTAGATATCCCGGACTTTGCCCCTCGCGGCAAGCTTGAGATCGGGGAAATCAGTGTTTAAAACCAGGTTGGACATCATAAGCTCCTTTAAATATCTACTCTGCCAGTACGGCAGGGTTAATTTCAATTTTAACCTTGGCTTTTAATTCTTTCAACCAGCTGTCCAGGGCTTCCTGCTGTTTTTTAGGAAGCAGGGTCTGTTTAATCTGCTCTTTATTTTTCTGGAAGTCGGCGCTGTTTAACTCAATGCGCTGCTTGAGCTTGACGGCATACCAACGGTCGCCCACTTTAAAAGGAGTTTTTGCTGTCGGCGCTGCTGTGGTCAGGCTGAAAGCTGCTTCCATAAACTCGGGCGAGTTACCGATGCGGGGAATCTCGCCATTGGCAGCATAGCTGAAAGCTCCAGTTTCCGATGGCTTGATTGCGCCTTCGCCTTTGGCCATTTGGGCAAGTGCTTCTTCAGCCTTTTTCTTTGCCAGCTCACGGGCCTTTTCTTCCATGACCTTCTGTGTTAACTGTCCCCTGATCTCAGCCAAGGGAGGAACTGCAGCAGGAATTTTCTCTTTTACCTTGATGATATAAATGCCCCTGGCTGTCTCTACCGGACCGCCCAGCTCATCCTTTTTGAGTAGAAATGCCTTTTTTATCACATCATCTTCGCCAGCCAGTGAAGGTGGTGCCGCTTGCTGGGAAAATAGAGGTGTTTCGATGGCTTTCGCACCAACGGCAGCGGCAGCGGCATTAATGTCCCCGCCCTTGAGGTTTTTGTTTACGGCGTCAGCTACCTTTTCGTAAGCTTCTTTGGCGGCTTTCTGTTTGATTGCGTCTGCTGTTGCCCGGGCTTTAACTTCTGCAAAGGGTAGAATGCCCCCCTTGCCCTGATAGCGGTCAATGTTTTTCTGATAGTAGGTCTGAGCTTCTTCATCGCTGACGGTTACTTTTGATAAAAACTGATCTGGAGAAACTATGGCATAGGAAATACTCACTTTTTCCTGAGTCTTGAATTCTGCCTGGTGTCCCTGAAGGTAGGCGGTGAGATCCTGATCGGTAACTTTTACCTCTCCTTTTACCTCGGTTGGAGAAAAGGAGATGAAGGAGAGATCTACCTTGTCATTTTGCTTTTTGAAAGCCTGCAGCAGGTCCTGATCACTCACGGTTGCCCGTTCCTTGACCTTCTCACGAACTTTTTTCACAAGGAGATCCTGCTCCTGGCTTTCTTCAAAATTGGCAGGAGTCATGCGGTTTGCCTTGAGCATTTGCGTGTACTGATTGAAATCGAAAACCCCATCCTTTTGAAAGGCAGGCGTCTTGGCGATCTCATTTGCTATCTCATCCTTGTTTACCGAGATGCCCATCCGTTTTGCTTCTTTGATAAGCAGGGTGTTGTCAATGAGGCTTTCCACTGCCATTTTCTTGATACCCAGTTGCTTTTCCAGTTCAGGCGTAATGGAGCGGCCATAAATTTGCTCGTAAAGGCCTCTCAACCGATAGTAATTTTTCTGATAGTCATCGAAGGAGATCTTGGTGCCGTCTACCTTGGCGGCAAAATCACTGCTGCCGGTTTCGTCGCCTCTTCCCCAGACGAGGAAGATGGTGCCGATGAAGGAAAAGACGATGATGCAGAAAACGATCTTGATGAGGATCGATTGTTTGTATTTTCTCATTATGCCAAGCATTGGACGATTCGACTCCTTTTTTAGGAAAAATGGGGTAAAGCCTTTGTGCAACGGTCACGAATAGTAATATACTTTAATAGCAAAAGCAACAGGAGAATGGCTGTGATTCTGGGTCCTTTTTCTGTCGTTACAACATTTGGCCAGTCTGCTTTGACAAGCTACCTTATGCCATAAAAGATGGTAGTTTGGCGATAACAATAAATTTTCTTTCTTGCATGAGTGGGGGGATTTTGTTATTGTTTAGCGATTTTGCGAAATAAATTTATCTATTAATACCAAGGAGTTATAAATGTTGAAAATATTCGACATCGTATTCGGCATGTTTTCCAATGACCTGGCCATTGACCTTGGCACTGCCAACACCCTTGTCTACCTCAAGGGGAAAGGTATCGTGGTACGTGAACCTTCAGTTGTCGCAGTTCAGAAAATGAACAACGGACAGCAGAAGGTGCTAGCGGTGGGAATGGAAGCAAAAAAGATGCTCGGTCGAACACCCGGCAGTATTACCGCCATCCGTCCCATGAAAGACGGTGTTATCGCCGACTTCGACATAACTGAAGAGATGCTCCGGTACTTCATCCACAAGGTTCACAATCGTAAGACACTTGTTCGGCCCCGCATCGTCATTTGCGTTCCATCAGGGATCACCCAGGTTGAAAAAAGGGCGGTCAAGGAATCTGCTGAATCGGCTGGAGCTCGCGAGGTTTACCTCATAGAAGAGCCGATGGCCGCTGCTATCGGTGCAGGTCTACCCATAACCGAAGCCAGCGGCAATATGATCGTTGATATCGGCGGCGGCACAACGGAGGTTGCGGTCATCTCTCTAGCCGGCATTGTTTATACGAAATCAGTGCGTGTCGGCGGTGACAAGATGGACGAAGCCATAGTTCAATATATCAAGCGTAAATACAATTTGCTCATCGGTGACCGGATGGCCGAGATCATCAAGATCGATATCGGTGAGGCCTATGCCGGCGACGAAGTGAGGACCATGGATGTCAAGGGACGGGACCTGGTCTCGGGCATTCCCAAGACCATCGAAATCAACTCCAATGAAATTCGGGAGGCCCTTTCCGAGCCGGTAAATGCCATTGTTGATGCCGTTCGCATCTGTCTGGAGAGAACTCCTCCCGAACTGGCTGCCGATATCGTCGACAAGGGCATTGTCCTTGCCGGGGGAGGTGCCCTGCTTCGCAACCTGGACAGTCTTCTCAGGGAAGAGACCGGCCTGCCTGTGGTCACTGCCGAAGATCCTCTTTCCTGTGTCGTTCTTGGCTCGGGCAAGGTTCTTGATGAATTGGCACTGCTGAGAAATGTGGCCATAAGTTCCTGATCCTCCAGCAAGGGAAAGCCAGCGGCCTTAAGTTGAAACTTTCTGGCTGCTGCCTTTCCCGACCTAATAGATCCTAAACTCTTCTTTCCCGTATCTTTACTTTCATATCATACAAAGCGGAATCATGAGCTCTCACCCGTCAATTGACATCATTATGCCTGTATGGAACCGGCCTGTTGAAACACGAAACTGCCTCGTCAACCTTCTTAATCACTCCTCAAATTTCCGTTTGATAATTGTTGATAATGGCAGTGACCGGGAAACGGAAAAAATGCTGCAGGAGTTTTGCGAAGGCCTCGACGACCAGGCGCTTTTGCTTCGCAATGATGTTAATCAGGGGCTGGTGAAAGCCTTAAATCAAGGGTTGGAAAAGGCAGCAGCTGACTATTTTGTCATAATCAGAAGCACCTCCTTGGTTGGTGCTGGATGGCTTGAACCATTGCTGGCCTTTTTCAGTCGCAGAAGCGAGGCTGGTCTGGTTGTTCCGCTTCTTGTGGAGATGGGTACGGGAAGCACCAAAAAAAGACCTGGCGATGTCTGTGAGATTTCCTTTGGCTCATTTGCTGCAATGCTGATAAAAAAAGAGGTTTACGCTGCTATCGGTGGCTTTGACGAAGGGATGGACGGCGGTGTCTGGTGTCTCAAGGATTTTACTCGCAGGGCATTACAAGCGGGATTTCTTACCTTCCGTGTCCCCGATGTAACGATTCAATATGTGAAGGATGTTCAACTGGGTTCCGAAATAAGGCGCCAGGAAAACCTGCAGAAGACGGTGGCTGAATTCAACCGAAGATGGGGTACTGAATCTTCGTTCTGCCTGCTTGCGCCGAAGGATGCAGCTGCTGAAATGAATTCCGTACTCGAGTTGTTGTTGCAGGGCGCTCGTCAGAGCTTTAAATTTCATCTTGTAGTCGACCATCAATTGCATAAAAAGCTGATAAAGTCTGGGTTATCTTCTTTGCATGAAAATATCAGGATTTATCCGCTGCCATTCTTCCACACTTCTTCCAGCGTCAAAAAACTCATTACCAGCATCGTTTCGGAGGAGCCTGGTACCACTGTTGTCGCCGCTGCAGACGGCATCAATGTTGCCGGAATTGAGAGCCAGTTAAGCTTTGCCCAATTGGAAGGTATGATAAGGAGTTGCAATGATAAACGAGATTAAAAACCAGCTTCGCTCTCATCACAGGGTAATCGAGTCAATTGAACAGGAGCTTGTACCTAAAATCGCAGCAGTTGCCGATCTTTTGGCCGATGCGCTCCACAATGGCAAGAAACTGCTGGTGATGGGCAACGGTGGTTCTGCTGCAGATGCGCAACATTTTGTGGCGGAAATGGTGGGTCGTTTCAAGATGGAGAGACGTGCACTTCCTGCTGTGGCACTTACTACTGATACCTCCATTCTGACGGCTATCGGTAACGACTACGGGTTTGAAGACATCTTCAGCCGTCAGGTTGAGGCTCTCGCCCAGGCTGGTGATGTAGTGGTGGGCATCTCCACCAGCGGCACCTCGAAAAACGTATACAAAGCTCTCCTTCTCGCAGACGAAGTGGGCTGCCGCACCATAGGCTTGCTGGGGAAGAATGGTGGTACTATTGCTGAAATTGTTGACGTCCATATCACCATCAACAGTGATGATACTCCCCGGGTCCAAGAGGGTCACATCACGGTGATACATATTCTCTGCGATCTCCTGGAGAAGCGGCTTTTCGGTCAGAGGCATTAGAATGGAACCGCGGCTGGAGAGCGAAAGGAAGACAGCAGGGAGAAAGGCTGTTTTTCTTGACCGGGACGGCACCATCAACGTGGAAAAGGATTATCTGTACCTGATCGAGGATTGCCAACTGATTTCCAACGCAGCTGAAGCCATCAGGCGTTTCAATGCTGCCGGATTTCTGGTGATAATAGTGACCAACCAGTCCGGAATCGGCAGAGGTTACTATGACGAAGAAATGCTGGAACAGCTCCATCGCCACATGGAGCAGGAGCTAACAAAAGCAGGGGCTAGGGTTGATGCCTGGTATTTTTGCCCCCATCATCCAAACCATGGTATAGGCAGTTACCGCAGGGAATGCGCCTGCCGTAAGCCGCTGCCCGGCATGCTGCTGCAAGCTGCGGCTGACTGGTCCATTGATCTGGGAGAGTCATTCATGATCGGCGACAAGCTTGCTGATGTGGAAGCCGGACTCAAGGCAGGATGCCGGCCGCTTCTGGTGCGAACCGGCTATGGACTGGCAGAGGAACAAGCTCTTCCCGAAGGTGTCATGGCTTATGATGATATCCTGGCTGCTAGCGTGGCCATTATTTCCGGGCCCCAAGGTTTCCTCTGAGAAATGCAGAAGTATTTGACCATTTTCCTCGGCATGTGATAAAAAATGAAGGTTTAAAGCGATGCGGTTTGCGGAAAGGACATCATGAGCAAAGGAATCAAGAAGGGTATTCTTTTAGCAGGAGGAGCGGGTAGCCGACTGTACCCCCTGACGCTTGTCGCCAGCAAGCAGCTGCAGCCGGTTTACGACAAGCCGATGATCTATTACCCTCTGGCGACCCTGATGATGGCCGGCATTAACGACATCCTCATCATCTCTACACCCCATGATACTCCCCGTTTCCAGGATCTGCTCGGGGATGGTTCGCGCTGGGGAATACGCCTTACCTATAAGGTTCAGCCAGAGCCGAAAGGCATTGCCCAAGCCTTTCTCATCGGGGAGCAGTTCATCGGCACTGATTCCGTTTGCCTGATATTGGGAGATAACATCTTTTATGGCAAAATGGGGCTTGACCGAGCGGTGGAGCAGTTTGAGGGGGGAGCCAAGATATTTGGCTATTATGTTCAGGATCCCGAGCGTTACGGCGTCGTCGAGTTTGATGCCCAGGGGCGTGCAGTCAGCATAGAGGAAAAACCGCAACGTCCAAAGACCAACTACGCGGTGCCGGGACTATATCTTTATGACGGCAAGGTCGTTGAAATCGCAAAGGGCATGCAACCTTCGCCCCGTGGCGAGCTGGAAATTACCGACGTCAATCTGGAGTATCTGCGCCGGGGAGAACTGCAAGTGGAAAAGCTTGGGCGCGGCATTGCCTGGCTTGATACCGGTACCCATCAGAGCCTGCTTGAAGCCAGTCATTTCATCGGTACGCTGGAAATGCGACAAGGTTTGAAAATTGCCTGTTTAGAGGAGATCTCGCTGCGTCGGGGGTTCATTGACTGCAAGGGCATGGCGGAAGCTATTGCCAATACTCCCAAATCCAGTTATCGTGATTACTTGATGCACGTCTATAACGAAAGTGAACTTTGTGGGGCTAATAAATGAGTGAAATTGAATTCAAAAAAGGCAAAATTCATGACGTTGTGGTGAAGCCACTGAACAAATATCTGGATGAACGGGGTTGGCTCGCCGAGCTATTCCGTTCCGATGAGGTCGAACATGGGACAATGCCGGTAATGGCCTATCTCTCAATGACTCAGCCCGGTGTTGCACGCGGGCCCCATGAACACGTGGATCAGACCGATTATTTCTGCTTTATCGGCCCCTCCAATTTTAAAATACATCTGTGGGATAATCGCAAGGATTCCCCCAGTTTTGGCGTCAAACAAGTTATTTTTGCCGGTATCGACGTGCCGATGATGATGACGGTGCCTCCTGGAGTGGTTCATGCTTACAAGAATGTGGGCATCGACAATGGTATTGTGTTCAACGCCCCCAACAAGCTCTTTGCCGGGGAGAACAAAAAGCAACCCATAGATGAAATTCGCCACGAGGATGCTTCCACTTCTCCCTTTATTCTGGATTAAATGCGGATGCCAGATCGACCACATCTTGCCAGGGGGACTTTGTCTCCCTTTAACTTTTTTATAGAGGCCGATGAGAGAGCTGTTTAATAAATATAAAGTTTACCTGTTCATCGGATTGTTTCTTCTTCTCGCCCTTATTTTCTATTCGCTGAACCTTAAGAACCGGGAAACTTCAACCCCGCTGGAACGCGGAGTGATGAACGTCATCGCCCCGGTAACGGAACTGTTATCGGCCGGCAATGGACTTACCTACGATATTTGGTCCGATTATCTAAACCTGGTAAATGTGCGTAAGGAAAACAAGGAGCTGCGGCGAATTATAGAAATTTACTCTGCCCGGGAGACTGAGGGGCGGGAAGCCCTTTTTGCCAATGAGAGATTGAAAAAGCTGCTGGAACTGAAAACTGCACTTCAGTCCCCATCCCTGGCTGCTTCGGTTATCGGTGAAGATGGTTCTCCCTGGTTTAAAACGCTCATTATTGATCGCGGTGCAGCAGACGGTCTACAGGAAGGAATGCCGGTCATTGCCTTGGATGGAGTAATCGGCCGATTGGTCAAGGTTGCTGCCAACTCCTCGCGACTGCTGCTCCTGACCGATCACGCCAGCGGAATAGCGGCAGTGGTCCAAAGATCAAGGGCCAGGGGTGTGGTAAAGGGAACCGGGGATGGCAGGTGTTCGCTGGAATTCTCGTTGCGTGATGAAGATGTCAAGGTGGGCGATGTCGTTGTTACCTCGGGCGTTGGAGGTGGGTTTCCCAAAGGGCTTAATTTGGGAGAGGTTACCATGGTCAAAAAGGGGGCATACGGTATTTTTCAGACCGTGGATGTCCAGCCTACGGTCAACATAGCCAGGACCGAAGAGGTGCTGGTGCTTCTCCAGCAGAAATATGATTAAAACAGCAAAACTAGTAGTGATGGTCATCGTTGCGCTTCTTTTCCAAATAACAATCTTTCCGCCTTACCTGCTGGATCCTTTCCATCCCAACCTGCTTATTGTTCTTGTGGTGTATCTTGGGCTCCGCTCCAAAGGGCGATCAGGCGCTTTGGCTGCTTTTTCCATTGGTCTTCTGCAGGATTGTTTCAGCGGTATTTATTTTGGCCTCAGCGGCTTCAGCTATCTTTGCATTTTCTTCGCCTTGAACATGACTGCAGGCCGCTTCTATACCGATAGTCGCTTTTTGATGGTAATTGTCATTTTCCTGTCAACTTTAGTCAACGGGCTTCTGAATTTGCTGCTCCTGCTGATTTTCTCGGCGGCTGATGGTGTTTATGCGACCCTGTTGTCATCGCTTTTACCCCATGCGCTTGTGAATGCGCTGATTGGCTCACTGATTTTTATGCTTCCTGCCTCGGTCGTTACAGAGGAAATTAAAATATAATGAAAGATCAACACTACATAAGAGAAAACGAGGAGCCAAAAAGGCGAATCCTAAGGCTTTCTCTTGCAGCAGCTATTGTATTTTTCCTGCTTTTGACCAGGCTCTGGTACCTGCAGATCATTGAGTCGGACATCCTTCTCGATCAATCCGAGAACAACCGGCTACGTTTTGTTCCTGTCGCCGCCCCGCGGGGAGCAATACTGGACCGCAACGGCAAACCCCTGGTCAGTAACACCCCTTCATTCAGCGTGGCGATTATTCCGCAGGACGTTAAGGACAAAGAGGCCCTTCTTGATAATCTTTCAAAATATCTTGATCTAAATAGGGACGAGTTGCTACAGAAATGGGAGAAAGGCAAGAGCAGGGCTAAGTATTATCCCCTGGTGGTTGCGTCGGGTATCAGTCGAGATCAGCTGGAATTCCTTGAAGAAAACCGGATGAGACTGTTCGCCGGGGTAGACATTGAGATGAAACCTATCAGGGCTTATGCCAATGGCATTCTTGCGGCCCACCTGCTTGGCTATCTCGGCGAGATAAACGAAACTGAGATGAATAATGAACAATATCAGGATTATAATCTTGGTGATTACATCGGAAAAAGCGGAATTGAAAGGAAATGGGAGGCAGTGCTTCATGGGGACGATGGCGGGCGGCAAATTGAAGTTGACGCTCGCGGGCGGTTCCTGCGTGGCGTAACCGAGACAAACCCCACCATCGGGAATACCCTGGTATTGACCATTGATACAGAGTTGCAGAAATCTGCAGAGGAAGCATTTGGTGATAAGGCTGGTGCTGCTGTTCTGATAGACGTTGCCAGCGGCGAGATTCTCGCCTTTGCCAGCAATCCCGGTTTTGATCCTGCCCTGTTTTCCGGCAGGTTATCCCCTGAGCAGTGGAAATCCTATGTGGAGGACAAGCGACATCCACTGGAAAACAAGGCACTCAAGGGACAATATCCACCGGGGTCCACATTCAAGATAGTTACTGCCCTGGCCGGACTTGAAGAGGGAATGATAGATGAAAACACTACAATTAACTGCAGTGGATCATACAAATTCGGAACCAGCACCTTCAAATGCTGGGATAAAAAGGGACACGGCCGAGTTGACTTGAAAAAAGCCTTGAAAGAATCCTGTGACGTCTATTTTTATCAATTGGGTGAGCGCCTTGGGGTTGATAAAATAGCAGTATATGCCAAAAAATTCGGCCTCGGTGAACCGATGGGGATTGGCCTGGAAAATGAAAAAGCAGGCATGGTGCCAACCTCTGCCTGGAAACTGAAAAAGTACGGCAAAAAGTGGTATCGTGGCGGAGCACTTCCTGTAGCAATCGGTCAGGGTTATGTGCTGACAACACCGGATTCAAATTAGCATCAATGATTGCAACGGTTGCCAATGAAGGAACCATTTACCGGCCCCACCTGCTGAAGCGGATCGTCGATCCGGATGGAAAGGTAGTGAAGGAATTTCTCCCCGAGCTCATGGGTAAAGCAGATATAAAGCCTGCTAGCTTCCGGCTGGTAAAGGAAGGACTCTCCGCAGTTGTCAACGAGGCCCACGGCACGGGGGGCATGGCGCGTCTTTATGAAGTCAAGGTCGCAGGAAAAACCGGGACATCCCAGGTTGTCAAGCTTCGTGATAGCAAGGGAAATGTTCCTTACCAATTCAGGGATCACGCTCTGTTTGTCGCCTTTGCTCCGCTTGAAAAGCCTGAAGTGGCGGTCGGGGTCGTCGTTGAACACGGAGAGCATGGCGGAAGTGCTGCAGCACCAATTGCCGGACGTATTCTTCGCACCTATTTCGAGGGAAAAGGGGTGATAAAAAAACCGGTGAAAGTAGAGGAGGCCAGTGACAGCGATGAAGCGGCTGAAGGTGGCGACGATGAATAAGCTGCTAAATGGGAGGCTGTTGTAATGTTTGACAGAAGGCTGTTCACCAATTTTGACTGGACATTATTGGCGCTGGTGCTGCTCATCTGCAGTATCGGGGTGATGAATATCTACAGTGCCTGCTTCGTACCGGATAGTGGGGACCCCATATTTTTCAAGCAGATTTACTGGATTTTTGCCGGCTTGTCTCTTTGCATAGTTGCGTGCAGTCTTGATTATCATATTCTGGAAGATATTGCCTACTGGATTTATGGCGGGGTGGTACTGCTTCTGGTTGCTGTCCTTGTGGTGGGCAAGACATCCATGGGGGCCACTCGCTGGCTGGACCTGGGGATCATCAATATTCAGCCATCCGAGCCAATGAAAATCGTCATAATCATGACCTTTGCCCGCTTCTTCAGCAGGTATCCTGTCCACAATGGCCTTACCCTGAAAGACCTGTTTTACCCGTGCCTCATCATTGGCTTGCCGGCGATTATGATCATGAAGCAGCCTGATTGTGGGAACGCCATCCTTGTCATTCTGATCGCCTCCTCAATGCTCATGTATGTAAAAGTCAGATTGACTGCCATCGTCTCCGTCATGCTCGCTGCTCTGCCGATTTGCTACGGCGCATGGCACTTCTATCTTCATGATTATCAAAAGAACCGGATCATTACTTTTCTCAACCCCGAGCATGATCCGCTAAAAACCGGTTATCACATCATACAAAGCAAGATAGCCGTTGGGTCGGGAGGTATTACGGGCAAAGGTTATCTCCATGGGACCCAGAGCCAGCTGCGGTTCCTGCCCGAACAGCATACCGACTTTGCCTTTTCGGTATTCTCAGAGGAGTGGGGCTTTGTCGGCTGTTTGATGATACTGATCCTCTACCTGTTTCTCGTCCTGTGGGGCCTGCACATTGCCTCCCGGTGCAACGATCGTTTTGGTAGCCTGTTGGCTGTCGGTGTAACGGCAATGCTCTTCTGGCATATCGTCATAAATATGGGCATGGTAATCGGCCTTTTCCCGGTTGTTGGGGTGCCGTTACCTTTTTTCTCCTATGGCGGCACCTCCATGGTCACCTCAATGGTTGGTGTCGGCATTCTTCTCAACATCAGCATGCGTCGGTTCATGTTTTAAAACTAGCGGGAGTACGGCATGAAGATTCTTCTTCTGGAACCATTCTTTACCGGTTCCCATGCCTCCTGGGCAAATGAATATGCCGGTTGCAGCAAGCATCAGGTTGAGATCCTCAGCCTCCCCGGCAAACACTGGAAATGGCGAATGCATGGCGGCGCCGTCGCACTCGCCAGCAGGTTTCTTGAAAGCAGTTTTCAGCCCGACCTGATTCTGTCAACAGACATGCTTGATCTGACCACGTTTCTGGCCCTTACCCGATCCAAGACAGCATCCTGCAAGACCGCCCTTTATTTTCACGAAAACCAGCTTACCTATCCATGGTCTCCCAATGACAGGGACAGTGCAACCGGTCGAGACATGCATTATGCATTCATCAACTATTCCAGCGCCCTTGCCGCCGATGCGGTATTCTTTAATTCTTCCTATCATTTGGACTCATTTATGGCGGAGTTGCCGTCTTTTCTCAGGTCAATGCCGGATAAACGGGAATGGCGCACCATTGAGGCGATTCGGAAAAAATCCAGGATCCTCAGCTTGGGTATGGACCTGAGGCAGTTTGATGATTTTCGGCAACCAAAAAACCGAAGCAGGGGGAATGTTCCTCTTGTGCTATGGAATCACCGCTGGGAATACGATAAAAATCCAGAAGCGTTCTTTGCCACGCTCGGTAGGATTGCTGCTAAAGGGATAGATTTTGAGCTGGCTGTTCTGGGTCAAAGTTTTTCCAATGTACCTGCCGTTTTTGACACTGTCCGTGAGCGACTGGGCAAGAGAGTTATTCAATTCGGTTTTGCAAGCAGCTTCGCCGACTATGCCCATTGGCTGTGGAAGGCGGATATTTTGCCCGTAACATCAAGGCATGATTTTTTTGGGGCAAGCGTTGTGCAGGCCATATACTGCGGGTGTCATCCCTTGCTTCCCGAAAGGTTAGCCTATCCAGAACATCTGCCTGGTGAGCACCGTCGGCAGTTTCTTTATGATGACGAAAAGGTTCTTGAAGAGAGGCTTGAAGGTCTGTTAAGAGAGGTCGCGCCCGCAACCCCTGCATACCTGCGGCAGTTCGTCAGTCGCTATGATTGGCAAACAATGGCATCTGTCTACGATGATGTTTTTGAGAATATTTAGAGAGGGAGGTCTTCGGGGGGAGGGAGATCAGGGAACCCAGTGGCCTGGATCCCCTCAGATGGTTTATGCCGCTTTATCCTTCAACAACGCCTTGTCGTTCAACAAGGTGATTGTGCCAAGGTAATCAATCCAGATAGCGCCGCACGAGCTGCATTCCAGCAGGTCTTTTGCGTATCCGTCCGAGTGCATATCAATCTCGATTTTTTTGGTGCTTTTGCAAATGGGGCAATGCATTTAATTCTCCTTTTAGTTTTCCTTCCTGATTCGTTTATCTTAGGCAATCAAAAAAAAATCTGCAACACAAAAATTCTGTAACTAGCTAATAAAACAATGGTTTAGGGGCGGTTAAAGCCTTTGTGCTACTTGCAGCCCCAAAATATTCCAAATTTTCTGAGTTTTTCACTCTTTTTTACTCCTGTTTCTAACTATATAGGTAGTGGTACAGTTAAATCAGGGGAAGCGGGGTGATGCGAAAAAGGAAATCCCCTCCATATAGAACTTACTTCTGTAGATGACCAAAGGGAGGTAGTTTATGAAAGAGGCGATGTTCTATGAAAGAAGGCCGGGAGGCGCAGTCAAATGTGGCCTCTGTCGTTTTCGATGCCAGATTCCCCCCGGTAAACGGGGCATTTGTATGGTGAGAGAGAATCAGGGCGGCACTCTCTACAGCCTTGTTTATGGCAAGGCCATTGCAGAGCATCTGGATCCGATAGAAAAAAAGCCTTTGTTTCACGTTCTCCCCGGCAGCAAATCCTATTCTATAGCCACTGTTGGTTGTAATTTCAGATGTCTTCACTGCCAGAATTACGCCATCTCACAACCTGCCGGAGGAGTGATGGCAATCGGCGGCATGGAGCTGAGTCCCGCCGAAATCAGTCGCTAAAGCGAAGGATAGCGGTTGCGCATCGATCTCGTATACCTATACCGAGCCGACCATCTACTATGAGTATGCCTACGATACGGCAGTTCTTGCCCGTGCAGCCGGGCTGAAGAACATCTTCGTCACTAACGGCTACATTACACCAGAGGCCCTATGACCACATCCGATCCCTATCTCGATGCTGCCAATATTGATCTTAAAGGTTATTCGGAGAAATTTTACAGGGAAGTTGTGCATGCCATGCTTCAGGAGGTCCTTGATTCCATTGTCGAATACAAGCGCCTGGGTATCTGGATTGAGCTGACGACACTTGTTATTCCCAATTGGAATGATTCAGATGCTGATCTGGAGGGTATTGCCCAGCTTTATCGCCGAGGAAGTAGGGATTGATGTACCATGGCATGTGAGTCAGTTTTACCCGACCTACAAGCTACTGGACCAGCCGCGAACTCCATTGGGAACCCTTGACCGGGCCCGGCAGATAGGCAAGAATGCAGGGTTGCGCTATGTTTATGAAGGGAATGTTCCCGGCAACCAGGGTGAAAATACAATTTGCCCTGCGTGCGGAGAGGTTCTCATCCGTCGCATCGGCTATTCCATAGAAGACAGGCTGGTAGAAGGGCATTGCCGCCATTGTAAATTTTCCGTGGATGGGATATGGTCATGACATTTGCAGAAATTGCGGGGTAGGATGATAAAGCCGGAAATTAAAATAGGCAGCGAAAGAATCATTCCAATCGGCTTGCTCCTACTGGCTCTGTTCTGGTTCGGAGATGCCTTTTTTGATGCCCACCTTTTCAGTGAGGGGACACTGCGCCAGCAGTTAATTGCGCCTGAGTTGCACGAGCTGGTCATGCGCTCTTTTTTTGCACTGGTGTTCATGGCCTTTATTTTCTACGTCAAAAAATTAATGATCCAGCACTCTTATTTGGAAGCGGAACTGAAGTCTGCTTTTGACGAGGCGGCAGCGGAAAAAGAAAAAACCATCGCGATTGTTTCAGCCATGGGCGATGGCATCAGCATCCAGGATCCCAATCTTAGGATCACGTATCAGAATGATGCCCATAAGGCGCTGGTTGGCGATCATCTGGGTGAATACTGCTACCGTGCCTACCAGTTGAGAGAAGAACCCTGTGAATTTTGTGACTTGGTCAAGTCATTCCTCGACGGAAAGGTATACAGCCGTGAATCTTCTCCTGCCTTTTCAGAAGGTAAAATACATGTTGAGATCATTTCTTCTTCGCTGCGTGATAAAACCGGTAAAGTTATAGCGGGCATCGAAATGGTCCGCGATATAACAAAGCGCAAACAGACCGAGGCTACCATTGAGAGACAGGCAAACCTGCTGCAGCGGCTGATAGAGACAATGCCCAGTCCCATATTTTACAAGGACAGGCAGGGTATTTTTCTTGGGTGCAACGATGCTTTTGCCCACTGCAGTGGAATTGCCAGGAACAACATAATCGGCAAGAACGTGTTTGAGTTGTTTCCTCCTGATCTTGCGGCGTCCCTGGACAGAATGGATCAGGAGCTTTTCGCTGACCCGGGGGTCCAGATTTATGAATCAACCATTCCCTGCGCGGACAGCAGCAAAAGGGAGGTTATTTTCAATAAGGCTACCTTTACCGATGCTGATGGCGCTCTTGGCGGACTTGTGGGCATTGTCATCGATATTACCGACCATAAGGAATCGGAAAACCGTATAAAGCACCTTAATCAAAAACTCTCTGCCCATGCAGTCGAGTTGGCGGCAGCCAATAAAGAGCTAGAGGCATTCAGCTACTCCGTATCCCACGACCTCCGTACGCCATTGACACGAATTTACAGCGCTAGCCAAGCACTGGAGGATTCTTTTGATTCCTTGGATGAAAATGGCCGCTTTTTCGTCCGTACCATAAGTGAGGCCTGTGAACAGATGGAAGAGTTGATTGAGGCCCTGCTGGAATTGTCGCAGGTGACTACTTCTGAAATGCGGAGCAAAGAATATGATCTTAGCCGGATAGTGCAAGAGATATATGTAGGGCTAAGCCAGAGGGAACCGGGGCGAACAGTTGTTTTTGAGGTTGCACCAAACGTCACCGCCTTTTGTGACGCTGAACTGGCCCGGGTCGTTCTGGAGAACCTGCTGAGCAATGCCTGGAAGTACACCAGTAAGCGCCAGGAGGCCAAGATACAATTCGGCCTGCTGGAAGGCAGCAAAGGGAAGACCTATTTCATCAGGGACAACGGCGCCGGGTTTGACATGAAAAAGACAGCAAAACTCTTCGAGCCGTTTCAAAGGCTGCATGCTGCCGGCGAATTTAAAGGTACAGGCATAGGTCTGGCCACCGTTGAGCGGATAGTAAAGCGGCATGGGGGCCGGGTGTGGGGAGAAGCCGAGCCAGAGAAGGGTGCCACTTTTTATTTCACCTTTAATTAATTGGTCATTTTCATTATGTTAATTAAAGAAATTGCCCGCATCCTGCCAATCGTGCTATAAGAGGGATTCTACTCTGAATGAAAGAGGTAGTCCCTTGACAGTTCCATTTCTACGCCGCCTATGGGTCACATTTTCTTCTTACGTCGTCGGCTTTTACGCCTCCTTTATCAACAGGTTCCGCATCAGGGGCAGTGAACATATTCCTCCTTCGGGTGGAGTGTTGCTGGTCTCAAATCATATCTCGGCATATGAAACAGTCTTTCTTCCCTGGGCTGTAATCAGGCATTATCCCCTGCAGATGCTGTGGGCTCCGGCGAAAGAGGAATTATTTGCCAACCCTTTCATGGGGGTGCTTTATAGTTCCTGGGGAGCCTTTCCCGTAAGACGAGGCCGTGATGTACGGGCGGGAAAGACTATTAATGATCTGCTGAAGAATCAAAAAGTGATGCTTTTTCCAGAGGGAACACGCCACAAGGACGGAACCTTGGGCAAAGGCAATCGTGGTGTCGGCAAGATAATCTATGAAACGCGGCCGGTGGTGGTACCCACTGCCCTCACCGGCCTTAACCACTGGAAGTTTCCGGGCATAGGCCAGCATGCCTCTGTTGTATTCGGCAAGCCACTGGATTTTTCAGATCTGTTCCTGCTGGAAAATTGCAAAGATACTCATCAAATGATTGTCGACCGGGTTATGGCGGCCATAGGTGATCTTTTGATGGAAAATAAGGATGCATAATGAATGTTGAAATATTCTGTGACGGAGCCTGCAGCGGCAATCCGGGTGTAGGCGGATGGGGCAGCATCTTGCGCTATGGCGGTAATAGCAAGGAGATGTCCGGTGCTGACGGAGCCACCACCAATAACCGGATGGAGATGACGGCTGCCATTGAGGCGCTGGCATCTCTAAAAAGACCATGCGAAGTTACTCTTACCACCGACTCCCAGTATCTGGTGAAGGGAATGACGGAATGGATCGGCGGTTGGGTGAAAAAGGGCTGGGTCAACAGTAAAAAAGAACCGGTCCTCAACCGGGACCTTTGGGAGCGGTTGTTGACGCTGGCGCGGATTCACACCATCCATTGGAATTGGGTGCGGGGGCACAACGGTCACGCCGAGAATGAACGCTGTGATGAGCTGGCCCGGGCCGCCATAGAGACCTATAGGAATAGACAGCAAAACTAAACTTTTTTGTTGCTCCGGCCGATAAGGTTAAAATCAAGTGTTATCTGATGGCAGGAGCACCTAACTTTTACTGAATTACAAGGAGGAAGCAAATGATCAAAAGATTAGTTGGTATCTTTGCAGCAGTTCTCTGTCTGAACGCAGCCGTTGCGCTGGCGGCCGGGGGACCGATCAAGATTGGGGTGGCGGCAATGATTTCGCCCAAGGAAACTGTAGCGTACTACAAGAAAATGATCGATTATGTTGGTGTGAAGCTTGGCCAGCCGGTGGAAATGGTGCAGAAGGAGAACTACGACGAAACCGATAAAATGCTGGAAAGCGGCGAGCTCAATTTCGCCTTTGTCTGCTCTGGTCCCTACGTGAAGGATAAGGAGAAGTTCGGGGCGGAGCTGGTTGTCGCTCCTCAATCATATGGTCAACCCTTCTATTATGCCTACATCATTGTTCCCAAGGATAGTACTGCTAAAAACCTGGGTGATCTGAAAGGCAAGAAATTCGCCTTTACCGATCCCAAGTCCAATACCGGCAAGATCGTCCCCACCTACATGATCGGCAAGGAATTCAACACCACCCCGGAGAAATACTTTGGCAAGGTGCTTTATACAAAGAGCCATGACAAATCAATCGAGGCGGTTGGCAAGAAACTGGTGGACGGAGCTAGCGTAGACAGCCTGATTTACGACTATGCGGCCAAGAAAAACCCGGCACTTACCTCCAAGACCAAGATCATTCGCAAGTCTCCAAAATATGGCATTCCGCCTGTTGTAGTCCGGAAAGACACAGATCCTGCGCTCAAAGCAAAGATCAGGGACATCTTCCTCAACATGCATAAAGATGCTGAAGGAAAAGCCATTCTCGACGGTATCATGGTTGATAAGTTCATTGTACCCAATGATGCCGATTACAACTCGGTCCGGGAGATGGACAGCTGGCTGAAAAAACAAAAATAATTCTTGATCATACAATCATGCCGTCCAGTGGCGTAAACCACGGACGGCATGACCGCTTTTTTTGAGATGCAACAATAATGAGTCAATTAGGGGAGCACGCTCAAATGTCTGGTAGAGTGAAGAAATATAAGAGTAGTATTCTCGCCAAATTACTTATGATCGTCGTGGGAATCCTCGTTTTTTCAACCATTATGGGAACATTGCTGATTGTTCTCAATGAACGGACCACCCTCAATAGGTTCCTCCTGGATAAGGGGCACAGCCTTGGGACATACATCGCAAATATAAGTAAGGACCCGATTCTGCTCAAGGACAACATGCAGCTTGATGCCATTGTCGGTGAGGTCACCAAAGACGAGGATGTTGTATATGCGATTATTCAGGATAAAGATCAAATATTTCTGACAACGCCACTGGCCAGCTTCTCCGAAAAGTCACCCGTTGCAAAAAAAATCATCGCCGGCTTACCACCGGACAGTGATATCGGTACGATCCTTTCGGCAGTCAGGAAATCAGGATTAGCCAAAGAGCTTTCACAAAAGGTGACCATTGATTCAAGTGATCACGGTACCGTTTATATCGGTCTTTCAGATGCAAAGGTCACGGATCAGTTAACGAAGACCGTTTTTTATGTCATAGCCGTAAATCTTGTCATAGCTTTTATTCTAGGCTTGATTTTCTTTTTCACCATAAAGCGACTTATTATATTGCCTATCCTATCTCTTTGCCAGGTGACGGAACAGGTTGCCAACGGCGATCTGACAAGGACCATCGAGGTTCTTTCCGATGACGAGTTCGGGCAGCTGACCACATCACTTAACGGCATGATCAAGAACCTGAACCAGATAGTAACTAAGGTGGGTGCTGCAGCCGGTGAACTGTGCCATATAACCGAGGATCTGGCGGGGACCACCGGCAAGGTGGTGAGTGCAGCACAGCTGCAGTCAGAGAGTGTCAGCAATACCTCGTCTGCGGTTATTGAGATCAATGCTTCCATCAAGGGAGTGGGGTGCAGCATTGACCAATTGTCCCAGTCCGCATCGGAAAGCTCATCATCAATCCTGGAGATGACCGCCAGTGTCACTGAGGTTGCCAACAATGCTGAAAACCTCAATAAATCAGTAAGTGAAGTGAGTTCTTCCATAGTGCAGATGGCAGTCTCCATCAAGCAGGTGAAAAGCAGCGTTGGAAACCTTCAGGACGCAGCTACCAGTACTTCTTCCTCAATAATGCAGATGGATACCAGCATAAAACAGGTTGAAAGAGTGCCGCCGCAGCCGCGGCGATTTCAGACGAGGTCGCGGGCGACGCCGAATTGGGGCGGTCTGCCGTTGAAGCATCCATTGTTGGCATAAACGAAATTAAGCGTGCTTCAGATATTACCGCAGAGGTGATTAACCTGCTTTCCGAGCGAGCAAGCGCCATCGGCGTCATTCTCTCGGTCATCGACGAAGTAGCAGGCCAAACCAATCTTCTTGCCCTTAATGCTGCCATTATTGCAGCTCAGGCGGGCGAACACGGCAGAGGTTTTGCTGTCGTCGCCGATGAGATAAAGGGACTGGCTGAGCGAACCAGCGCCTCCACCAAGGAAATAACCAGGGTGATAGGTGCTGTCCAGGACGAGACGGCACGTGCGGTGGAAGCAATTCATCTTGCCGAGAAAAGTATCGCAGAGGGAAAAACTCTCTCCGAGAAATCGGGTGAAGCTCTGAATAAGATATATGCAGGGGTGCAGAAGACCACCGACCAGATGCGCGAGATTGCACGAACTACCCTTGAACAATCCAAAGGTAGTCAGATGATACGTGAAGCCATGGAACAGGTATCCGAGATGGTCGGGCAGATTGCCAAAGCTACCACAGAGCAGGCACAGGGAAGCGAGCTGATCATGACTTCATCTGAACAGATGAAGCGGTTGACCGAACAAGTGCGTAATGCCACCTTTGAACAGAGTAAGGTCGCCAACTTTATCGCCCAATCCACAGATAACATCACCGGCATGATCTCCAGCATTAGCCGTTCATCAGGGGAGCAGTCGCGCGGCAGCGACCAGATTGCCCATGCTGTAGGGGACATTGAGTCCTCTGCCTCAATTAACCTTGAGGCAACAAAGGTTATGGATGACGTTGTCTCCAATCTATTTATGCAGATTGAGGTGCTTAGAGAACAGATGAAGGTTTTCAAGGTGTGAGTAGTAAGCATCCTCCGTTGATATTGTTATTTAGTTATTGAACTCTGCCCTTGAGACTGGCGTAATCTCAGGGGCATTTGCTTTACAGTCCAGAGGCTGACTGAATGAAGCCCTTTTTCCGAGGTTGTCTTGGCATTTATCATCGAAGTATCCGAGCAGGAAATCAAGCGCGAGCGGACGATTCCCGGAAATTGCCCAAGTCCCAGTGGTGGAAGAATTGCATAGCCAAGGGCGACTGTTACTATTGTGGCGGTCGCTTTCGTGGGTGCGGGGACATATCGGTCACATGGAGAATGAACGCTGTGACGCGCTGGCCCGTGCGGCAATTGAAAAGTTTAGAATAAATAATCTGTCAATTATTAAAGCTTTGAATAAGCAATCCGATTAAATGATGACACAGGAAGTGACGTTTTTTAGGCAGTTAATTTGATCTGGCAATATTAAATAATGGAGGGGAGACTATGAGACACAAAATGGCGGGCCTGGTTTTCATGGTAGTGGTGCTGGCAGGAATGACTGTCGCCGGATTGGCGCACGCAGCCGATCTGAAAATAGGTATAATGCAGGCGCAGTCTGGTGATGCGCGGAAATACCAACCTTTGCTGGATTATCTGGGGAAGAAGGGACTCAATGCTTCATTTGTTACCACGAATACCTACCCAGCAGCGGCAGAAATGTTTGCCAAAGGGCAGTTGGATGCCATGTTCAGCGGATCGGGAGTCGCCGGTGCCATGGTAATCAAGGGTGTCGCCGAACCGCTCGTTCGTCCGGTCAATCAGGATGGTACCAGCACCTATTCGGCGGTTGTAATCGTCAAAAAGGGAACAGGGAAATTTACCGCATCAAACGACTACTTTGCAGGTAAGAGAGTCATTTTTACTTCGCTTGCATCATCGGGTGAATTCTACTATCGTTCACTGGGTGCATCAAAGGCCAAGGAGATCAAGCAGGCAGGATCCCATGGCGCGGCACTGGACGCGCTCAGTCGGGGTCAGGCAGATGTGGCGATCGTGAAAAACCGGGTCTGGGAAAAAGAAAAATCCAAATATGACGACCTGGAACTTGTCGGTAAAGATCCAACGGAAAATCCTGACAACACACTCATCATCTCGAAAAAACTGAGCTCGAACACCACTGGCAAACTTTCTGCAGCACTACTCGGATTGGGTAACGATAACTCAGCTGAAGCCAATGCCGTAAAAGAATCCATGAAAATATCTAAATTCATTAAAACCACTCCCTCCGATTTTAGCAAAACACTGGCATTGCTTAAAAAGGCTGGGGTTACAAAGTCCTTCAATTTTAAATATTGATTTGAAGGCCTGCTGCAGCGTTTGCTGCAGCAGGCCAGGCTGGATTCTGTATATCTCCATCAAGAGGTTTTTTCTTATGTGGGCAAAGAGGTTTGCTTTTCGTTCAATCAGTACAAGATTCATCGTGCTGACAATTGTCATGGTGGTTATCCTGTTTGGTGGGCTTGGCGCCTTCATTGCCCGGCAGAATGCAGAAGCCTTACGTGCATCTCTTCAATCTAAATCGACCTCTGTCGCTGATTTGGCAAGTCTTACAGGTTCGGAATATCTAACAAACTTCAACTTTATAGCATTGGACCACCTGGTTGATGACATTGTCAAGGATCCAGAGGTTGGTTTTGCCGGCTTTTACAATGACAAAGCTGAACTGGTCACCAAACTCAAAAGCCCTGAAAACATTGCCGGTCTGCAGAAAGTTGAGCGCAAGCTGAACGACGGCAACGATGCAACCATAGGGTCACTCAAGATTTACTATAAACAGGACACAATCGAGAAAAGTCTCCATAGGAGCATTATTATGGTAGCGGCTGGCACCATGGTCGCCATTGTACTTTTCTCTTTGGGCATCTTCATGGCAACAAGGCGCATAATTCTCAACCCAATAAAAAGGCTTGGAGCAATCATTGACCAGATTTCAAAAGGAGATCTCTCACAGACCTTTCAAGTGACTTCCAAAGATGAGCTTGGTACCCTGACTGATTCACTTAACGGCATGGTAGGTAGTCTCAATGGGATGGTGACCCAGATCAACACCGCTGCCGGAGAACTTCATCATGTTGCTACCAATCTTTCCGGGACTGCCGGTAAGGTGGTAAGTGCGGCAAATTTGCAGTCTGTGGCGGTGGGGGACACATCCTCTGCAGTTATTGAAATCAATGCTTCCATCAAGGGCGTGGGGTGCAGCATTGACCAATTGTCCCAGTCAGCATCGGAAAGCTCGTCATCAATCCTGGAGATGACCGCCAGTGTCACTGAGGTTGCCAACAATGCTGAAAACCTCAACAAATCAGTAAGTGAGGTGAGTTCTTCCATAGTGCAGATGGCAGTTTCCATCAAGCAGGTGAAAAGCAGCGTTGGCAACCTTCAGCAAGCTGCCACCAGCACCTCTTCATCGGTCATGCAGATGGATACCAGTATAAAACAGGTTGAAAAGAGTGCCGCCGCAGCCGCGGCGATTTCAGACGAGGTGCGTGGTGACGCTGAATTCGGTCGATCTGCAGTTGAAGCTTCCATTGCTGGAATAAACGAAATTAAGCGTGCTTCTGATATTACCGCAGAGGTGATTAACCTGCTTTCAGAGCGAGCAAGCGCCATCGGCGTCATTCTTTCGGTCATCGACGAAGTAGCAGGCCAAACCAATCTTCTTGCCCTTAATGCTGCCATTATTGCAGCTCAGGCGGGCGAACACGGCAGAGGTTTTGCTGTCGTCGCCGATGAGATAAAGGGACTGGCTGAGCGAACCAGCGCCTCCACCAAGGAAATAACCAGGGTGATAGGTGCTGTCCAGGACGAGACGGCACGTGCGGTGGAAGCAATTCATCTTGCCGAGAAAAGTATCGCAGAGGGAAAAACTCTCTCCGAGAAATCGGGTGAAGCTCTGAATAAGATTTATGCAGGGGTGCAGAAGACCACCGACCAGATGCGCGAGATTGCACGAACTACCCTTGAACAATCCAAAGGTAGTCAGATGATACGTGAAGCCATGGAGCAGGTATCCGAGATGGTCGGGCAGATTGCCAAAGCTACCACAGAGCAGGCACAGGGAAGCGAGCTGATCATGACTTCATCTGAACAGATGAAGCGGTTGACCGAACAAGTGCGTAATGCCACCTTTGAACAGAGTAAGGTCGCCAACTTTATCGCCCAATCCACAGATAACATCACCGGCATGATCTCCAGCATTAGCCGTTCATCAGGGGAGCAGTCGCGCGGCAGCGACCAGATTGCCCATGCTGTAGGGGACATTGAGTCCTCTGCCTCAATTAACCTTGAGGCAACAAAGGTTATGGATGAAGTTGTCTCCAATCTATTTATGCAGATTGAGGTGCTTAGAGAACAGATGAAAGCTTTCAAGGTCTGATGTAAGAACCTCTTCTTTTGGATGTTTATTATTGTTGAATTGTACCCCTGAGGCTGGCATAATCTCAGGGGCTTTTTGGGTGAAAGCGCTGCTGTTCCTGCAATAATCTTCCACTAAAATTTGTTCATGCGCCCTTTTCACTTTGTTTCTCAAATGACCCCATCCCAGTTGATTTACAGTTCCAGCAGGCTGAAGGATTAATGTCCTTTACCAGAGGTTTTCTTGGCGTTTATCATCGAAGTGTCCGAACAGGAAATCAAGCGTGAGCGGGACAAGGCGCGGGAACTGCGGAAGTCCCAGTGGTGGAAAAATCGCATTGCCAAGGGTGACTGTTACTACTGTGGCGGCCGGTTTAAAACCGATGAGCTGTCCATGGACCACATTGTGCCGATCATCCGCGGCGGCAAGAGCACACGGGGTAATGTGGTGCCAGCCTGCAAGGAATGCAACAGCCAAAAGAAACACATGCTTCCCATGGAATGGGATGACTACCTGCAATCGGTGAAGAGTGAACGTGAGTGAGGTGTGAAGTGAATAATAACAGCTACAAGGCCGTTATCTATGACTGTGACGGGGTGATGTTCGATTCCTTCGAGGCGAACCTTACCTTTTATCAGAGGATTCTGGCCCATTTCGGCAAAACTCCACTTGACCGACACGATACGGAGACGATGCGGGTGCTCCATACCTACGCCAATGTCGATGTCATGGCTCATCTGTTTGCCGGTGATGACCGGCGGGACGAGGCGCAAGCCTTTGCCGGCAGCATAAATTATGGAGATTTGGTGCACCTGATGTGCATGGAGGAGAACTTCCGCGAAACCTTGGCAGTGCTGCAGCCGCTGGTCCACCTGGCAGTCTGCACCAATCGCTCTACCTCAGTGGATCTAGTACTTGAATCCTTCGACCTGGCGCGCTACTTCGATTTTGTCATGACGGCGGCCAAGGTGGAAAGGCCAAAGCCATATCCGGACCCGTTGCTGAAAGTCCTGGAATTTTATGGTATTGAGCCGGGGGAGGCCCTTTTTGTCGGGGATTCCGAGGTTGATCGTCTGTCTGCTGAGGCTGCAGGTGTGCCTTTTGTTGCCTATAAGGCTGATATGGCGGGATTGGCAAGGATTGATCGACATGAGGAAATATTATTGCTTTTGTAGGCTGGAAAGCAAATGCATGAAACAAAGCAGCTGATTTTACCCAATTTGAAAGAGCAGGTTCCTGCTACTTTTTTTTGTAGGCACTCATTTCTTCAGCCGCCAGAAGGTTTGCAAGCGGCGATTTTTCACATTTTTTCTTTTGCACGGCTTTTCTGTGTCTGCCGAGCACCTGGATTATCTCGATCAACAGGGGGAGATCGTCTTTGTGCAAGACTCGCAATGCCCTTACTAGTTCCCGCCCCGGTTTCTCGCTGACCAGGTAGCGCAGCTCGGAGGTGGAAATTTCACTGACGGCAGCGACTGCCTCGTCTTGAAAAAAAGAAGCTAACGGGATCGAGAGAGCCTCGCTGATTCTAAGCAGTATTTTCAGCGATGGGAGCTGCTCCCCCCGCTCAATTTTGCCGATATATGTGTAATCCAGCCCGCCGCTGACTTTGACCGCCAACTCCTTCTGGGTAAGGTTTCTATCCATCCGCAATCTTTTCAGCCGACTACCTATTTCAAGCATCAAGCGTGAGCTCCAATCCCTCGTTTTCTTAAATAAATCGCCCACCCTGTATACCGTTATTTCAAGTTGCTGTCAATTGCATTGCCTGTAAATACGACGCCTGGTCACATTTACCCTTGACAATGTAGACTATTTAACTTATTTCTTTTTATACAATAAGGGGGTGAACGTGGAAAAGCTAAGGCTACTGAGAAGCGTTGAACAGGCAAACCTTCAGCATCTGGAGGCTGACGAACTCAGAATGTATCTCCTTCTTCTTGCAACCAGCAGGGAAAACGGAGAGGGAACAATCAGCTACAAGTCGATCAGAAAGGCATTGGGCAAGTACTTCCCTGCAGACAGAATGCTGACAGTCTGCCGAAACCTTCGGCAACAAGGATTGATCGAGGGGGCTTTCCCGCCACTGGATGAATTGGCAGAGCTGGATTTTGTACTGAATTGTCGAATAGTCCCAGCCAGTAAATAACCTGTAGAACCGGAGAAAAAATGGAAGACCGCGGCATCCTGTTAGTTGACGATGACCTACTCACCCTGGACCTGCTCAGGGAATGTTTCAGGCAGTTGGGGCTGAACGTCCATTGCGCGGAAAACGGTTTTGACGCGTTGCAGATGATGCAAAAAAACACCTTTGCGCTGATGTTCACCGATTTACAAATGCCAGGCATGGACGGCCTGGAGCTGGCCCTTAAAGCACGTGTGCTGGCCCCAGACCTGCGCATCGTCATGTGCACAGGCGCCCAAACCCCGGAAATCTGCGAAATGGCAGACAGGGCCGGCATAACAAGAGTGTTGCGCAAGCCTTTTCCCTTCATGGAAATAATGGCTATTGCCAGGGGAACCTAAGCCAGTAGCAGGTATAAAGTCACAGAAGGTCTATCATGAAACCCCAATACCTTCGATTTATCAGTAAAAATTGAAATTTTTTCCAATCTGCAAAGCAACAAATTAGATTGTTCTGGTAAACGTAAAACGGGCAGGGGAAATTCCCCGGCCCGTTCTGCGTTTCCAAATGATTAATTCACAGCAGCTTTTAGATCCCCAGCACCTCAGCCAGTCGCAGCATCTCATCCTGGGGGCGTTTTTCCCCCTTTACCACTTCCTCCAAGGGGGTGGTAATTATGGAATTGTTCTGCAAACCCACCATTATTCCCTTCTTTCCTGCCAGTAGAAGATCAACGGCGTTTTTGCCGAGACGGCTGGCCAGGAGTCTGTCAAAGACGGTTGGTGCACCACCGCGCTGATAATGGCCGAGCACAGTCACCCTGGTTTCGAAACCGATGGCGTCCTTGATGCTGTCAGCGATGTGGTGGGCATTGCCCGCACCTTCGGCCAGGATAATAATGGCGTTATCGCGTCCTTCTTCATAACGGGCCCTCAGTTGCTGGCAGATCTCGGACAGGTCAAACTCTCGCTCCGGCACCAGGGCGAACTCAGCACCGGTGGCGATGGCGCTGATGCTGGCCAGGTAACCTGAATTGCGACCCATGACCTCTATGACAAAGGCACGGGCGTGGGAGCTGGCCGTGTCTTTGATGCAGTCAACCGCATAGATGATGTTGTTCAGCGCCGTATCAACCCCCATGGCCATGTCGGTAAAGGGGATGTCATTGTCGATGCTGGCCGGGATGCCTATGACCGGGAAGCCAAGCTTGTGCAGCGCCTGTGCCCCGGTCAGGGAACCGTCGCCGCCAAGGATGATGAGCCCGTCGACGCCAAGTCTCTTCAGATTGTCGAGGGCCAGTTGCTGGCCTTCCTGGGTGCGGAATTCGGGCGAGCGAGCCGATTGGAGAAAGGTGCCGCCGCGATGGAGGATGCCGGCAACCGCTTTTGAGTCGAGAGTTATGTAATCGGATTTCATCAGTCCGACGTAACCCTTGCGAAAGCCGATCATCTGAATATTAAGTCTCACCCCGGTACGGACCGCGCTGCGGATGGCGGCATTCATGCCGGAACAGTCACCACCACTGGTCAGGATGCCAATTTTTTTCATCATAATTTCTCCTTCTTCGCCTTCAGCCATTGCATGCGTTCCTTGATGGTTTTCTCATAGCCGTGGCCCGCCGGCTCGTAAAACTGCCGCCCTTTAAGCTGCTCCGGCAGGTAATCCTGCTCAACGTATCCTTCCTGATAGTCATGGGCATAGCGATAACCGGCGCCGTAGCCAAGATCCTTCATGAGCCGGGTCGGGGCATTGCGAATATGCATGGGGACCGGCTGCCCGCCACTTTTCCTTACTTCGGCCAGAGCCTCATTTATTGCTTTGTATGATGCATTGGATTTAGGGGCGGTGGCCAGATAGGTGACAGCCTGGGAGATGATGATGCGTCCCTCCGGCATCCCCACCAGTTGAAATGCCTGAAGCGCTGCAACCGCCATCTGAAGGGCGCGGGGATCGGCGTTGCCGATATCTTCCGAGGCAAGTATCACCATGCGGCGCAGGATGAAGATCGGATCCTCTCCTGCTTCGATCATCCGTGCCAGCCAATAAACTGCCCCGTCCGGGTCGCTGCCGCGCATGGATTTGATGAAGGCGGAGATGACGTTATAATGTTCCTCTCCCCCCTTGTCGTAAAGCAGCGGTTTTTTCTGCACCGCCTCCCGCGCCGTGTCAATGGTAATAGCGCCATTTTCCGAGAGCTTTGATGCCGTTTCAAGGGTGTTGAGGGCAATTCTGCCATCGCCTCCCGCCTGTTCTGCCATATATTGCAGGGCATCATCGGCGATTTTCAGGTCCAGGTTACCCAAGCCCCTTTCCCGGTCGGTCAGGGCATTGCCGATGATCATCTGCAGCTCTTCTTCACTGAGGGTGTTGAGGACCAACACCTTGCAACGGGAAAGGAGCGGGGCAATCACTTCGAAGGAGGGGTTTTCGGTGGTGGCGCCAATGATGGTGAAGACACCCTTTTCCACATAGGGAAGAAAGGCATCCTGCTGGCTTTTGTTGAAGCGGTGGATTTCATCGACAAAGAGAATGGTTCTTTTGCCCTGGAACTTGCGAACCTCTTCCGCTTCCTTGACCATCTCGCGGATCTCCTTGATGCCGGAGAGGATGGCGGAAAAAAAGATGAAGTGGGATTTGGTGGCTCCGGCAATGATGCGGGCAAGGGTTGTCTTGCCCGAGCCGGGGGGGCCCCAGAAAATGAGGGAGGTGAGTTGGTCGGTCTCAATCAGACGACGAAGCAGCTTGCCTTCACCCAGAAGCTGTTCCTGACCGACATATTCGGCAATGGTCCGAGGCCGCATCCGTTCGGCAAGAGGAGCTTCCTTGACAGCGTCATCAGCTGCCCGGTGGTCAAAGAGATCCATGGCTAAAAAGTGTCTGCATGCTGGCCCGATTCAGCGTTCTTGACACATACCGGGCTAATTCCCCAGATTTCCCGGGCATATTCGGCAATGGTCCTGTCGCTGGAAAATTTGCCCATACCTGCCGAGTTGAGAATGGCGCGGCGGGTCCATTCGGTCGGGTCCCGGTAAACCTTGCTTACCTCGTCCTGGCAAGCGACGTAGGCGGCATAATCGGCCAGCAGCATGTAGTGGTCACCCTGGTTGAGCAGCAGGTCGACGATGGGACGGAATAGCTCCGGTGCATCGGGAGAGAAAAAGCCGCCGGCAATCTGGTCAAGTACTCTGCGCAGTTCGGGCTGCCGGATGTAGTAGTCGCGGGGATTATAGCCTTTGCTTCTGGTGCTGTTGACCTCGTCCGTGGTCAGGCCGAAGATGAAGATATTGTCCCTGCCCACCTCTTCCATGATCTCGATGTTGGCGCCATCCAGGGTGCCGATTGTAAGGGAGCCGTTGAGGGCGAATTTCATATTGCCGGTTCCCGAGGCCTCGGTACCGGCAGTGGAAATCTGCTCGGAAAGATCAGCCGCCGGGAAAATCTTTTCCGCCAGAGAAACGCTGTAATTGGCCAGAAAGACCACCTTCATCCGGTCACCAACCTCGGGATCGTTATTGACGATGTTGCCGACGGCGTTGATAAGGCGAATGATCAGCTTCGCGGTCACATAGGCCGGTGCCGCCTTGCCGCTGAAGATGAAGGTGCGGGGCACGAATTCGCCGCCTGGGATTTTCCTTGATCCGGTTGTACATGGTAATGACGTTGAGCACGTTCAACAGCTGCCGCTTGTACTCGTGGATGCGTTTCACCTGGCAGTCAAAGATGGAGTCCACATTGATCTGGATGCAGTTATGCTTGAGGATATAGGCGGCAAGCTTTTCCTTGTTCTCTTTTTTAACGGTCTGCCATTTGGCCGTGAATTCAGGCTCGGTGGCTAACGGCTTCAGCTTTTCCAGCTCGTAGAGATCGGTGACCCATCCTTCGCCGATATATTTGCTGACCAGGTTGGCAAGGTCCGGGTTGGACATCTTCAGCCAGCGGCGTTGAGTAATGCCGTTGGTCTTGTTGTTAAACCGCTCCGGGTACATCTCGTAAAAGTCGCGGAACAGCTGTCTTTTCAGGATTTCGCTGTGCAGGGCGGCAACGCCGTTGACGGAATGGCTACCGACGATGGCCAGATGTGCCATGCGGATTTTTCGCTCCCAGTGCTCTTCGACAATGGACATGCGCGCCAGCCGGTCGCGTATCGCCGGGAAAGCGCCTAGACACTTCTTCAAGGAATCGCTTGTTGATATCGAAGATGATCTGCAGGTGCCGGGGCAGGATCTGCTCGAAGAACCATACCGGCCACTGCTCCAGTGCTTCCGGCAGAATGGTGTGGTTGGTATAGGCGAAGGTTTTCCGCGTGATCTCCCAGGCGTCGTCCCACTCCACGTTCTCCAGGTCGAGCAGCACCCGCATCAGCTCGGGAATGGCCAGGGAAGGGTGGGTGTCGTTGAGCTGGATGGCTACCTTCTCCGGCAAGAGCCTCAGATCGCTGTGTTTCTTTTTGAAACGATAGAGAACGTCATGGACAGTGGCCGAAGCGAGGAAATATTCCTGCTTGAAGCGCAGCTCTTTCCCCTCGATGACGTTGTCCGCCGGATATAGGACCTTGGAGATGGTCTCGGTCTGCATCTTCTTTTCAACGGCGCGGATATAGTTCCCTTCGTTGAAGAACTTGAGGTCGAAGTCACGGCTCGACTTGGCGCTCCAAAGTCGCATGGTGTTGACGGCGTTGTTCTTGTAGCCGGGAATGGGGGTGTCATAGGCCATGGCCATGACATCCTCCGTATCCACCCATTCATTGACAGTCTTGCCGAACTTGTTGGTGGCGGTTATGACCCGGCCGTAAAATTTCACTGGATGCAGATGTTCCTGCCGGTCCAGTTCCCATGGGTTCCGGTAACGAAGCCAGTTGTCGGGCAACTCCACTTGAGCACCGTCCACTATTTTCTGACGGAAAATCCCGTACTCGTAACGGATGCCGTAGCCGTAGGCCGGTATGGAGATGGTGGCCATGGAATCGAGGAAACAGGCGGCCAACCGCCCAAGTCCGCCGTTGCCAAGGCCGGCTTCCTGCTCCTCGTCAAAGATTTCATCGAAATCATAGCCGAGGGAAGTGATTGCTTCCCTGAAATCATTCAGGATATCCAGATTAATCAGGCTGTTGACGAGGGACCGGCCGATGAGAAACTCCATGGAAATATAATAGACCCGCTTGTTGTCACTATTGTAGTAGGCCTGCTGTGTATCCAGCCAGCGTTCCACCAGCTTGTCCCGCACTGCATAAGCAAGGGCGTTGAACGCATCATACCGTGTGGCCGTGTACTTGTCTTTGCCCAGAGTGTATTCAATGTGTTCGAGGAAGGATTTTATGATGAGGATGAGATTGTCGAGTTCAGGGGCCTGGTTGGCTTCATATTCGTTCATAGGCTTGCCTTTTGTTCAGGTGTTGGCGATTGAGTTTCCATTGGACATGGTGGTTTAGATGTGCTAGTTAAATCCTTATTTTTATACCATAGATAAGGGTTTGCGCCATGAAAAAAATAGCAATCTTTGCCAAGGTCCATGACCCACGCTGTCTGGGAATAGCTGAAGAGCTGATTGTTTGGCTTGTGGCAAAGGGGCTTTCTCCTTTGGTGGAATCCCATCTTGCTCAAAAAATCGGCTGCGAATTTTCTGCAGAAAGAGACGATATCCCGGAACAAGCTGATCTGGTGGTGGTGCTTGGCGGGGATGGAACATTGATTTCTGTGGCACGCCTTGTTGGTGACAGGCAGGTGCCCATCCTGGGGGTCAATCTGGGCAGTCTCGGCTTTCTCACAGAGATCACCCTGGCGGAAATGTACCCTGCCCTGGAGCGCTGCCTCAAAGGAGATTATGAGGTCTCGGCGAGGATGATGCTGCGCGTTTCCCTTCATCGCGGTGGTGAGGAGGTCAAGGGGCACCAGGTCCTAAATGATATGGTCATCAATAAGGGGGCGCTGGCAAGGATCATCGACATGGAAACGGAGGTGGATGGTCGCTATCTGACCACCTTCAAGGCCGATGGACTCATCATTTCAACTCCTACCGGTTCCACAGGTTACTCCCTTTCAGCAAACGGTCCGATCATTCATCCGCAACTGGATTGTCTGGTCATAACCCCCATCTGCCCCCACACACTGACCAACAGGCCCATTGTTGTTGCCAGCGATGCCTTGATCACCATAACCCTGCAGTCAGTTAACGAGGATGTCTTCCTTACCCTGGATGGGCAGGTCGGTTTCGAACTGGAGTATGGCGATACCATCCGTATCGAACGGGCAGAGCACCGAACCAAGCTGGTTAAGTCGCGGAGTAAGGATTATTTTGAGGTGCTACGAACCAAGCTCAAGTGGGGCGCTGATTTGCGCTGAAAAACGCCCATCTGCGGCGTTGCCCTTCGGTCTCCTCTCTCGCTGCGGCTACGGCCCTCTCTCTATCTCTCTCCCATAAAAGGGAGAGAGTATCCCTTCTCGCTTCCCCCCTCATATGGGGGGGAAGATAGAAGGGGGGATGGTACGCCTCACTCCTCGGCCTTGGGCGCCGGATGGGCATTTTGAGCGCAAAATCGTAACCCGATAATGTGGATGGATTTTAAATGCTCACAGACCTTTCGATAAAAAATATTGCCATTATTGATTCCCTGACCGTCTCTTTCCGCACGGGGCTCAATATCCTGACTGGCGAGACCGGTGCTGGCAAGTCAATCATCATTGATGCAGTTAACTTGATCCTTGGCGGACGGGCTTCGGCGGATCTCATTCGTGCCGGGGCTGAGGAAGGGCTGGTGGAGGCGCTTTTTGATCTGTCAGGTCAGCCTGTGATTCTGGCTGAACTGGAGAAGATCGGTGTTGAGTGCGAGGGGGAGCTCCTCATCAAGCGTGTCATCTCACGCTCGGGGAAGAACAGGGTTTTCATCGGCGGCGGGCTCTCCACCATCGGCATTTTGACCGAAATTTCCCGCTCACTGATAAATATCTACGGCCAGCATGAGGCACAGACACTGCTTCGCCCTGAAAACCACCTGTTGCTGCTGGACGGTTATGGCGGCCTGATGCAGCTGCGCCAGGAATTTGCCACCCTCCATGATGAATACAGGCAACTGGGTGATAAACTGAAAGCATTGGAGGTGGGTGAACGGGATGTGGCCCACCGACTTGACCTGCTCTCCTTCCAATCGGAGGAAATTGGTGCTGCGACATTGGTTTCCGGTGAAGAAGAGGGATTAGTGCAGGAGCGGACCCTTCTCAGCCATGGGGAAAAACTGCTGCAGAATAGCCAGGAAGCCTTTGCTGAAATGTATGGAGATGATAATGCCATTTTAGGCAGGCTTGCCCAGGTGAAAAAAAGACTTGCCGATGTTGCCGCCATTGATCCCAGTATGGAAAGCCTCCTCACTGCTCTTGAGGCAGCCTCCATTCAGATAGAGGATGTGGCATTGGCCATGAGGACTTATGCAGCAAAAGTCGAGGCTGATCCTGTACGCCTGCAGGCTGTCGAGGACCGTCTTGAAGTTATCCAGCGATTGAAGAAGAAATATGCCCCTGCCGTTGAAGAGATCCTTGCTTATAAGGATGCCATTGACCGCGAAATTGAGGAACTGCGTCACCGGGAAGAGAACCGGGACGGGCTTTTGAAGAATTTGCAGCAGCTGGAAGAAACCCAGCGGATAAAGGGGGAGGAACTTCATGGCAACCGCAGTGTAGCTGCAAGGTAGGTGAAAAGAGCCATGCGAAGGGCTCTGAACTTGCCATGAAAAACGCCCTTTTTGAGGCCGCCTTTGAGCGTCTGGCCCAGCCGAAGTCGACGGCATTGGAGCGAGCCGAGTTCCTGTTTTGTCCCAATCCAGGAGAGACACCCAAATCATTGGCCAAGATAGCATCTGGTGGTGAACTGTCCAGGCTGATGCTGGCATTGAAGCAGCTGCACCCTGAGAGCGACGTGCCTACGCTCATCTTTGACGAGGTGGACACAGGCATTGGCGGCGCCGACTCAGCTCTCGTTGGTGAAAAGCTGAAACGGGTGGCATGCCTCAGCAGGTTTTATGCATCACCCATCTTCCCCAGGTGGCAGCATATGCCGATCTGCATTTGAGGGTGGAAAAAGTGGATGCGGGACGGACCCCTACCTCTGGAGCGGCTGGGTTCCAGCGAGCGAGTGGCGGAGGTGGCTCGCATGCTTGGGGGGACGCAACGTACGAGACGACCCTGGAGCATGCCAGGGAGATGATTGAGGAGGCGAAAGTTACAGGCGATGCTGCGTAAGGCCCAGATTAAGGATGTTAAGGATATTCAGAAACTTTTGACTTTTTTTGCCTCCCGGGGGGATATGCTGTCCCGTTCCCTTTCCGAGCTTTACGAAGCAATCCGGGATTTCTATATTGTGGAAGAAGATCAACGGCTTGTGGGTACGGCTGCTCTGCACATAGTCTGGGAAGATCTGGCGGAAGTCAGATCGGTGGCTGTAAGCGAAGATGCCGGCAGGATGGGTGTCGGTACCCAGGTGGTTCAGGCCTGCATAGACGAGGCGAAAGCACTGGGATTAAAAAAGGTCTTTTGTCTCACCTATAAGCCTGACTTCTTTGCCAAATTCGGTTTCCGGATCGTCGACAAGTCCGAACTGCCCCACAAGGTCTGGGGGGACTGCATGAAATGCGTCAAGTTTCCTGACTGTGATGAAATCGCCATGATACTTGAACTGTAGAGCGGGGGCTATTATGGACTTCCAGCATGAAGCAGCGAGAATAGAACAGCTCCTAAAAGCACGTTCTCTTGATGGATATGAGGTCATGCTGGGCGCTTCCCGCAACCTCTCCATCGAGGTCAGGGAGCAGAAGGTAGACACATTCAAATGTTCCGCCCCGGTTGGTGTCAGCATCCGGGTATTGAAAGACCATGGCATAGGCTTTTCCTTCTCCACCAGTATGGACGAGAAGGATCTTCTGCGTATGGTAGACAATGCAGTCACCGGCGCCAAAACCCAGACCAGTGATGAGTGCAACTGCTTTCCCGAGCCACAGCCGTGGCGGCAGGTATCCGGGATTTTCGATGAAGAGCTGGCGGCGGTCAGCGAAGAAGAAAAGATTGCCCGTGCCGTCGAATTGGAGCGGCTGACCTTAGGTGAGGATTCCCGTATCCGACAGGTCAGAAAGAGCAGCTACGGCGAATCGACCTATGATGTGTTTATCAGGAATTCATTGGGTGTCGAAGGCAGTTATCGCGGGACCTCAGTGTCCTGCAGTGTTTCCGCTGTGGCAGAAGAAGACGGCCAATCACAAATGGGCTGGGATTTCGGTTTCAGTAATTATTTCAAAGGGGTGGATATAGCGGCTGTAGCTAAATCTGCAGCAGCCAAGGCTACGGGCATGCTCGGCTCTCGGACCATCGACACCCTCAGGTGTCCCGTCGTTCTCGATAATTATGTGGCAACTGAGGTCCTCGAAGTATTGGCGCCATCATTTCTTGCCGAGAATCTCCAGAAAGGCAAGTCTCTGTTGGCAGGAAGAAGGGGAGAGGCTCTTTTTGCGCCTCTGCTTACAATCGTTGATGACGGTCTTCTTCCTGGAGGTTTGGCGACTACTCCTTTTGATGGAGAGGGGGTGCCCAAACAGCGGACACTGCTTGTGGAAGGTGGCGTAGTCCAGGGATTTCTCTACAACAGTTACAGCGCCTGCAAGGACAAGGTCGCCTCGACCGGCAATGCTGTGCGTGGCGGGATCAAGGGCTTGCCGCATATGGGGGTGACGAATTTCTTCATTGAAAACGGAGAAACGCCACTGGTTAGTCTATACGGACAGCTTGAACGGGGGGTGCTGTTGACATCGGTGATGGGCATGCACACTGCCAACCCTGTTTCAGGAGATTTCTCTGTGGGAGCGGCAGGCTACTTGATTGAAAATGGAGTTATAGCCTACCCGATTAAGGGCATTGTCATTTCCGGTAACATTCTAGAGCTGTTCCGGGATGTGAGCGGCATTGGCAACGATCTTCGCTTCTTCGGAGCAGTCGGCTCCCCTGCCTTGAGAATTGGAGCACTTGACGTCAGTGGAAAATAAAACCCCCACTCACTTAGATTATTAAAGATGGGCTTTCGATCAAAGAATCGCTATCAGTTTCTTGGCCATCGGATGCACTACGGTATAGTGAACTTCTACACCATCCCGCTTTCCTTCAATAATTCCCTTGTTTTTCAATAGCGCCAAGTGCTGCGATACTGTCGCCTGGGGCAGCCCCAGACATTCCCAGATATGCTTTACATTGCATTCTTTGGTGCACAATCCTGCAACTATCTTAAGCCTGACTGGGTGACCAAGCACCTTCAAGATCTCCGCTTCCATATCAAAGCTTTTGGTTTTATCGAATTCCATATTTCCTCCGTACAATCAGCTATTAAAGCTAAAGGCCATTAGCTATAGAGATTAAAATTGTTTTTGTCAATAAAAAAACCTAATCATCGAAACAACTTAGCGCTGAAATGGCAGGCGGCCATATGTTCCGGCTCCTTTTCCTCCAAGGCGGGGGGGATTTACGACAAATGTTTTCCACGTAGGGGCAACGGGTGTGAAACGGGCATCCAGGGGGGGGGCTGACAGCCGAAGGCAGATCTCCTTGGAGGATGATTCTTTTTCTTGACGATGTATCGGAGTCCAGGCGGGGGATTGCCGAAAGAAGGGCTTCTGTGTATGGGTGGAGGAAACTGTCAAGGACCTGATCCCTCGTCCCTGTCTCTACAATCTTGCCCAAATACATGATGGCGATTCTATCACTCAAGTGGCGGATAACGGATAGATCATGGGTAATGAAGAGGAAGGAAAGACCATAATCCTTTTTCAGGTCCATGAGCAGGTTTATGATCTGGGCCTGAATGGAGATATCCAGGGCTGAGACCGGCTCGTCGGCAATCAGCAGTTGTGGGGAAACGGCTAGCGCTCGGGCTATGCCGACTCGCTGTCTTTGTCCTCCGGAAAATTCGTGGGGATACCGGTAGAAATGCTCTTCGGACAATCCGACCTTTGCCATTAGCGAAATTACCAGGTCTCTTTTTTGGGTGCCGAAAGCAAGGTCGTGAACCGTAAGAGGTTCCCCGATTATATCTCCGACCCGCATGCGAGGATTCAGGGATGAGAATGGGTCCTGGAAAATCATCTGTACATTTTTGCGGAACAAGAAGCGCTCATGCCTGTCCATTTCCCGCAGGTTTTTACCGTTATGCATGATACTGCCGGAAGAGGGAGAAGCAAGTCCCATTAGCAGTTTCGCAACTGTGGATTTGCCGCAACCTGATTCGCCTGCCACGCCAAGAGTTTCACCTTTTGCTATTTGCAGATCCACCCCGTCCACGGCTTTCAGCTGCAGAGGGCTGCCGAAGGCGCCACCCTTCATGGGAAAGTACTTGCACAACTGGCGTGCCTCAATCAGGGTTTTCATAGAACTTTCCAGCAGCGTACATAGTGGCCGCTACTGACCTCTTTCATTTCAGGCTCATTTGTTTCACAGTGCCAGGTTTTTACCGGACAGCGGTTACAAAAGCCGCAACCGGGCAATTGTGCCATGAGATCCGGAACGGAACCTGCAATAGTTTGCAGGGGCTGGCCTGGTTTGGCTGCTTGCGGAAGCGAATTGAGCAATCCTTGGGTATATGGATGGCCCGCGTTAAGGAAGATTTCCCTGGTCAATCCATATTCGACGATCCTGCCTGCATACATTATCGCTGTTCGATGGGAACGTTCGGCAACGATCCCAAGGTCATGGGTAATGAGGATGAGTCCCATGCCTGTGTCACTTTTGAGCCGGTCGATGAGTTCAAGAATCTGTGCCTGAATAGTAACGTCAAGGGCAGTGGTTGGTTCATCGGCAATGAGCAGCTCCGGATTGCAGGCAAGCGACATGGCAATCATAACCCTCTGTCGCATGCCACCACTCATCTGGTGTGGATATTCATCAAAACGCACAGCTGGAGCAGCAATGCCAACCTGTTGCAGCAGTTCAATCCCCATTTCCCTGGCTTCCCTGCGCGTAACGTTACGATGCAGCCTGAGTCCCTCAGTAATCTGATTACCTATGGAAAAAACCGGATTGAGAGACGTCATGGGTTCCTGAAAAATCATGGAAATCCGGTCCCCTCGCATGTGGCGCATTTCTTCTGTGCTGAGGCCAAGGAGGTCTTTGCCAGCAAATATAATTTCTCCAGCGACTATTGTCCCCGGTGGGGAAACGAGGCGCATGATAGAATAGGCCGTGACACTTTTACCACAACCTGATTCACCAACAATTGCGAGAGTTTCTCCCTTATCGAGGGCAAAATCAACGGCTTTGACAGCTTTCAGGGTTCCCTGTGGCAGCCGGAAATCTACGGTGAGATTTTTAACATGGAGAAGAGAGGACAAATTAAATCCCGAAATAGTAGGAATGACCTTAGTATTACCGTTTTTTATACCATGATTCACCAGGAGGGGCAAATGCTTTGAATTTACTGGAAAGGGGCGGCAAGATACAGGGGGGGTGATATCAAAAAGGGTGGGTCAGGCGCAAGCGGTGGCCTTGCTCTGTTCATGATCGGGGATCTGTGAACTTCGCAACAACTGGACAAAAGGAGGCACAAGGTCAGGGTCGAATTGGCTTCCGGCATTGTTATAAAGTTCATTGATTGCTACCTCAATGGGGAGGGCTTTGCGGTAGGGGCGATCAGAGGTCATTGCATCAAAAGCATCAGCTATGGCGAGGATTCTTGATTCAAGCAAAAGTTCAGCGGCCGGAACCGAGTTGGGGTAACCCTGACCGTCATACCGCTCATGGTGTTGACCAATGCATAATCTAACATCATGAAGAAATTCGATAGGCTCAAGAATTTTCATGCCTATGCTGGGGTGTTGCTGCAAATCTTTAATATCTTCCGCCGTCAGCCTTCCCGCCTTATGGAGAAGGGTAAGATCGATGCCGATTTTGCCGATATCGTGAAGGATGGCGGCTCGTTCGATAATCTTCAGTCGTTCCTTGGGTAGCTCCAGCTTTTTTGCCAGCTCCAGAGAATATTGGGTAACCCTTTCGGAATGGCCGCGGGTATAGCTATCACTTGCCTCAATGGCAGAGACAAGTGCCTGAATCGTATTCAAATAGGTTTTTTGTTGTTCGTCATAGAGCTTGGCATTTTTAATGGCAATACTGGCTTGGGCGGCTATGGTCGTCAAGAGTTCAAGTTCCTCGTGGTTGAAGGTGGCATTGTCAACTTTGTTGACAACGGTGATGGTGCCAATTATTTCATCTTTAGCGATTAATGGTGCGCAGATCAAGGTTTTCCGCTCATAACCAAGGGCGCTGAATCGGTCGAATTCCGGGTTCTGGTTCATGTCAGCAATGAGCAGCGGTTTACATTTTTCTATAACCCAGCTGGAGACGCTGGTTGATCTCTTTGGCAGCACCATGCCCGAGGGCGACAGATCGTCATGTCCGATCAGCGTGGTGATCAGCATTTCCTGCTCTTCCTGGTTGTATAGAATAATATAACCAATCTGGGCACGAAGTGTGTCCATGGTGGTTTGCACTATTAACTTGAAGAGATTCTCTATCTCCATAGTTGAATTGATGGCCAGCCCCACCTTGTAAAGAGTCGATAATTTGGAAACAGCATTCTCCAGGGTGGTATTTTTATCTTCCAGTTCACCGGCCAGATCGGCAATCTTGTAATTGGCTTCTTCGATTTCTTCTATCCGTTCTTCAAGAGTAACATTCAGATTTTCGATTTCCTTGATCTGCTCCTCCAGCTTCTGGTTCATCTGGTGGGTCTCGCGGTGATGGCTTAACTTTTCTTGTGCCCTTGCCAAATCACGTTCATGTTTGATGCTGGTTTCCATCGTGCTCCCAAATCTTTCAACCATGCGGTTGAAGCTCTCGGCAAGGATGTTCATTTCATTACTGCTTGTTATCTTCGCCCTCTGTTCAAAATTTCCTTTCTCGACATCTTCCATTGTGGAAATTAACTTTCGGATCGGTTTATCAACATAAAAAATGAGAAAGACAGAAACGATAACAATAATCAAAGCAATGATCATCACTGTTGAGATGGCAACGGTTCTTTTTTGTTTGGCGATGAACCGGTCCATATAGCCTATGGAAAGTTCAGTTTCCAGGAAACCCAGAGTTTTTTGGCTTGGGCTGTGGCATTTGTGGCAGAGGGGGCTGTTGGGGATACGGACAAAAGAATCAAAGACCTTTTTGCTGCTGTCAAGGGTGAACTGCTGCTGAAAGGGCTTCTTGAGCTCAAGGCGTTCATATTCCGGGATAAAACGACCTATCTCGGTCTGGTCTGCGGAGTTCAGTATTTTGCCTGATTCATCGACGATGCGAAGCGCTGATATGAGTTCTTTTGATCTGAGACGACTGAAAATTGAGGTTATTTCGTGGGAGCGCCCTGAACGCATGGCATCACTGATGCTGTTTTTTACAGTTTCATTGAGGACACTGGTATTGTAAGTTGCCATGTCATAGAGCAGGTCCTTCTGATGCACATAGGATACAAAGGAGACAAGTGTAACAATAGCCATGATGGCAACAGTTATAAGCCCTATAATTTTTATTTTAAGTGAATTAATCATGGCTTCCTGTAAAGATGAGAAAGGATTATACTCAATTTGCCAGCAGCAACAAGTGAAATGGCCATTATTTTTTTTTGATTAAACGTGTCTACTCCTTTAAAATCATTGGTTTTTACAAACTTACGGCGATTAATTTCGTCTGCCTGAATGGTAAATATGCTTCTAAAGCTTAGTTGTCAATGCTGAGAAGTCTTTCATAGATTGAAACATTCAACCATTTGCTTTTTGGAGATTGCGGTCATCACTTAATAGTCGAAGAGTCCAGATATCCTCATTAATTTCACTAGCAATTCGCTTGCCAAACCCATGGATGACGGCTCTAATTGGGAACATAAAATTATTGACTTTGGCCCATGTTCTATGGTCTTATCGTCGAGTTTGCTGGCTTATGCAAAGGTAGGTTTTTTGAGACTTTTTTGTATTATAATTCTAGGGATTTTTCTTCCTGTCAATGTCCTTGGCATCGACATCATTCCTGAAACCATAAGGGTGGCGATTGTTAAAGGTGCAGAAAGTATTTCCCTGGAAGGCAACGGCATTCTGCTGCTGGACGGTGACAGCCGGCCGTTGCGACTTAATCCACCCCTGCAGATCAAAAAGAGCGGGGACGGTCTTTTCGTAAATAACACAAAGATTCTAAAAATGAGGGCAACCGCACCCGCCTTCATGATCATCAACGGCAAGAGTTATCGCGGCGTTGTTGAAATTTCAGCTGCCGATCAGGGATTGCTTGTCATTGATGAGATGCCGCTGGAAGATTATCTGGTCGGACTGATCAATTGTGAAATATCTTCACAATGGCCGATTGAGGCAGTCAAGGCACAAGCCGTGATTGCCCGCTCCTATGCCCTTTATCAGAAGGCTGCCCGGAAAGATGCCCCATATCACCTGGAATCCAGTGTCATGGACCAAGTGTATGATGGCTGTGACATTGAGGACAGCCGCGCTGCCCGGGGCGTAAAGGAAACTGCCGGTGAGGTTCTGACATACGGTGGGACGATCATTCAGGCCTTTTATCATTCCAGCTGTGGTGGGCACACGGAGGCGGCTGAAAACGTCTGGGGCAGACCCCTGCCATATCTTTCGGGTATCGACTGCAAGTACTGCCTTACTGCTCCCTCTGTCAATTGGGAGCAGGCTATACCTTTGCAAAAGCTTGAGTTGTTGTTGAAGAACAGCGGCTACCAGATTCAGGGACTAAAAGAAATCAAGCCTGGACGGCGTAACAGGAGCGGCAGGCTTCAGGATCTGGTATTGGTTTCGGTAAAAGGCCGACTAAGCATTAGTGCTGTTAATTTTCGCAAGGCTATCGGATACAGCACTATTAAAAGCACTAACTTTGACCTTCGGCTTTCCGGTGACAGGATAATATTTTCCGGCTTAGGTTATGGCCACGGTGTCGGGCTTTGCCAATGGGGAGCGAAACAGAGGGGCGGGGACGGTTTTGATTATAGGGAAATTCTTTCATATTACTATCCAGGAACCAGCCTGGAAAACACCTTCGCCGAATAGGCATGCAACTTAAAGATTTTCATTACGATCTCCCTCCGGACCTGATAGCGCAGGAGCCCACTCTCGAAAGGGAAGAAGCTCGCCTCATGACTCTGAACAGGGCAAACGGTGACGTCGGTGAGAAGGTGATAGCCGATATTGCCGAATTTTTCGGCCCAGGTGACCTGCTTGTTATAAATGACACCAGGGTCATTCCAGCCAGGCTTTTGGGCAGCAAGGAAACCGGTGGCAGGGCAGAGGTTTTCCTGGTCAGGCGACTTTCAGGACCTGGTGAGGTTTGGCAATGCTTGATCAAGGCTTCTAAACGACCGGCCAAGGGAACGTTAATAACACTTCCGGAAGGGGTGGCGGCCAGGGTCATGGATCGGGGCGAAGGGGAAACCTGGAATGTTTCGTTTAGCCCTGAAGAGGGTTTTTTAGATCGTCTTGAAAAAATAGGCAGCATGCCGCTTCCTCCTTACATAAGGCGAGCTGCCGATGCTGACGACCGGGAAAGATATCAGACTGTATTTGCACGGGCAAAGGGTGCTGTAGCGGCACCAACGGCAGGTTTACACTTTACTGAATCCCTGCTGCAGAAGATTCGCCAACGTGGCGCCGAGATTGTTCCCCTGACACTGCATGTGGGGCTTGGAACGTTTATGCCGATCAGGGTGCATGATCTCAGTGAACACCGCATGCACCGAGAACACTATCAGCTACCCGAGGCAACGGCTCAAGCGGTAACGGCAACAAAGAAATCTGGTGGAAGGGTAATAGCCCTTGGCACAACATCGGCCAGGGCGCTGGAACATGCTGCCGATACAGGTGGAACACTACAGGCAAAAGAAGGAGAGGCCGATATATTCATTCTCCCTGGATATAATTTCAAGGTGGTCGATGCCTTGATTACTAACTTTCATCTTCCGGAATCTACCCTGTTGATGCTGGTTTCAGCATTTGCAGGTCAAGAAAAATTGTATAATGCGTATGCCGAAGCGATAAAGAGAAAATTTCGCTTTTTCAGCTATGGTGACGCCATGTTCATTTATTGAAGGTATAATTGTCGTCCATTGATTTTAAACTGATAAAAACCAGCAGCACCAGTGCCGCCAGGCTAGGTTCTTTGACAACACCCCACGGGATGATCAACACTCCTATTTTTATGCCGGTGGGAACGCAAGCTACTGTCAAGGCGATGACTCCAGAGGAGTTGGTTCAGACTGGAGCCGCAGATTATCCTGGCCAACACCTATCATCTTTACATGCGCCCTGGCCATGAGTTGATCGGGCGGATGGGCGGGCTTCACCAGTTCATGAACTGGCAGGGTCCCATACTTACAGACAGCGGTGGTTTTCAGGTTTTCAGCCTGGGGGAATTGCGCAAGATCACAGAGGACGGGGTGAAAGTTCCAGTCTCACCTGGACGGCTCCTATCACTTCATCTCGCCGGAAACCTCCATAGCAATCCAGGAGGCTCTTGGCGGCGATATCATCATGTGCTTCGATGAGTGCCCGCCGTATCCTGCTGATTATGCCTATATTGCCAAATCCATGGAGATGACCAGCCGCTGGGCGCTGCGCTGCAAAAATGCAAAGAAACGAGACGATCAGGCACTGTTTGGCATAGTACAGGGTGGGATGGTGCCGGAGCTCCGTGAGCGAAGTGCCATGGCTCTGCAAGAAATCGGTTTCGACGGCTATGCGCTGGGGGGGGTGTCGGTAGGTGAAGAAAAGGCCCTGATGCATGACGTAATGAACTTCTCGGCTCCATTTTTCCCGGTCCACAAGCCGCGTTATGTGATGGGAATCGGTGCCCCTGAAGACCTCATTGAGGGTATCAATGCAGGGTTCGACATGTTCGACTGTGTAATGCCCACCAGGAACGCCAGAAACGGCATGGTCTTCACTTCATTCGGCAAACTGAACATCAAGGGAGCACGCTATGCAGAAGACAAGCAGCCCATTGACCCGGAATGCGACTGCTATGTCTGCAAAAATTACAGCCGTGCCTATCTGCGCCATCTGTTCCGCAGTGGAGAAATACTGGCATCTCGGCTGAACACCTGGCACAACCTGCATTATTATCTTTCCCTTATGGCATCGGTCAGAAAAGCAATTGCTGAAGATAGATTTACCCAGTTCAGGACTGAGTTTTACAGCAAGAGATTCGAAAACAGAGGCGAGGATATCCTCGTTACATAATACTAAACTGGAGGTTTAACTATGTTAGGTTTGGCTTTTGCTATGGGAACACCTGCAGGCGGACAAGCTGCCGGAGGACAGTCTGCTTTGATGAACCTGGTGCCGCTTGTGTTCATGTTTGCCATCTTTTATTTTCTTCTGATCCGACCTCAGCAGAAAAAGGCTAAGGAACACCGCGCCCTGCTCGACTCCCTGAAAAAAGGGGATCTGGTAATTACTGCCGGCGGTATGCATGGCAAGGTAACGGCAATTGATGAAAATGTTATCACCCTTGAAGTTGCATCAGGAGTAAACATAAAGATAAACAAGGGTTTTATTGCCAGCTTGAAGAAGGATTAGATTTTATTTTTGTGTGAAAGGAGCTTCATCCATGAGCAAGGGTTTTACCTGGCGAATCAGCCTGATTGTAACGTTCCTTTTAATCTCTTTTCTGTACCTGATCCCGACCCTGGTTTCACCACTCCCTTCCTGGTGGGGATTTCTTCCCAAGGACAAGATCCATCTGGGGCTTGACCTTCAGGGGGGAACCCATTTGGTTATGGAGGTTGAGACTGAGAAAGCGGTGGAAGGTTCGCTGGATCTTATCTCCACTGATCTGGAAGACACCCTCAATTCACAGAACGTTCGTTTCAAGCATATCGGCAGGCTTGGCGCGGACCGCGTTCAGATGGTCCTGTATGACAAAGGTTCCGCAGACACCATCCAGAACCTGGTGAAAAAGAAGTACCCTGATCTGGAACTGCTTCCTCCTTTCGATGAAGCCGGTTTTGTCAACCTGCAACTGCGAATAAACGAGAAAGAGGCGAAGGTCAGAAAAGACAAGGCAGTGCAGCAGGCGTGGAGACTATCCGCAACAGGATAGACCAGTTCGGCGTTTCTGAACCGATAATCCAGCGCGAGGGTCTTACAAATATAGTTGTGCAGCTTCCCGGCATTAAGGATCCGAAGCGAGCCATCGAACTGATTGGTAAAACGGCAAGACTGAATTCAAGCTCGTGGATGAAAACGTCGACTCTGCTTCGGCGACGCCCTCGACCATTCCCGAAGATGACGAACTTCTCTACGAGAAGAGAACCGATCCTAATACAGGGGCAGTTTCCGAGACTCCTCTCGTCGTCAAGCGCAAAGCCATAATCACCGGTGATCTGCTCACCGATGCCCAGGTGCGGATCGACTCCCAATATAATCAGCCCTATGTGGCCATCGAATTCAATTCAACCGGCGCCAGGCTTTTTGATCAGGTAACGGCTGCAAACGTGGGCAAGCGATTCGCCATTGTTCTCGATAGCAATATCTATTCTGCTCCGGTAATTCGCGAGCGGATCTCAGGCGGCAGCGCTCAGATTTCAGGATCCTTTACCGAAAAAGAGGCTTCTGACTTGGGGATTGTTCTCCGGGCAGGCTCGCTGCCTGCTCCGGTTAAAATTATCCAGAACGTAACGGTCGGTCCCTCCCTTGGTCAGGACTCCATTAACAAAGGGTTGATGGCCGGTCTGATCGGTGTTGCGCTTGTTATCGTATTCATGGCTATTTACTACAAGCTGTCGGGCCTGGTGGCCAATTTCGGGATGGTGCTCAACATCATCTTCCTCATGGGCGCACTTGCTGCATTGGGTGCAACGCTGACGTTGCCGGGTATTGCTGCAATCGTTCTCCTGGTGGGGATGTCTGTAGATTCAAACGTCCTCATTTTTGAAAGGATAAGGGAAGAAGTGCGGCTCGGTAAAACTCCGAAAGCTGCCCTTGATGCAGGTTACGACAAGGCATTCCTGACGGTTATGGACTCCCATGTGACTACCCTGATAACCGCCGCCGTGCTTTTCCAGTTCGGTACCGGCCCGGTGAAGGGGTTTGCCGTTTCCTTGAGTCTTGGTATCATCATCAATCTCTTCACCTCGCTGGTGGCGACCAAGGTTGTTTTCGACCTGTTCCTCGATCGCACCAAGGTGAAAAGACTTAGCATATAAGGGAGGAACCGATGGAAGTAATTAAAAAAACAAAGATTGATTTCATGGGTATGAAAAAGATATCGTTTGCCATTTCCGCCATAATTGCCATTGTCGGCCTTATCAGCGTCATTCAGATTGCCCTCGGCACCGCCAACATGGGCATTGATTTCTCCGGCGGCACCACCATGCAGCTTAAATTCACTTCTCCCTTTACCATCGAGCATGTGAGGAGCAGCCTGGCCAACCATGGCATCAAAGAAGTGGAACTGCAGGAGATCAAGGACGGCAACAAGCTGTTGATCAAGATGCACAAATCAACAGGGAACATTGCCGAAACCATCCAGGAGGCACTGAAAAAGGATTTTGCGACCAACACCTTTGTGGTGGAGAGCTCGACGGAGATCGGACCCTCCATCGGCGACAAGCTGCGTAAGGACACCCTGGTTGCCGTCCTCATCTCACTGTTCGGCATCCTCCTTTACATTGCCTGGCGTTTCGATTACAAGTTCGGCGTTGGTGCCGTCGTTGCCACCATGCACGATGTTCTTGCCATTTTTGCCGTATTTTTCATCCTTGACAAGGAGGTCAACCTTCTTCTCATCACCGCGGTTCTGACCATAGCCGGCTATTCACTCACCGACACCGTCGTTGTTTTCGACCGCATCAGGGAAAATCTGCACAAAAACATGAAGGAATCAATAAGCTCCATCTTCAACCAGAGCATCAACGAGGTTCTTTCCCGGACGATCATCACCTCACTGACGACCTTTATGGCCGCAGTCTCCTTGTTTGTGTTCGGAGGAGAAGTAATCCATGATTTCGCCTTTGCCCTGGTGGTGGGTGTGGTAGTTGCCACCTACTCATCCATATTTGTTGCCAGCCCCATAGTGTCACTGTGGGAGAAGGCCCCCGGTCAAGTAAAAGCTTAAGGAGGTTCTGCGAATGAAAAAGGAAAGTATTCTAGGGATAGCGGCAGCACTTATTATAGGCCTTCTGGGCGGGTTCCTCATCTTCAGTGTCAGTACAAAAAAAGAAACCCCGCCGGTTAGTAGCGGATTGCCGCAAGGAGCCGGGACTCCCACTGACTATAAGCAGAGGATAGTAGAAGCAGAAAAAATTGTTGCTGCTGATCCTAAAAATGTTCAGGCATGGATTCAGCTGGGGAATGATTATTTTGATACCGATCAGGCCCAGAAATCTGTAGATGCTTATGCCAAGGCACTTGAACTCGATCCTGCCAATACTAACGTCCTGACCGACCAGGGCATCATGTACAGAAAGATCGGTTGGTTCGACAAGGCCATCGCCAATTTCGAAAAGGCTCAGCAGATTGACCCCAAACACCTGCAAAGCCTTTATAACCTTGGGGTTGTTTACGCAATTGACCTGAAGCAGCTGGATAAAGCGGAGAAGGCTTGGAGCCGCTATCTTCAACTGGACTCCACCAGTCCCACTGCCCAACAGATCAAAATGCAGATGGATGAGCTCAAGTTACGCTCTAAATAACAATACACACACTGTTTCTCGACCCCGCTTCGGCGGGGTTTTTTTTTCAATTAACCAGCTTAAGGACACTTTTTAATGCAACCGGCACGGGAAAGGAAATGGAAATTCAGGGAACGCAGTGATGATGCTGTAGAAAGCCTGGTAACCGGCGGTATCACTTCCCAGCTACTTGCCCGGTTGTTGGCAAACCGCATGGACTGTGATTGCAAGTCAGCTGCCACCTTTTTTTCTGCAAGCCTGTCCGAGCTTCACGACCCGTTTCTCATGATGGGCATGGAAGCAGCGGTGGAAAGACTGGCCGAGGCTGTAACCGGCGGGGAGAAGGTCTGCATTCACGGGGATTATGATGTGGACGGGATAACCTCCGTTGTACTGCTACTCACTTTTTTCCAGGCGATCGGGCTTGACTCATTCTATATAATCCCGGATCGCCTGGTCGATGGATACGGCCTCTCGGCAGAAGCGGTCAAAAAGGCCGCCGCTGAAAAAGCCGGCATCATGGTGACAGTTGACTGCGGTATCTCCGCACTGGCTGAGGCGAAGCTATGCGCTGAGGCAGGTATCGATCTGATCATCACCGACCATCACACCCCCGGTGAATTCCTCCCTGAAGCCTGCGCCGTCATTAACCCGCACCAGGCAGGCTGCAGCTTTCCATTCAAAAATCTGGCCGGTGTAGGTGTGGCATTCAATCTGGTCGTTGCCTTGCGCAGCCGACTGAGGGCGAGGAGGTTCTTTGCCTCTAGGACAGAACCCAACCTGAGGGAGTACCTGGACCTGGTTGCATTGGGGACAATTGCCGACGTGGTTCCGCTCCTTGATCAGAACCGGATTCTGGTTAAGCACGGTCTGCTGGAGCTGACCCGCTCAAAGCGCCTTGGTGTGCAGGCATTGAAGGCTGTAGCTACCATAAAAGGTGAAGTGGGGTGCGGCGCGGTTGGTTTTCGCCTTGCGCCACGACTGAATGCCGCAGGACGCCTGGAAAACGCATCTATGGCCGTAGAACTGCTCCTTTGCGTTCACATGAAGACTGCCGAGTCAATTGCTGCCGCCCTCGACGCCAGTAACGCCGAGCGGCAGGCCGTAGAGCGAGAAATACTGGAAGATGCTTTGCAGATGGTCAGGAGTGACCACTCATTTCAAAAGCGGAAAAGTATTGTCCTTTCGTCTGCAGAGTGGCATCCGGGAGTGATTGGCATTGTCGCCTCCCGTTTGGTTGAGTTGTACCACCGTCCTACCATTCTCATCGCCATGAAAGACGGCAACGGCAAAGGCTCGGGTCGCAGTATCACCGGTTTCCATCTGCATGACGCCCTCAATGCCTGCGTTGATCACCTGCTGAAGTTCGGTGGCCACAGGCATGCCGCCGGCCTAACCATTGCCGAAGAGACACTGGAAGCATTTGTGGAGCGGTTTGACGAGATAGCCGATGGTCTCCTCACCAGTGATGACCTTACTCCTGTGCTCTGGATCGACATGGAACTTGGGCCTGAAGACTTGACCCTGGAGCTGGTAGCAGAACTTGAAACCATGAAGCCTTTTGGGATGGGTAACCCTGAGCCGCTGTTCCTTTTGCGCAAGGCGGAGGTGGTGGACTGTCGGATTCTTAAGGAGACCCATTTGAAGATGAATCTTTTGGCAGGTGGGCGGAGATTCGAAGCGATTGCTTTTTCCATGGCAGGCAGGGCGGTGGCAGGCCAAATTGTTGATCTGGTGTTTTCTCCGGGGATAAATGTCTGGAATGGTAAAAGTTCGCTACAATTGACGGTGAAGGATTTACGTCTTGCGGGAGAATAATCGTGCAAAGAAACGAGCGTTTTAATCAGGCTGACCGGGTCATCAAGCTCGGGTTCTTGATGAACGCCATTTTGATGATCATGAAAATTGTCGGCCGGACATTTCGGTAATTCCGAGGCCGTTTTTGCCGATGGAGTCGAGAGTGCCTGCGATTTCATCGCCATATTGACCACTATTATTGCCCTTAAAATCGGGCGCAAGCCTTTCGATGAACAACATCCTTACGGTCATGGCCGGGCCGAAAGTATCTCAGCCATTTTAGTTTCACTGGTTATCTTTTCCACCGGTGCAGGCATACTCTATAAAGCTGTAAAAACCATAGTGGCAGGCGTTTATGATGAGCCTCAGCTGATTGCCGTGCTGGCTGCCTTGGCCACGATTTTCATCAAGGAATGGCTGTGTCGGTTTACCTTCCGAGTAGGCGGCCACCTTGGCAGTCCCGCAGTGACGGCCATTGCCAAGGATCATCGTAAGGATGCCGTGACATCCATCGCAACATTGGTCGGCGTCAGCGGTGCTTTTTTCGGGCTGAAGATCATGGATCCTCTGGCCGCAGGGCTGACTGCTTTTTTCATCTTCCACATCGGCTATCAAACTTTCAAGGGAGCGGCCAATGACCTGATGGATGGCCAGGCGCCCTTGGAGATGCTTCACGCAGTAACCTTGCTGGCGGAAGAGGTTGATGGGGTAGAGCATGTCCATGAAATCAAGGGGCGCCGCTCGGGCCAATACCTGATCATCGACCTGAAGCTGGAAATGGACCCCGAGATGACGGTTAAACAATCCCATGCCATTGCCACCCATGTGAAAAAGTTGATATTTGACCGCTTTTCAAATGTGGGTGACGTTATGATCCATATCAATCCCCATGAGGAAGAGCATGATGACCTGATCCGGTTGTAGATAGCTCCCGATTCATCGTCTGCCTCCTTTGTTTTTTCCTTCCATATGGTATATTTGACCCCGTAGCACATGCAATCACACCCAAGGAGGACGTTATGTCAAATGCACCAAAATCTGAAAATGACTTGAAAGAGGCCTTCGCCGGCGAATCCCAGGCCAATCGCAAATATCTTGCCTTTGCCAAACACGCTGATAAGGAGGGCTTTCCCCAAGTGGCGCGGCTTTTCCGCGCTGCTGCCGAGGCGGAGACGGTTCATGCCCATAATCATCTGCGGGCTTTGAAGGGTATCAATGGCACAAGGGAAAATCTGCTTGAAGCCGTAGCCGGTGAAATCCATGAATTCAAGAACATGTATCCGCAAATGATCGCTGATGCGGAACTGGAGGGAGCCACCGAGGCGAGACGCTCTTTTACCTTCGCCAATGCCGTGGAGAAGGTCCATGCCGAGCTTTACCAGAAGGCACTGGATACGTTGGGGGCTTCTGCCGAGACCTTTGATTATTATGTCTGTCCGGTCTGCGGCCATACGGTTGAACGCGGGGCTCCGGACAAATGCGTAGTCTGCGGTGCTGCAGGATCGGCCTTCTTTAAGGTGGTCTGAGGTTCAGCTGTTGTGGGGAGACAGGGTGATGCATGAGGAGCCTCGTCCGCCATGGCTTTTCCCTTCACTCCCGGGGCTCCCCGCACCATGTCATTATGATAAAAAAAGCCGGATTGATTTCGCATCAATCCGGCTTTTTTACTTCAGGTTCTTATGATTTTACGCCGCTTTCACCATCAGTTCGGCGATCAGCCTGGTGAAACGGAGCGGGTCCGGGATTGGTGAGCCCTCAGTTAAGAGCGCCTGGTCGTAGAGCAGACCGCAGTAATCTGCCAGACGTGGATTTTCCTTATCCTTCTCGTACAAGCCATTCAGGACCTGCATCAACGCATGGTCAGGGTTCAGCTCCAGAACCCGCTTTGATTCGGGCACATCCTGGTTCATGGCCTTGAGAATCTTCTCCATGTTGGCATTCATACCGAACTCATCGGCAACGAGACAGCAGGCACTGTCGGTGAGGCGGCTGGAAAAGCGGACTTCCTTGACCTTGCCCTTCAGTTGCTCCTTGATGTAATCCAGTACGCCCTGATACTGTTTCTTGGCCTCTTCCTGCTTTGCTTCCTTCTCCTTTTTCTCCTCTTCGCTGTCCAGTTCCAGATCACCACGGTCCACTGCATGCAGCTTTTTGCCGTCGTACTCAGTCAGGCTCTGTACCACCCATTCATCAACCGGATCGGTCATGTAAAGCACGTCAAAGCCCTTCTTCCGGAAGATCTCCAGGTGGGGCGAGTTTTCAAGGCCGGAGCGGGAGGGGCCGGTGATGAAATATATTTCTTTCTGGTTTTCCGGCATGCGCTCCACGTATTCCTTAAGGGACACCAGGCTGCCGGCCTCTGTGTTTGAGCTTTCAAAAAGAAGCAACTCCTGCAATTTTTCCTTGTTGGCGAAGTCGAAGTGCAACCCTTCCTTCAGCACCGGGCCGAATTCCCTGAAGAATTTCAGGTAATCCTCAGGGGTCTTCTCCTTGATTTCCAGCAAAGTGGATAGGATCTTGCCCACCAGGTTTTTCTCAATCCTTTTTATCTGGACATCTTCCTGGAGGATTTCCCGGGAAACATTGAGGGGCAGATCACTGGAGTCAACGACCCCCTTCATGAAACGCAGGTAATCGGGGACCAGCGCTTCGCAGTTGTCGGTGATGAAGACCCGCTTCACGTAAAGGTGAATACCCTTTTTGTGGTCACGCATGAAGAGGTCGTAGGGTTTGTGGCTGGGGATATAGACAAGGGCCTTGAATTCACTGGTGCCCTCTGCCGAATAGTGGATGGTTCTGAACGGTTTATCGTAATCGTGGGAGACGTGCTTGTAGAATTCCTCATACTCTTCTTCGGTTATTTCATTCTTCGGCCTGGTCCAGATTGCTTTCATCGAGTTGAGCGTTCTCTTCGGGTCTTTTCGATGGTGCCGCCACCCTCGATGACCTTGCCGTTAACCCCTTTGACCGGCTCTTCGCTGCGTGACGTCCATGACCACCGGATACTGGATATAGTCGGAATATTTCTTGACGATCGAGCGGATCTTCCATTCGTCCAGATATTCCTTCATTTCTTCCTTGAGATGAAGGGTAATCTCGGTGCCGCGCAGGTCTCCTTCTCGCATTCCTCGACGGTATAGCTGCCATCGCCGGTCGATTCCCAGCGGCAAGCGTCGTTCTTGCTCCCCTGACTTGCGGGTGACGATGGTAACCTTATCCGCAACCATGAAGGAGGCATAGAAGCCGACGCCGAACTGACCGATCAGCTCCGGGTTGTTCTGCAGGTCTTTTCCCTTGAGGTTTTCCATGAAGGCACGGGTGCCGGAACGGGCGATGGTGCCGATATTTTCTTCCACCTCGGCCAGATTCATGCCGATGCCGTTATCTCGGATGGTAAGGGTGCCGGCATCCTTGTCAGCAATCAGCTTTATTTTCCAATCTGCATTGCCTTCCAGCAGGTCCATGTTTGAATGGGATTCAAATTTAATCTTATCAATTGCGTCAGAGGCGTTGGAGACAAGCTCGCGCAGGAAGATGTCCTTGTTGGAGTAAAGGGAGTGAATCACCAGGTCGAGAAGCTGTTGGACTTCGGTTTCAAACTTTTTAGTGCTTTTGGTCATGAACGGTTTTTCTCCTTTTGCATGGGCAATAAATGTCAACAAAGACAACCTAATCATTGTCAACAGGTTTTGCAAGGCTCAATTCCAGAAAATTATGCTGGTGAAACAATTGACCAGCACAAGTTCTGGACATGCAAATTATTTTAATATAGTGTTCTACATTTTAAATATTCCCCTTACATGCCGATTCGATTGGTTTATTGAGTGTGAATCATGGTTGCGGAGCCGGTTTGGAAATAAGTATTTCACTCATAACAGCCATGATAATTAATTACATTCTCGTTGCAGCACTGCCATTGCTGATCATAGGTCTGGCTGCATTGGCAATGCATCTTCGGTCATTGGCTGCGGCGGTGAAAAACCGTGAGGAAGCTTTACGGCAGCAGAACGAAGACCTGTCAATGGCCGAGGAAGAATTGCGCCAGCAGGCGGATGAATATCTAAAAAGCCAGGATGATCTACTTGAGGCCAATCATGCCCTCGGGGCTTTGTTCGCTGCGGCGCCCCTTGCCATTGTTTCTTTTGACGTTGCCGGCAAGGTCAGAATGTGGAATCCCGCTGCCGAAAGGATTTTAGGCTGGTCAAAGGCAGAAGTGATCGGCGCTGCCAATCCACTTCTTGAAGATGAAGACGGGGCCTTTCAGATGTTGTTGGAGAGGCCCCTGAATGGTGAGACCATCTCGGGCATTGAGCTGCGGCGGGTGAAGAAAAGCGGTCTAACCATTGATGTCAGCATCGACTTGGCCACCATATACAATGCAAAGGGTGAAATTGCCGGTGTGATGGCACTTTTGGCAGACATCAGTCAACGGAAGCAGGCTGAGAAGGCCCTTGTTGAAAGTGACACGCGATTTACCCTGTTCATGGACAATCTTCCCGCCATGGCTTACATGAAGGATGTCGATGGCCATTATTTGTATGTAAACAAGACCCTGCGTAAATATCTGGAAGATAGAGGGCGTCCATGGGCCGGAAGAAGGGACGACGATATCTGGCCGTCCTCCACTGCTGCTTTATTCAAGGAGCATGATCTTTTCGTACTGGAACAAAAGACGGCTGTCCAGGTGGTTGAACCCGTGGAGGAAGGTGAAGGCGTTTCCTTCTGGCTTGACAGCAAATTTCCCATTCTCAACGAAAATGGGGAGTGCATAGTCATCGCCGGGGTAACCATCGACGTTACAGAACATAAACAGGCAGAAGAGGCTTTACAGTCGGAAAGAGCTCGACTGTTTGCCTTGCTCCAGGGGTTGCCTGCTTATGTCTACCTGAAGGGGCCAGACCACAAGTTTCATTTTGTGAATGACTTTTTCCGGCGCAATTTTGGCGAACCGGAAGGGGCAATGTGTTACGACATATTCCAAGGCAGGCATGGGTCCTGCGCGGACTGCCTTCCTTCGCGCACAATGCGCACCCAGACAAGCTGCAAGTGGGAATGGACAACAGGTTCCGGTCGCACCTTCGAAGTCTATGATTACCCCTTTACTGATATGGACGGCTCTCCCCTGACCCTGGAACTCGGCATGGACATCACCGAAAGAATCACAGCTGAAGAACAGACCAAGGCTTCTCTCAAGGAAAAAGAGGTATTGTTAAAGGAAATCCACCACCGTGTTAAGAACAACCTGCAAGTAGTTTCCAGCCTCCTCAACCTTCAATCCCGTTACATTCATGACCAGCGGGATGTGGAGATGTTCATGGACAGCCAGAATCGTGTCAAATCCATGGCCCTCCTCCATGAAAATCTTTACAATACTAGAAATCTCGCTCGAATAGATTTTGCAGGCTACGTGCGCAAGCTGTCAACCAACCTCTTCAGATCATTCGGCATTAATGCCGGTGCAGTGACCCTTAATGTAAATATTGCCGATGTTTCCCTGGATATCGATACTGCCGTTCCATGCGGCTTGATTATCAACGAGCTCATGTCAAATTCGTTGAAACACGGCTTTCCCAATGGCCGGACCGGCCGGATCGACGTGGAGCTCAGCATCGATAACGGCTCTTTCGTGCTCATCCTGAGGGACGACGGCGCAGGTTTTTCCCATGGGCTCGACTTCACTTCAACGGACTCCCTGGGACTGCAACTGGTAAACACACTCGCCCAGCAAATTGGGGGGGATATCGCCCTGTGCGGCGAATCAGGTACTGAGTTCAGAATTACATTCAGGGAACAGAGCTACAGGGAAAGAGTTTGAAGATGAAATGATCTTTGTTCGCGATGGAGGAGACATTGTTTATAATAGAAGACGGACCCATGCCAATTCCTGAGCCTGGCGGCCCGGCAGAGGTTCCTGGTCCGAAACGCCTACTTGTTGTTGAAGACGAAGGCATAGTGGCGAAGGATATTCAGACCACATTGCAGGCTTTAGGCTATCAAGTAATTGCCGTAGTCTCTTCAGGTGAAGCTGCTATCAGCACGACTGTCGCAAATAATCCGGACCTGGTCCTGATGGATATCGTCTTGAAAGGGGTAATGGATGGGGTAGAAGCTGCCGAAATTATTTATGGAGAACATAATGTCCCGGTTGTCTACCTCACGGCCTACGCTGACGATCTGACCTTTAAACGGGCGAAAACAACCACTCCCTTTGGTTATATTCTCAAGCCCTTCGAGGAGCGGGAGCTTCAGACTGCCATCGAGATCGCTTTATATCGACATGATATGGAGAACAGGCTGAAAGAGTCCAAAGCCGAACTGCGTCATCAATTGGCCATCGAAAACACACTGGCAACGATTTCAGCAAAATTTATTAATTTAGCATCGGAAGAAATTGATGCCGGCATAAACCATGCTCTGGAAATTATTGGTAATTTTAGCAAAACAGATCGAAACCGTGTCTGCACAGTTTCGACAGATGGTACTGTCCTGGTTAATACCCACCAGTGGTGCGCCGAAGGGATTGAGGCCCAGGTTGACGGTCTGGGAGCAATTACAATTGAAAATTTTCCATCATTGAAAAAAAGTGTGGATGCACACCAAATCTTTCACATACCGTCTGTTTCGTTATTTAATCCTGAAAACAACTGGGAAAAGAAGTTTCTGGAAAAGCAGGGAATACAATCGCTCATTGTCGTTCCCATGGTTTGCCGCGGCGCTCTTATGGGTTGTGTCTGTCTTGAATCTGTCGTTGGGGAAAAGGCCTGGAAGGAAAATGATATTACCCTGTTCAAGATGCTGGCAGAAATTTTTGCCAATACTCTGGATCGCAAACGGGTGGATGAGCAGGTCAGTTTGCTGAACACCCTTTTGGAGCAAAGGGTTGCGGAGCGGACACTGCAGCTGGAGACTGTCAACCGGGACCTGGAATCCTTCTGCTATTCGGTTTCCCATGATCTGCGTGCCCCGCTGCGACATATCAATGGCTTCAGCCAGACAATCTTGAGTGAGTATATGGACAAGCTGGATGAGACGGGGCAGGATTACCTGCAACGGATTTGTGCAGCAAGCAACCGTATGGGTCAACTTATTGACGATCTGCTTGAGCTTTCACGGGTGGCACGCAGCGAAATGAGGTGTGAACAGGTGAATTTGAGCGAGCTTGCTCGAGATATTGCAGATATGTTGCATGAAACATCCCCAGCACGGGAATTGAAGTTTGTCGCTGCACCAGACTTGATCGTTAAAGGTGATGCCACTTTACTAAACCTGTTGTTGCAGAATCTGCTAGATAACGCCTGGAAATACACATCAAGAGAAGCTGCGGCAGTCATAGAATTTGGCCTGGCGGAGTGTGACGGGAAAACGGCATTTTTCGTCAGTGATAATGGTGTAGGTTTTGACATGACCTATGCCGGCAAGTTGTTCGGGGCTTTCCAGCGGCTCCATGGCAGTGGCGAATTTGAGGGAACAGGCATTGGCCTGGCAACGGCAAAAAGGGTGGTTGATCGGCATGGCGGCAGGATTTGGGGGAAGGGTGAGGTAGGCAAAGGTGCAACCTTCTACTTTACGCTGCAGGCCTGCTGAGAAGCTGCCGAAGGCTTACCTTATGGAACGGAGGCTGATGGTTGCTCTTGAGGAACTATTTCCAGTAGTGATTTAGCCAACCGGCCCCATTTCTTGACACCTTCCGGCCTGTATGCTATTAAAACTCTTTGACTTTAATCAACAACAGGTCTCTCATCCTGACCCTGTCACACGGGGGCTCCCATGTACCATCCCGACTTTGCATCGTTCCAGGCCCTTGCCGCAAAGGGCAATCTCATTCCTGTCTATCGGGAGATAATGGCAGATCTGGATACGCCGGTCAGCGCTTTCAAGAAGATCGACGGCGGCAAGTATTCTTTTCTGCTCGAGAGTATCGAGGGAGGGGAGAAATGGGCTCGCTACACCTTTCTCGGATCCAGTCCTTCCGTCGTTATCCGTACCCTCGGCCACCAGGTAGAGGTTGTCGAAGAAGGTATCTCTCGCCAGCTTGACTGTGCAGATCCGCTCAACTTTGTCAGGGATTATCTCAGCCGCTACCAGCCAGTCGTCACAGAAGGCATTCCCCGTTTTTTTGGCGGAGCTGTCGGATATCTTGGCTATGACATGGTGCGTCATTTCGAGGACCTGCCGGCGACGAAACCAGCCGTAATCGGTGCCTACGATTCCTATCTTTTCATTACCGATACCATCCTGATCTTCGACAATGTCAGCCAAAAGATCAAGATCGTTTCCAACGCCCATCTTGATGACGGCGTTACAGTTGAGCAGTCCTATGCAGAGGCAACGGCCAAGATTGACGCCCTGATTAAAAAGCTTAAAACACCCCTTCCGGCTCCTGTTGCCTCTCCATCAATAAAAAGAGGCTCCTTTGTCTCCGGCATGAGCCGCGAGCAATTCGAGGAAGCCGTTGAAAAAGCCAAGGAATACGTACGGGCAGGCGACGTTTTCCAGGTGGTACTGTCCCAGCGTTTCTCAGCAGAGCTGACTGTTGATCCCCTGGATATCTACCGGGTACTGCGAACCCTCAATCCTTCCCCATACATGTTTTTCCTCCGTCTTGACACTACTCTGGTGGTCGGGGCTTCACCGGAAGTAATGGTGCGCAGGGAAGGGAGCCGGGTGGAACTGCGTCCCATTGCAGGCACCAGACCGCGGGGCAAGACTGTTGAAGAAGACAATGCCATGGAAGAGGAGATGTTGTCCGACCCGAAAGAGCGCGCCGAGCACGTGATGCTCGTTGATCTGGGCAGGAATGATCTCGGGCGGGTCTGTAAAACCGGTACAGTCCAGGTTTCCGAGCTCATGGTCGTGGAACGTTACTCCCACGTCATGCACATCGTTTCCAATGTACAGGGCGAACTGGATGATGGACGCGATGCCTTTGATGTGGTGCGGGCGACATTTCCGGCCGGTACCCTTTCCGGGGCGCCTAAAGTCAGGGCCATGGAGATCATCAACGAACTTGAACCTGCTCGCCGGGAAATATATGGCGGCGCGGTGGGTTATTTCTCCTTTTCCGGCAACATGGATCTGGCCATCGCCATCCGGACCCTGGTGATCAAGGACGGCATGGTCCACCTGCAGGCCGGCGCAGGGATTGTTGCCGATTCGGTGGCCGCAGCCGAATACCAGGAGACGGTAAACAAGGCCATGGCCGTAGTAAAAGCCATAGAAGCGGCAGAGAACGGATTGGACTGAAGCTCAAGGACTACGGATCGAGGATAAAGGTTTTCTTATGCTGCTGATGATAGACAACTATGACTCTTTCACCTATAACCTGGTCCAATATTTTGGCGAACTGGGTGAAGAGGTGCGAGTCTTCCGCAATGACAAAATTACCCTGGACGAAATCGAAGCTCTGCATCCGCAGCAGATTGTCATCTCCCCCGGGCCGTGCTCGCCTGCTGAAGCCGGTATATCTCTGTCGCTGATAAAGCGTTTTGCCGGGCAAATTCCCCTGCTGGGCGTCTGTCTTGGCCATCAGTCGATTGGCGCAGCCTTCGGCGGCCAGGTCGTCCGTTGCGACTATCTGATGCATGGTAAAACCTCGCAGATACATCATGACGGCAAAGGACTGTTCGCGGATCTTGACAACCCCTTCGAAGCTACACGTTACCACTCTCTGGTTGTCGAGCGGTCATCCTTTCCCGATTGTCTGGAGATTACCGCCTGGGTGGAAGATGGAAATATCATGGGTTTGAAACACAAGGATTTCCCGGTCTGGGGGGTGCAGTTTCACCCTGAGTCGATCCTGACGATCGGCGGCAAAGAGATCCTGCGGAATTTTCTGCGTATGAGTACCCAGGGTAAAGGGTGAGGGGGTGTCATGATTAAAAAGGCGATAGCAAAGGTGGTGGAGCGGGAGGACCTCTCCCAGTCCGAAATGATCCAGGTCATGGACCAGATCATGTCCGGTGAGGCGACCCCGGCGCAGATAGCCGCATTTATCACCGCCCTGCGCATGAAAGGGGAGACTGTGGCGGAAATTGCCGGTGCGGCTCGAGTCATGCGTGACCGGGTAACCAGGATTCGCGTCGGCAAAAACGTGCTGGATCTGGACCGGGATGACATCAATATTGATCTGGAGACCATCCTGGATGTTGTCGGCACCGGCGGCGACGGGACCAATACCTTTAATATTTCCACCACGGTTTCATTTGTCGTTGCCGCCTGCGGTGTAAAGGTGGCCAAGCATGGCAACCGCTCAGTATCCTCGGCCTGCGGCAGTGCAGATGTGATTGAAGCCCTTGGGCTCAACCTGGATATTACCCCCGAGGCCGTCGAGCGCTGCATAAATGAAACCGGTATCGGCTTTCTTTACGCCCCAGCCCTCCATGGCGCCATGAAATATGCCATCGGTCCGCGTAAGGAAATCGGCATTCGCACCATTTTCAACATCCTCGGCCCCCTTACCAATCCTGCCGGCGCCCCCTGCCAGGTACTGGGCGTCTACCGGGAAGAACTGGTGGAAAAGTTGGCCCATGTGCTGAAGAAACTTGGTTGCCGCCGCGGCTTCGTGGTTTATGGTCTTGATGGCATGGACGAAATAACCCTGACCACCGAAACCCGCATGGCGGAAGTTACCCCGGCAGGTGTCGTAATGTCCCTCTTCAAGCCTGAAGACCTTGGCCTTTCCCGCTGTACCATGGATGATCTTCGTGGAGGCGATGCCGTAGCAAATGCGGTCACCGTGCGGGCAATTCTAAGCGGGGAGAAGGGGCCAAAGCGTGATATCGTTCTTGCCAATGCCGCCTTTGGACTTGTTGCTGCCGAAACGGCAGCCACCCCTGCCGAAGGTCTGAAATGGCTGTTCAAGCCATCGATTCCGGCGCGGCGCTGGCAAAACTGGAAGAACTGATTGCTCTTACCAATGTATGACAAGTGGACCTCATGACTGATACACCGGACATCCTGAAAAAAATCATCTCCCATAAAAAGACCGAACTGGCGGCGATGAAAGCATCCCGACCTCTGGTGGAGGTACAGGCAAGGCTTGCCGACCTGGAGGACCAGCCAAGGGGTTTTGAGCAGGCACTGCGAAATGCCGGAGAGTCCGGTTGGACCCCCATCATCGCCGAAGTCAAGAAAGGCTCTCCGTCAAAGGGGCTGATCCGGGCCGACTTCGATGCGGTGGAAATTGCTGCAGGGTACGAGAACAACGGCGCCACCTGCCTGTCGGTGCTTACCGATGAACACTTCTTTCTTGGTCACCTCAGCTACCTGGCCCTCATCCGCGAGCAGGTAAAGCTTCCGCTTTTGCGCAAGGATTTCATCCTTGACCCCTACCAGATTTATGAGGCACGGGCTGCAGGTGCGGATGCGATTCTTCTTATCGCAGCCATGCTCGATCTCCACCAGTTACGTGATTTTCAGGCACTGGCCAGGGAGCTGTATCTGGACGTGTTGCTTGAGGTCCATGACGAAAAGGAACTGGAATCGGGACTGGCCACAGACTGTACGCTGATTGGTATTAACAACCGCAACCTGCGGACCTTCGTCTGTGATCTCGCCACCACTGAGAGGCTGGCCCGGATGATACCTGCAGATCGGCTGATAGTTACCGAAAGCGGCATCAACAACAGGGACGATATCATCCGTCTCCAGCAGGCCGGCGCAGGTGCTTTTCTCATCGGCGAGTCATTGATGCGTGAGCCGGATATTGGTCTAAAGCTGCAGGAGCTTCTGGGTAATTAGTGTTCACCTGGGAGGCCGAACGCGGAATAAGTGATTCAATGGAAACCTCTCAAGATCAGTCTGCTCTCTCCTTGGGGTATACACAAATGACAAAGGTTAAAATCTGCGGTATAACCACTGTTGAAGATGCCATAATCGCTGTTGAAGCTGGTGCCGACGCACTTGGTTTCGTCTTTTATGAGAAATCGCCACGTAATCTGGAGCCGGCTCGGGCAGCAGAAATAATCAGAGTCCTGCCCCCTTTCATCCAGGTGGTAGGCCTTTTTGTGCTTTCCAGCCTCGACTTTATCAATGCCACGGCTGATCGCTGCCGATTGGACCTTGTTCAGCTTCATGGCGACGAATCACAGCAATTTTGTGCCGGGGTAAACAGGCGTGTCCTCAAAGCTTTTCGTATCAAGGATATTACCAGTCTTGACCACATGGACGAATACGATGTTGCCGGCTATCTTCTCGACGCTTATTCACCGAAGGCTTTTGGTGGAACCGGTGTAACCTTCAATTGGGATACGGCACTGGTGGCGAAGAAATTCGGACCGATCATTCTGGCTGGCGGGCTTACCCCTGACAACGTTGCTGAAGCGATTCAACATGTCCTTCCATATGGCGTTGATGTTTCAAGCGGTGTGGAAGCTAGCCCTGGGGTCAAGGATCCGGAAAAGGTGCGGCAGTTTATTCAGCGGGCCAAGGGTGTTGAAAACCAGGGTTGGAAGTTTTAAGTTCGGTTCGAAGTTCTAAGTTCGAGGTTAGTATAGCGAGAAATGCTGGATGGCTGATTTAAAAAAAGGAAGGAACTGGCAATGAAAGTAATCGTAACCGATGAGGTGGCACAGGAAGGGCTTGAACTGCTGAAGAAGGACCCACGGGTTGAACTTGATATCCGTCTTGGCTTGAAGAAAGAGGAGTTGCTGGAACTGATTGGTGACTACGAGGTAATCATCACCAGAAGCGGGACCACCGTCGACAAGGAGGTGCTGGACGCCGGCAAGAAACTGAAAATGGTGGCCAGGGCAGGGGTCGGCATTGATAATGTTGATGTGGATTACGCCAGCTCCAAGGGGGTTATCGTCGTCAATGCACCATTCGGCAATACCAACAGTGCTGCTGAACATGCCATGGCCCTGCTGCTGGCTTTCTGCCGTAATATCACCAAGGCCAATGCCAGTCTTAAAAACGGCGAATGGAAGCGAGCCCCTTTTACCGGTGTTGAACTGAAAGGTAAAACCGCCGGTGTTATCGGTCTAGGCAAGGTCGGGGGCCGGGTTGCCACCAGGCTCAAGGCTTTTGAATGCGAGGTGCTGGCCTGCGACCCATATATTGCCGCCAAACGCGCCCATGATCTGGGGGTGAAGCTGGTTTCCCACGATGAAATTTATAAAAACTGCGACATCATCACCCTCCACACCCCTTTGAACGACGAGACCCGCAATATGATCGGCGAGCGAGAGCTTTCCATGATGAAGCACGGCGTCATACTGATCAACGCTGCCCGGGGCGGGATCATCAATGAAGGAGCACTGCTCAACGTCCTGAAAAGCGGCAAGGTTTCGGGCGCGGCCATGGATGTGTGGAGCGAAGAGCCGCCGAAGAGCGAAATCCTGAAAGAATTGATTTCCCAGGAACGACTGGTGGTGACCCCTCATTTAGGGGCTAATACGGTTGAGGCCCAGGTTAACGTGGCGGTGGATGTTTCAAAAGAAATTCTCAATTATCTGGATGAACAGCCCCTGGAGAACGCGGTCAACATCCCCCGCTTCGACATGGCGCTCATGGACCAGATGCGGCCTTTCCTCAACCTGATGAGCGTGCTCTCCGACTTTGGCATCCAGCTGGTGGACGCCAATATCGCCAAGGTTACCTTCAGTTATTCAGGAAATATTGCCCATTACGACTGTTCTCCGCTCAGTGTCTGCGGCCTCTCGGCGCTGCTCAACCGTAGGGTCGATCAGGACGTGAATCTGGTCAATGCCAGCCTGGTCGCCGAGCAGATGGGGATTGTCGTCGAGGAGATTAAGTCGACTCAGGCCGGCGCCTTCTCCAATCTGATCACCATGGTCATTGAAGGGGAAGGGGGGAAACGCCGTACGGTTTCCGGCACCCTTTTCGAAGGAGCGCCGCGAATAGTACGTCTGCGGGATTATGCCATGGAGTTTGCCCCCGATGAGCACATGCTGCTTATCAACTATACCGACCGCCCAGGCATGATCGGCCAGATAGGCACTATCATGGGCACCCACGGCATCAATATCGCCTCCATGAACGTGGGTCGGCGCGAGAAGAAGGGGGAAGCGATGGTCATTCTTTCCCTGGATTCGGCAATGCCGCCGGAGGTGACAACGGAGATGAAGGCCGCCATTGACGCCACCTTTATCCGTGCCATTCATATGCGCACCGTCAAATGCAACCGTGGTTGCTGTGCCTGAGTCTGATGAAAAACCCTCATCTGCGGCGTTGCCCGAACCATTCGTCACTGCGGCGTACGGCCCTCTCTCTATCTCTCTCCCATAAAGGGAGAGAGCATCCCTTGCTTCCCCCCTTTATGGGGGGAAGATGAAGGGGGGAGGTACGCCTCATTCCTCATGTCTCAGGCGCCTTGCACCTGAAGGTTTTTGATCAGCCTAATTACTTTGTCAGCAATCTGAAAGGCCCCGGTGGAGATTCCATCGGGGCCTTTTTTCAATGCGTCGATTGAAGCATTAAGTCGTTTTTCTGCCGCCGCAGGCTTTGAGACTGGCGTGGGCCTTGCGCAGGATGGTTTCGGTGGTTTTCCAGTCGATGCATTTGTCGGTGATGGAAACGCCATATTTGAGCTGGGACAAGTCCTTCGGCATGGGCTGGTTTCCCCCTTCCAGATAACTTTCGATCATGACTCCGGAAATGGAGGTATTACCGGCAGCAATCTGCTGGACGATGTTTTCCAGTACCAGAGGTTGCTTTTCATGGTTCTTCTCCGAGTTGCCATGGCTGCAATCGACCATGATGGTTGGGCACAGCCCGGCAGCCTTCAGTTTTTCCTCGGTGTTGAGGATGTCCTCGGGCGAATAGTTGGGTTTTTTGCCGCCGCGCAGGACCATGTGTACATCGGGATTACCGGTGGTCTGGACGATGGAGGTCAGCCCGTCGCGATTGATGCCGAGGAAGCTGTGGGAATGGCGTGCGGCGATCATGGCGTCGATGGCGATCTGCAGGTTGCCATCCGTTCCATTTTTGAAGCCGATGGGGAAGGAAAGCCCGCTGGCCAGTTCTCTATGGGTTTGGGATTCAGTGGTGCGGGCTCCGATTGCACCCCAGGAAAGTTGATCGGCGAGGTATTCAGGGGTAATTGGATCGAGCATTTCGGTGGCGATGGGAATCCTCATGTTCGTGATCTCGCTCAAGAGCCTTCTGGCGGTGCCAAGCCCCTTGGAAATGAGGTGGGTGCCGTTCATGTCCGGATCGTTGATCAGCCCCTTCCAGCCCACAGTGGTGCGTGGCTTCTCAAAATAAACGCGCATGATGAGCAGCAACTGGTCGGAAACTTCCACGGAAAGTTTGGCCAGCTTTGCCGCATACTCCGAGGGCGCCACTGGTATCGTGAATTGAGCAGGGGCCGACAACCACCATCAAGCGCGGGTCCTTGCCATTGAGAATATTCTTGATGCTTTCCCTGCTGGCGCTGACGAACTCGCTTGCCTCCACGGAAAGGGGAAACACTTGTCGCAGGTCGGTGGGGGCAATGATGGGGGTGATGCTCTTGATTTTCAGGTTATTGGTCTTGATCATGATCCTCTTTCCTATGCTCGCGGATGGTTTGAAACTTCGGTACTGTAGTCCCTTTGTGAATAAATGTCAACGAAACCGCCGGGATGGAAATGGATTTGGTCAAATCAGAGTGTCTTTAGTGTTTTCAGGGTAGCCAGGTCTGCGCCGGCTGCTTTCATTTCTGCCATGGCAGCTTCCACATCCCCCAGCTTAAGGTTGACCCCCATGACAGCATCTTCCAGGATGGTTACCTCATACCCTTGCCTTAACGCATCCTGGGTCGACTCTTTGACGCAGTAATCGGTTGCCAGGCCTCCGATAAAAATCCGGGCGACGCCCAGGCTTTTTAAAAGGGTAGGCAATGGCCTGCCGGCTTCATCTATTCCAACAAGGGCAGAATAATCGTCCCGTGCCGGATCCATCCCCTTGGAGATAATGATTGCAGAATCCGGTACATGAAGTGCCGGATGAAACTCTGCTCCCTTGCTTCCCATCACGCAGTGGGCGGGCCAAATTCCGCCTGACGTTATGAAATGGCTGGTCTCGGGTGGGTGCCAGTCCCTGGAGAAAAAGATCGGCAGGCCCTTGCCGGCAAAGAGCTCGCTGTACCGGTTAAGGTTCGGCACAATGCGGTCTCCTCCCGCAACAGGCAGTGCTCCACCGGGGCAGAAATCATTCTGAACATCCACAATTAAAAGTGCCGAGGACTTTCTGTCTGCCATAGGTGCTCCTTTCTATTCCTGCTGGATCATAGAGTTCCATAAAAATAACCGCCGCCATGTTTGAAAGGAAGCAAAGTGCTGCTATTATTATCTTTGTTAGAGATTATAAATTAAGCGGGTGCCTGATGCAGGATGGCATACAATCTTAATGCTGGGGGTATCATGTTCAAGTCACAGACACTCATCAACCATTTTCTTGAGACTAACGCAGTTGTCAGGCCTGTCAAGACGGCTTTCATTCATGATGATGTCAGAGCAAACTATTTCCAGATCAACAACTGGGCAAACCAGTTTGCAGGGCATCTCATGGCCGGTGGCATAGGGAAGGGAGACAGGGTCGTTATTTTTTTTGAGAGCGGCCTTCAATATTTGATCAGCTATTTTGGCACCCTCAAGGCTGGGGCAGTTGCCGTTCCTCTCAGCACCGATATGCACCCAAGCCGCCTTACACTGCTGCTCAAGGAATTGAGGCCTGGAGTAATTGCTACGGCCGCAAAACATGAGCAGGTATTTCTCGGACTGGCTGCAGAACTGGCAGAATGGGATCTGAAAGAGCTTATAATACAAGACCCTGCGCAAAGAACCGGCCATGTCCCCTTTGCCATTACTGCCTGGGAAGAAGTCATCGGCAATGTCATGGCCGAAAATCCCGTCGTAACTGTCGAGCCATCGGACCTGGCCAGCATCATATATACTTCCGGTTCCACAGGCTTGCCAAAAGGAGTCATGCTTTCGCACCTGAATTGCGTCTCCAACACCCATGCCATCATCCAGGCATTGGAAATTACCGAATCGGATATCCAGATGAGTGTGCTTCCTTTTCATTATGTGATGGGAAAGTCGCTGGTAAACACGCATTTTGCCGCTGGCGGTACGGTGGTGGTCAACAACAGATTCGCTTTCACCGGTCAGATGATTGAACAAATGGTAAGGGAGCAGGTAACTGGCTTTTCCGGGGTACCGTCAAACTACGCCTACCTGCTTCAGCGCTCTCCACTTCTTAAGTATCGAGATAGACTTGAAAGCCTGCGCTATTGCTCACAGGCGGGTGGACACATGTCGAGACAGATAAAAGAGGAACTGCTGCGGGTTCTCCCCGACCACACCAGTCTGTACGTAATGTATGGTGCAACTGAGGCCTCGGCACGACTTACCATACTGGAGCATGAATCACTGAAAGCACGGATTGATTCCATAGGCAGACCTATTGCCGGTGTCACCTTGCGCGTCCTTGATGAACAAGGCCGGGACGTTGCTGTTGGGGAGACAGGAGAATTGGTTGCGGCAGGTCCCAATATCATGCAGGGATATTGGAAGGATTCGGTTCATTCGGCAAACGTCCTTGACAGGAATGGGTACCATACCGGGGATTTAGGTTACAGGGACCATGATGGATACTATTTCGTTGTCGGTAGAAAGGATAATCTGCTCAAGGTAGGTGGGCACCGTATCAATCCCCGCGAAATAGAGGAGATATTGATGGGGACCGGGCTTCTAGTCGAGGTGGCGGTTGTCGGGGTGCCGGATCGATTATTGGGGCAGCGGCTGATAGCAGTAGCTACACCCGTGGAAAAGACCTGTACCGAACAGGAGTTATTGAATCGATGTTTGAAGCAGTTGCCGAGGTACAAGTTGCCCAGTGAAATCAAGTTTGTAGATGCCCTGCCGAAAATTTCCAATGCGAAAATCGATTACCTGAAATGTGCCGGTGCTGCTCAAGAGAACCCGGTGGCATTGGTCAATGCGGCAATTCTGGATGGGAAGCAAGAGCAGGAATCAGTCCAGCCGTCAATGGAGATCCTTTCACAAAACCTATAAATGCCTGCCGGCGAGCCCAACTTGTTCAAACCGCTAGCTTCCGGCCTGCAGCTTCTCCATCAGTCTCAGACGCAGATCCTGCAGTCCGCCGCTGATGGAAACCTTGTAGATGTGGGGGTTGACAAAGCGCAGGCATCCCTGGGGGAGGCATTTGAGCTGTTGTTGGCAAAGGTCAGCCAACTTATCGAGGCCTATTCTGTCCCCGATCCGTTTGCCCCCTTCCATGACCACCGTGCGCACTTCTGTCAAATGCACATCCGCCGGGATTTGCACATGCTGAAGGGGATTGACCGGGTTGTAGACTTGCTGACCCTTTTCCACCTTCTCGTCTGCCAGGGCAATGATATCCATGGCAAAGGACCCGTCGGGAGCCACAACCCGCCAGAGTTTCTTAAGGTCGGGCAGGGTCGCCTTGGCAATATCGCTGGTCACTTTCAACTTGGGCTCGCTGCCGATCCTCACCAGCTTATAAACTCCTCCAAGGGCACCCCCCCCTTCGCCCATGCCGGTCGCCAGTTTTGTGCCGACTCCGTAAATATCGACCTTTCCCCCTTCGGTAAGGATGGACTCAATAACATACTCATCGATTTCGTTGGAAGCGACAATCTTTGCGCCGCTGAAACCAGCTTCATCGAGCATGCGTCGGGCCTGCCTGCTCAAGTAGGCCAAATCCCCCGAGTCGATGCGCACCCCGACCAGCTCATGTCCTTTTTCGCGCAGCTCAGCGGCAACAGTGATAGCATTGGCCATGCCGCTCTTCAAGGTGTCATAGGTGTCGACCAGGAAAATGCAGCTGTCGGGGAAAACCCGGGCATAGGCGCGGAAGGAGGAAAGTTCGTCAGGAAAGGCCATGATCCAGCTATGGGCGTGGGTACCTTTGACCGGAATGCCATAATTCATGCCGGCCATTACATTACTGGTGCTGCGCGCCCCGCCGATATAGGCCGCCCTGGCAACACTCGAACCTCCATCAGGGCCATGTGCACGGCGCAATCCAAATTCTATCACTTTGGCCTCTCCAGCAGCATGAGTGATGCGGGCTGCCTTGGTGGCAATCAGGGTCTGGAAATTAATAATATTGAGCAGTGCTGTTTCCACGAACTGGGCTTCGGCCAGGGTGCCTTCCACGGTTATGAGCGGTTCGTTGGCAAAGACCACCGATCCTTCAGCAGGGGCCGTAACTCGGCCCCTGAAGCGGAAGTCGCGAAGAAACTCAAGAAAGCGCGGTTGAAAGAGACCCAGTCCGGTGAGGTAAGAAATTTCCTCGTCATTGAATGACAGATTTTCCAGATAGGAGAGGGCGGTATCAAGCCCGGCAAAAACTGCGTACCCCCCCTTGAACGGGTTGTGGCGATAGAAGAGGTCGAATACCGCCGGCGTTTGGTGCATCTCTTCTTCCAGGTAGCCGGCAAGCATGGTAAGTTCATAGAGATCTGTTATGAGAGGTGAATAGCGCATTTGTTTTCCCCTTTCTGATTCAGACTATAACACAGGTGTTGAACCGTGTCATTGGCGCGGCAACAGGTCTGTTGACAGTCATAAATCGAAGGGTATAGTTGCTTTTTCGGTTTGTTTAATAAAGCTTAGGAGGGCAAAGTATGCAAAGGAGGGTCTTTCTCAGGTTCATGGGTTTGTCAGCTGTTTTTTACCACTGGCTGCTAAAGGATTTATGGGCTGCGGGAGGACCGGTGGTGGCCGTTGCCGAAGGTAAGGACTACGCTCAGGTGACAAGGAATGCCATTGCTGCCTTGGGAGGGATGAAGCGATTTGTCAAAAGCGGCGATGTGGTCGTGGTAAAGCCCAATATCGGCTGGGACCGGAATCCGGCACAGGCGGCCAACACAAATCCGATCGTAGTCAGGGCAGTTGTGGAGGAGGCCTTGGCTGCCGGAGCCAGAAAGGTAAAGGTCTTTGATCGTACCTGCAATGATGAACGGCGCTGCTATGCCAATAGTGGCATTTCGGATGCCTTGAAGGGGATGCAGAAGGTCGAGATGAAATATATGGAGAAGGATCGTTATCGCAAGGTGTCCCTCAAAGGGGAGGCGCTGAGTGAATGGGAGCTGTATGACGAAGTACTAAAGGCTGATGTGTTCATTAATGTTCCGGTGGCCAAACATCATGGCCTGACCAAGCTGACTTTGGGGTTGAAAAATGTCATGGGAGTCATGGGTGGGAACCGGGGCAGTATACACAAGAATATCGACCTGGCCCTGGCAGACGTGAACAAAGTCCTGAAGAGCCATCTGGTAGTGGTTGATGCAACCCGGGTGCTAACCGCCCACGGACCCCAGGGGGGAGACCTGAAGGATGTGAAAATCCTGAACAAGGTCATTGCTTCCACTGATATAGTTGCCGCCGATGCTTATGCGACCACTCTCTTCGGCCTGAAACCAGAGGACATTGCTGTTACTGTGGCGGCAAACAAGAGGGGCCTCGGTGAAATCAATCTAAAAAAGGTGAAGATTGTCAAAGTATGAAAAAGCTGAATACCGCTCGATTGAGCCAACTGTTATTTCTCCTTCTCTTCCTGGTCCTTTTCGTCCAGACGGAATACCGCGGCAGCGACACCATATCTGCAGCTGTAAATAGCTATTTTCGTGCCGACCCCCTGGTGCTGGTCACTTATCTGGCAGCTGTCAAAGAGTTTACCTGGCTGCTGCTGCCGGCGCTGCTGGTGGTTATCTTCACCCTGGCCCTCGGCCGCTTTTTCTGCGGCTGGATCTGCCCCTTGGGCACGATTCTCGATCTTGTCACCCACATGATCAAAAAGACCGCGCCCCTCAAATTTCTCAAAGGCAACCTCAAGTACTGGCTGCTTTTGCCCCTGCTTTCTCTCTCCCTGTTCAACCTCAATCTGGCAGGGGTTCTTGATCCGATCGCCATTCTGTTAAGGGCGCTGACCTTTTTCCTCTATCCCCTTTTGGGTGATGGAGTCCGGCAGGGGTGGACCGAGCTTTATATCATTGCCGGAGACCGGCGTGATTACCTTGCGCCGGCGTACAATCTGGTGCGGGACAACCTGCTTCCCTTCCGGGAAACGTTCTACCCCCTGGCACTATTTTCCACCCTTTTATTCCTGGCCATCATCTTTCTTGAACGCTATGAAAGACGCAATTGGTGCAGGAACCTTTGTCCACTGGGAACCCTGCTGGGCATGATCGCCCGTTTCTCACCCCTCAGACGGGTGCCTGTAAATCTCTGTTCCGACTGCAAGGCCTGCGGCACCGTTTGTCCAACCTCCTTTGATCAGGAAATCCTGCAACAGGATTCTTGTATTCTTTGCATGGACTGCCTGCGCTCCTGCCGTTTCAAGCGAGTGAAATTCGCTTTTCAATTTCCTGCCAGGGATGGCCAGCCTTATCTGCCTGAAAGGCGGGTCCTGCTTGGAGGTCTCCTATCCGGGTTTTTCCTGGTGGGTTTTTTCCGCTTTCACCAACCGGAGGCCCAGGCAAGGGTCCTGCGACCACCAGGTGTGAGGGACGAAACCGAATTTCTCAAAAAGTGCGTTCGCTGCGGCGAGTGCATGAAAGTCTGCCTGAGAGGCGCTCTTTATCCGGCTGTCATGCAGGCAGGGGCAGAAGCATTATTCACCCCGGTTGTCATTCCTCGATTGGGCTACTGCGAATACAACTGCACTCTCTGTGGCCAGGTCTGTCCTACCGCCGCCATTCCCAATCTGGCTGAAGCAGAGAAAAAGCGGGAAGTAATAGGCAAGGCGGTATTTGACAAAAACCACTGTCTTCCCTTTGCCCGCAAGACCAATTGTATTGTCTGCGAGGAGCACTGCCCCGATACCGCAAAAGGCGATTCGGTCGGAAATAGTGGAAGAGACGGATTTTAACGGCAGGAAAATACGGTTGCAAAAGCCATACGTGGTAGATGAATTGTGCAATGGTTGCGGCATCTGTGAGAATGTTTGTCCTCTGGAAGGAAAAGCAGGGATTGATGTTTTTGCCGTCAAAGACAGAGCGCCTCTGAAAGATATATCCACCAATACCGTTGGAAAAGGCTCAGATCCCTACCTGCAATAACTGATAGCTATTGGCCCATGAAATCCAAGAGTTTCGCCGCAAGTTCCCTGTCGAGGGCAAGCAGCAGTTCGTAATCCTGGAGTGCAGAGTCCCGGTCTCCCAGCCCGGCTAAAACAATGCCTCTATTGTAACGGGCGTTGGCATCACCCGGTTGCAGACGGAGCACCTGACAATAGGCCTCAAGGGCATCCTCGAATTTTCCGAGCCTGCCGTAAACAGCGCCCAGGTTATTGTAGGCGGGCAGCAGGTCAGGATCAAGCCGCACTGCTTGTTTGAGCAAACCGGATGCCTCCTCATATTTGCCGCCAAAAGCCATTGCTGTGCCGAGGCTGAACCAGGCAACAGCATCTGCCGGGGTAACAGCGATTACCTTTCTGAAGGCCTCGGCAGCTTCATCATAACGGCCTTCGCCATTCAGTTCGAGCCCTTTCTGCATCCATTCTTGCGGTCCATTAAAATCCATGGGGATTTTTTCCACAAGAGCAGGTTGTTCCCCCAATGAACCTGATACAGAGGATGAACAGATGATTGGAAGGCAAAAGGCCAACATTACCATAAAATTAAGTCTCATTGGGTTTTCCTTATTTTTTCTAAAAGTATAACAAAAAATTCCGCTATGGTTTATCGAAGAAGAAGGCTTTTTGCTGGAAAGGTCTGGTGGATTCTGATAAAAATTCAGGGGGCCAGACAAGAAGAAGGAGACACATGTGGAACACGTGGTAATAATCGGCTGTGGCGATATTGGGAAACGGGTCGCTGGAATTTTCAGGGAAAGGGGGGCTTTAGTCAGCGCACTGATACGATCGGAAGCAAAGGTCTCCCTGTTGGAGCCGTTAGGTATCTCTCCGCTTCTCGGGGACCTGGATGATCCATTATCACTGGCGACTTTGAGGCTAAAGGATGCCCTCGTGTATTATCTGGCCCCCCCGCCGGGAGGGGGCAATCAGGACACCAGAATGGCCAGCTTTTGCGCAGCCATAGAGAAGGGCAAAGAGCCCCGCCGAATAATCTACATGAGTACCAGTGGGGTTTACGGCGACTGTGGCGATGTTGTTGTCACTGAAGATACTGTCCCGAACCCACAGACGGCAAGGGCAAAAAGGCGTCTGGATGCCGAGACCGTTCTCACTCGGTGGGGGAGCGAACGTAAAGTTGACGTCATTATTCTGCGGGTGACGGGCATTTACGGTCCCGGTCGACTGCCTGTCAGCCAGCTCGCAGGTGGTCAGCCGCTTCTGGAAGAACGCTTATCGCCGCCCACCAATCGTATTCATGCGGTCGATCTTGCCCGGGTATGTGTTGCTGCTGCCGATAAGGGGGAAAATGGTGATATTTTCAATGTGAGTGACGGACAGATGGGTACCATGACCCAGTACTTCAATGCCGTTGCCGATCTGCTCGGCTATCCGAGACCGCGACAGGTTTCTCTGGAGGAGGCGCATCAGGTGATGAGCCCGCTGATGCTTTCGTATATCTCGGAAACCAGACGCATGGACAATGGAAGAATGCTTGAAAAACTCGGCGTGAAGTTGCTCTATCCAACGCTTGAGGGAGGGCTGAAGGCTTCAGTATAGGATTGGTATGCAAAGGGAAAGGTTGTTATGCAAAAAGGCATGAGAGCCGGCGCAGCAGAACTTGCCAATACAAGCGCAGGTTAAACGGAAGGACTCCTGGTGGAAGGAGTCCTTTTCCATATTTAGGGTTTAGATCCAGGCATCGCCGCCATCGTACTGCAGGGCATCGCCTTTGGTTTTCGGGGTTATTCTGAATTTTGCTTCCTTGGCGCAACATTTCAGCCTGTCCAAAGCATCGTCTTTAGCCTCACCGAGTCTTTCCCTGACTTCTTTTCCAGTTTTTGGCGTCAGAAGAAGTGTTACGCCGGCAGCAATGACGGCACCGGTTAGAAAAGCCAACATAGCAGAATTGTCGTTGCTCCTGTTATTTGCCATGAATCAAGCTCCTTTTCAGTTCATCATGAAAATCAGGCTTCCCATTCTAGCATATATTTTTAGCCAAGAAAAGCCCCGTATTCTTCTTTTAAAAGAAATATGGCAACGGCGTGCCATTTTCAAAGCGTGCTGCAGTTTCTAATATTTTTCTTGACAACTTCGGGGCTATAGTTTAAAAATCAAGATCTCTTGAGATAACTGCATTGAAGTTAACCAAGCATGCCTCTTTGGGTCTCCGAGGGGGTTTTTACATAAAGCACAATCCTTTGGCGGCGTAGCTCAGCTGGTTAGAGCACACGGCTCATATCCGTGATGTCCGGGGTTCAAGTCCCTGCACCGCCACCATTTAACCCCTCTCGCGAGGGGTTTTTTTGTATCCTTAGTGTCGAGAATGGCTGCAGTGTTGAGTTTTTGCGGAGAGTGGTCGGTCATGTGGAAAAAGGTTACCAGTTTTATAAGGGAGCACAAGCTTTTCTCCCCTGGTGATACCGTTATTGTCGCTGTTTCAGGCGGGGCTGATTCTGTCGCTTTGCTGGATCTGCTGGCCAGTCTTAAATCACTTAAGTTACGCCTTGTTGTAGCGCACCTCAATCATTGTCTTCGTGGCGAGGAATCCGATGCAGATGAGGCCTTTGTTCGCGAGCTAGCCGGTCACTACCAGGTTTCATTTGTTACGCTGGCTGTGGATGTACTGCAACTGAGCAGGCAGGATAAGGTTTCCCTGGAAGAAGCAGGTAGAAATGCACGCTATCATTTCTTGGCCGAAATTGCCGCCAGTTGCAAAGCCCAATCTGTGGCAATAGCCCATCACGCCGACGATCAGGCGGAAACGGTACTGATGAGACTGCTCCGGGGATCAGGCGGTAGCGGGTTGCGCGCCATGACGGCAAAAACTGCCAGCCTTTTCGTTCGTCCTCTCCTCGCAGTTACCCGCGGCGAAATCGAATCCTATCTGCATAAAAAAAAGCTATCCTTCAGGACGGATAGCAGTAATGCCGACCTCAAATTTCTCCGCAATCGCATTCGCCACGAACTCATTCCTTTTCTCCGCAACTATAATCCGTCCATAACTGCCCGGCTTGTTACCACGGCTGTTGCACTGTCTGAGGATGAAGAGATTCTTGCGCAGATAGCAGCGGAAGCTATGAAAAAGCATGGGTCGGTAAAGGAAGGCGAGATCTCCATTGACGTTGCCGGTGCCGCCAGTGAACTGCGAGGCGCGCGTATGAGACTGTATCGGCTCGCTTTGCAGAAATTGAAGGGTC
>CAWAFF010000067.1:0-20606 GCA_963780945.1 uncultured delta proteobacterium | reverse complement strand
TGGCGCCTTTTAGCAGCATGACTGCATCCCAGGCATGGCCACCGAAATGATCACCTTCTGCGTTGTAATGCTTTTGGTAGTCATGGACGAATGAGAGCAGGGATTTCTTCTGGCGTCAGAGTTCGGCAGCATATCAGCAACCAGCACTCGGCCCGGAAGGGAGATTATTATCCCTTCTGAGCGTCTCCGGCAAGGTCGATAAATTTCTTGGAAGAAACACCATGACTCATGTAAATGGGAAGCTTGAGTCCAAGTTGTGTTGCATTCCTGGCAATAACTGCAGGGCCTGGATTAGTTCCCCAGCAGATCATGGTCTGGGCGCCGCTGCCCCGTATTTTGGTTAATTGGGAGGTCATGTCGGTATCTTTGGGACCATAGGTGTCATCGGAAACGATCTGAATGCCGTATTTAGGCGCCTGGGCCTTCAGTTGCTCCCGTCCCGAAGAACCGAAGGAATCAGAAACCGTAAGAATTGCCACTTTACTGATTTTTAGTTTTTTCAGGTTCTCGAAAATCTTGCGACAGCCAGCGAATCGTTTTGGGCGGTCTTGAACACCCATTGTTTTACCGGCTCGGTAATCTTAAGTCCTGCAGCACAGGCAATAGAGGAATCTGGGCCTTTTCAACAAGGGGTATCACCGCCATGGTGTCGCCGGTGGTGCTGGGGCCGATGATAGCCACAACCTTGTCTTCCTTGATCAACCTCGTAGCAGCCTGAACTGCCTTGGTTGCGTCTCCCTGAGTATCGTAGGCAATAAGCTGCAGTTGTGCGACCCTTGATGCCCCCTGCCTTATTGATCTCATCCACAACCATCTGGGCAGTATTTCGTTCAGGTTCACCGAGAAATGATGCCGGACCGGTAACAGAAAACAAGCCGCCTATTTTGATGGGAGCTGCAGCATGAACTGAACCGGTGGTCAGCCACAGGACCAAGAAAATTGCAAAGAAATCGAAGAATTTATTCAGCATTGTTCCCTCCCTTGTAGTTACTGCGCCAGTGTCCAATCACCCTCTGACAATGCGCACCATTTCAAATGCAGAAAGATCCAGACCGTTATGATCTGTCGGAGACATATTAAAAATTCCGGAGGCACTGACCATCTTCGTGCTTTGTTCGATGGCGCTCCTGATCTGTTCAGGGGTCGCGCCCCTTTTTTAATCGCGCATTGCTCAAGAGTAGAAATCCGTCAAAGGCATAGCCGCCAAAGGTGGAAGCTTCCTGGCTGTATGCTTTTTTGTACGACTGATCGTATTCCTTCAGTACCTTGTATTGTGGATCGTTCTTTTTCAGCAGCTCGTAAATGGCAAGTTTCCCGGCAGGGAGCACTACCCCTTCAGCAGCGTCCGCACCGGCGAGTTCTATGTACTTTTTCGACGCCACACCATGGCTCTGGTAAAGGGGAGTTTTAATGCCCAGCTGCTTGATGTTTCGGGTAATAACCGCAGGACCTGGATTGGTGCCCCAGCAGATAATAGCATCAGCTTTGGAGGCCTTTATCTTCGTCAGCTGCGATGTCATGTCAGTATCTTTCGGGGAATAAACTTCGTCAGCGACTATCTTGAAACCTTTTTTGACGGCCATTATTTTTAATTGTTCGCGGCCGGAGGCGCCGAAAGAATCGGAAACTGTCAAAAGCGCGATATTCTTCTGCCGACGTTTTTCTGCAAAATTGAGGATCTTTTCAGCTGCCACGTGGTCATTGGCTGGGGTCTTGAATACCCATTTCTTTACCGGCTCGGTTATTTTAATGCCGGCAGCACAGGAGATGAGAGGAATTTGTTCCTTTTCGGCAATGGGGATCACAGCCATGGTCTCGCCGGTGGTACTGGGGCCAATAATAGCAGTTACCTTGTCATTTTTTATTAATTTGTTGGCAAGCTGAACAGCTTTGGTTACATCCCCTTGGGTATCATAAACCACCAGCTCGATCTGGGTGCCTTTTATCCCGCCTTTGGCATTTGCTTCTTTGACCAGCATCTCCAGGGTATTTTTTTCCGGTTCACCAAGAAATGATGCCGGTCCGGTAACGGCAAACAGAGCTCCTATCCTGATAGAAGCCGCGAAGGCAGCCGTTGCCGAAAAAATCAGTGTCATTGCCATTAATGATGCTACGATTCTTCCCATAATGACTCCTTCCCAAATAAATTACATGCTGTAGAGTTTCTCGCCTGCCAAAATGGTGAAATTATTTGAAAGCAAAGCGCTGATCGCTTTGCCTGTCTCATCGAAACGGAAAATTATTACGGCATTTTCACCGCACCTTTCCACGAAGGCATACATGTACTCAACATTTATTGCTTCCTTATCCAGCGCCTGAAGGATCTCCGACAATCCACCGGGACGATCTGGAACCTCGACCGCAACAACCTCTGTCTTGTTGACTGTAAAACCACTCTCTTTCAGCACACTGCCAGCTTTTCCAGGATCATTGACAATCAGCCGCAAAATGCCGAAATCGGAGGTGTCAGCGAGGGATAGGGCACGGATATTGATGCCATTGTCCCCTAAAATGCGAGTAACTTCGGCCAGTCGCCCCGATTTGTTTTCAATAAAGATGGAGATCTGTTCTACCTGCATCAATACCTCCTGTAATAGATTGGATTTTCAGCTGCAAGCCTGTCTGTCAGTTTCCAATGGTCCTGTTGTCGATAACTCGCTTGGCTTTGCCTTCACTGCGGGCAAGGGTCTTTGGCTCAACCAGCCTTACCTTGCAGCTTATGCCCAGGATGTCTTTGATCTGTTTCTCAATGGAAAAAGACAGGGCCTGAAGATGTTTCACTTCGTCGGAGAAGATATTTTCTCCAACTTCCACCTGTACCTCCAGGACATCAAGATTACCCTTTCTGTCGACGATCAGAACATAGTGTGGCTCTACGCCTTCCACCCCCATCAGAATGGATTCGATCTGGGATGGGAAGACATTAACGCCGCGAATAATGAGCATATCATCGCTACGGCCACTCATTCTGGCAATCCGTGCATGTGTCCTGCCACAGATGCAAGGCTCATAGGAAATGCTGGTGATGTCCCTTGTCCTGTAACGGAGAAGCGGAATCCCTTCCTTGGTGATAGTTGTTATAACCAGTTCACCTTTGGTGCCGGGCGGAAGCACCTGGCCTGTTTGTGGATCAATGATCTCCGGGATGAAATGGTCTTCCCAGATATGCAATCCATCTTTTGCTTGCTGACATTCTATGGCGACCCCAGGCCCCATTATCTCGGATAAGCCGTATATATCTATGGCCGAAAGGTTCAGCTTGGCTTCAATTTCCTTGCGCATGGAATCGGACCAAGGTTCGGCGCCAAAAATACCAACTCTTAGACTAAGCGACTTGAAATCAATTTCCTCTTCTCCTGCTGCCTCGGCCATGAAAAGAGAATAGGAGGGGGTGCAGGTAAGAACGGTAGAGCCGAAGTCCTTCATGATCATGATTTGTTTTTTGGTATTGCCCCCGGACATTGGGATTACTGAGGCGCCGAGCTTTTCCGCCCCGTAATGGGCGCCGAGACCGCCGGTAAAGAGGCCGTAACCGTACGAATTATGAATTATGTCCCCCTTGTGGACACCTGCAGCAACAAAGGAGCGGGCCATCAATTCGGACCAGACATCGATATCTTTCCGGGTGTAGCCGACTACGGTCGGTTTTCCGGTAGTACCGGAAGAGGCATGAATGCGGACGATATCTTCCATTTTTGCAGCGAAAAGGCCGTAGGGATAGCTTTCCCGCATATCCTGCTTGTACGTGAAGGGAAGACGCTGCAGATCCGCCAGTGAAGTGATCTGGTCAGGCTTTATTCCAGCCGTATCCATAGCATTTCTGTAAAAAGAAACATTGGAATAGATACGCTCCAGCATGGTCTGCAAGCGCTTCAGCTGCAATGCCTCCAGAGCTGGCCTGGGAAGAGTTTCAAATTCTTCGTTGAACATGTGAAGAGACCTCTTTCAAAAGATTGAATCTGAAGGTGATCAGGCCGCGTCCCTGCCAAGGCAAAATGCCTTCCTGTTCATTTCGACAGCCTTGGCCGGCACCATCTTTTCAATGGCTGCCAGCCAGAATTTCTCATGGATTTGCAGTTTCCTGGAAAGGGCGCCTATTAATACTGTGTTGGCTGTTTTGGCATTACCGGCAGCGATGCCAAGATCCAGACCGTCCAGCAGCACAGCGTCGGGGAATTGCTGCATGATCTTTTCTGCCAGGCCTTCGGGATATGGCTCTCCACCTGTTGAAACAATGGAAGGATTGATTCTTAAATTGTTGACCACCAGCTTGCAGTCTTTCTTCAGCAATGGTATGTACCGATAAGATTCCAGGAGCTCGAATCCCAGCAGTATGTCAGCCTCTCCTTCAGGGATGATGGGGGAGTTAACCTTTTGGCCGAAGCGCACATGGGAAACAACGCTTCCGCCCCGCTGTGACATACCGTGAATCTCACTTTTTTTCACGTCAAAGCCAGCTTCCTTAAGAACCTCGGAGAGTATTTCAGAGGCGAGAAGAGTCCCCTGCCCGCCTACGCCGACCATGAGTATATTGGTAACGCTGCCGCTCATTTTTTTACCCCAATTGCATTAAATTTGCACACCTGCTCACAGATAGTGCAGCCGGTGCAGAGCAGAGGATCGATGGTGGCCTTGCCCTTTTTCCCTTCTCCAGACTGCCAGACGATGGCCGGACAGCCCAATTTCAGGCATGCCTTGCAGCCAGTACAAAGCTCAATATCCACCTCAAAGGTGCTGCCGCGTTTGAATACGCCCTCTCTCTTGATCAGCACGCAGGGCCTTTGGGTAATGATAACTGAAGGCTCAGGCCGTTCCATCTCTTCCTGGAGTACCTGCTTGGATTCAGCCAGGTTGAGGGGGTCAATAATCCTGATGTTTCTTACCCCCAGAGTCTTCACCAGTTCTGGCAGGTCGACCTGAAAGGTTTCCTCCCCCATCAGCGTGTAACCAGAGGCTGGGTTCTCCTGCCTGCCGGTCATGGCGGTAATGCGGTTATCAAGAATGATGACTGTTGCGGGAGCCTTGTTGTAAACCATGTCGAGAAGGGCAGTTATTCCGGAATGGAGAAAAGTGGAATCACCGATGACAGCGACGACCTTTTTCTGTTCATCGGGCGAAAGGACCTTGGTCATTCCGGTGGCAGTGCCGATACTGGCACCCATACAGACACAGGTATCCATAGCTGAGAGCGGCGGCAGGAATCCTAGGGTATAGCAGCCGATGTCGCCAGTGACGTAAGCCTTGAGATGGTTTAATGCGTAGAAAATGCCGCGATGGGGGCAACCCGGGCACATGTTGGGAGGACGGCCAGGCAATTTCTCGACGGCTAATTTTTCTCCTTCAGGCAAGCCGAATGATTTACGCAGAATGCCCGGAGTCAGTTCGCCGCAGATGGGTATGATCGCCTTGCCGATGACCTCTATGCCCAATGCTTTAACCTGTTCTTCTATAAACGGATCCAGTTCCTCGACCACATAAAGCTTATCCACTTTGGCGGCAAACTCACGGATCAGCTGATCTGGCAAGGGATAGACCATGCCCAGCTTCAATACTGAAGCATCCGGCAATACATCACGTACATACTGGTACGGTACGCCAGAGGTGATGACGCCAACCGCGGTATCCCTCATTTCCATGCGGTTGATGGGAAGGGTCTTGCCATAATCCTTGAGTCTGAGAGTCCTCTCTTCGACAAAGGGATGACGAACCTTTGCGTTGCCGGGAAGCATGACGAACTTGGCTGCGTTCCTGATTAGCTTTGGCGTCGGCAAACCTGTTAAAGGCTCCTCAAGGGTGACGATGGATTTACCATGGGAGGTGCGGGTCGTGGTGCGCAGCATTACCGGCGTGTCAAATTGCTCAGAGATATCGAAGGCGAGCCTGGTGAAATCCTTACATTCCTGGGAATCAGCCGGCTCCAGCATGGGCACCTTGGCAAACTTGGCGTAGTTGCGATTATCCTGCTCATTCTGTGATGAGTGCATTTCAGGATCATCGGCACTGACCAGCACCAGTCCGCCATTGACACCGGTATAAGAGAAGGTGAACAGAGGATCGGCAGCGACATTAATCCCAACATGCTTCATGGTGACCAGGGCTCTCCCACCGCCGAAAGAGGCGCCGATACCAACTTCCAGTGCAACTTTTTCGTTTGGCGCCCAAGAAGCGTCGATGCCCTTATACTGGATGATATTTTCGAGTATTTCCGTGGATGGTGTACCGGGGTACGCACTGGCAACCTTGACCCCTGCTTCAAAGGCACCGCGGGCAATTGCCTCGTTGCCGGAAAGAATTTCCTTCATTTAGCACCTTCGTAAAAGAAAATAAGGGGGAATAGCTCCCCCGTAAAGAGCCAAAAATATACAGAAGGAAGCGCTTTTAGTCAACTGCTTTATAAAACGCAGTTACAATGGAATTGGGCACTTTGGTATCTTTAATTAATTGAATGGGGTGCTTTAAACGGAGGTATTATTCGAAAAAAATATTCAGAAGTAAGATGCTATTGGCAAAAAGTGCAGGTAGTCGAGATTGTTATGTCCTGGTAATATTCTTGAAGGCAGTTTGCCTTCCTAATCCTCCAGCAGCAGACCTTCCAGTTGCCCATAATCACTGACCTTGAGCGTGTCGAAGCCGAAATATTTCATAGTATTGATCGTAATAAGAATTCCGGCAATTATCAGGTCCTCCCTCCCCTTTTCCATTCCGACTACGTTAAGCCGATCTTGGGGCGACAGGGGAAGAAGGGTTGCGTGGATTTTCTCGATATCAGCAAGTTTCATAGTGTGGTTATTGACACGCCGGTAATCGTAATCTGTCATTTGAAGATTTATAGCTGCCAGGGTAGTCGCCGTACCGGCAGTTCCGACAAGTGTTGATTTGCTCACATCTACGTGGACCTTCTGCATTTCTTGACCGAGGAGGTGTAACTCGCGGTAGATTTTATCATTCATTGCCTCTGGAGTTGACTTGCCTTCCGTCAGCCTTACCACACCAAGGGGAAGGCTTCGGGTAAATAAGGGGGAACTACCTTGGGAAAATGTGTATTCGGTGCTACCTCCTCCCACATCGAATACAAAAAATTGCCGATTCTTTTCATCCAGGCCAGCCAGCACCCCGGCCAGCGTATAAAGAGCCTCTTGCTCACCAGATATGACATCAAGGTTAATACCTGTCTCAGTAAGGACCCTCTGGCAAAATTTTGTTCCATTTGCTGCGTCACGCACGGCGCTGGTGGCAACAGCATGAACCTTTTTAACATCATGTCGGCTTATCTCATCGGCAAAATCTCGTAGTGCGGCAAGCGATCTGACCTCAGCATCGGCAGAAATGCCGTGTTTCAGGGTAAAACCACCCCCAAGCCTTGTAATCTGACGTTTTAGAAGTACCGGTTTAATTGTGTATTCACCTTCTGTTGTGCCAATTAGTAAGCGGGCGGTATTGGTCCCTAAATCGATAGCTGCTTTGAGTTCTGTCATAACAGTTCCCTGTTTGTCCTGATAATATTGTAAGAAATCTGCGTTATCCTTTCAAAGGAACTTATGATATCGCCGAAGAGCAAACCAGCGATGATGCTGCATTTGCCGCTGTGCAGCCTTTTGATATGATTGAAATGCAGGACTTCCTGGGTCTTCTTGATATCAGCCATGATATTGTCAATATTAGCGTTGTCATTCTGTGATGTTTCTGAATCCAGAGAGTTCACTGCTATTGTCACGATCTCGGAAACCTGTGCAGCCAGCGTCTTAATTTCGGACATAGCAGTATTTGAAAAATGCAGTTTTTCTTCCTTTTTCCTCCTCATGAATTCCATAACTGCTTCAACCTGATCGCCAAGATGTTCAAAATCATTAATATTTTGCAGCATGGTCGGCACTTCAATCGCACTCTCTCCTGAAAGCGACTGCCGGGAAAGGGTGATGAGAAAACTTGAAATGTCACGTTGCAATATATCCAGCAACTCCTCTTTTTGTTTTAATCGACTGACACTGCGAACATTGAAGTTGTTGAACTGGTCAATCATTTCAAAGAACATGGAACCAGCAACGTCTGCCATCCTCTTTATTTCATTTCTTGCCTGCAGTAAAGCTATAGTCGGTGTATTGATAACTCTTAAATCAAGGAATCGCGGACGCGGGTCAATATCCTTTTCTCCCTCCTTGTCAGGTAGGATAACCGACGCTGATCTGGCAAAAAACCCGACCAGTGGTAAAAAAAGCATAACCATCAGGAAACTGTAAATGGTATGGGCATTGGCTAAATGTCTGGCAATAAATGGCTTGGTTTCGGAAATGGCAGGTGAAAGAGCAAGTTTTTGTAGCTCTTGGACTGTTAGATCTGCTTCTCCCGGGGAAAATGCTTTTATAAGATCGAGAAACACTGGAAATATTAGCAAAACCAGACCTATGGCAACAGCATTAATGATTATATACACCAATGCAGTTCTCTTGGCCGCCAAGGTACCGTTTATTGCAGCGATTGCAGCGATTAAGGCGCCACCGAGTGATTCGCCTATAACCATGGCCACGGCTGCATCAAAGGCGAGAAGGCCACTACTTGCAACGGCAATGACAATGCCGATCGCCGCACTACTGGATTGAATCAAAAAGGAAAGCAATGCACCAAGGAGGACAGCGGGTAGACGCCAGGACAAAAAATGCTGACTTATGCCGTGAATGAGGGTGTTGTCTTTAAGGGGCGCAAGTCCGGTTTCCATCAGGTTAAGGCCGAAAAAAACAAGTCCCGCGCCGAGCAGCAGGGTACCGGCGTTTACCCAACGCCTTTTACTACCGAAGCATTTCAAGATAACGCCAACAAAAATAGTCGGTAGAGCAAAAAATGAAATTTTAAAGGCTATGAACTGAATCGCCAGGGTAGTGCCAAGCCCGGTGCCTAGAAGAACAGCCAGCGCCTGATAGAATGATATGAGGCCAGCATTGACAAAACCTATGATTAGAATTGAAGCAGTGCTGCCGGACTGGAGCAAGGATGCCAGGCCGCTTCCCATGAGAGCGGCAGTAAAGCGATTACCGGCGACTTTCTCAATTGTATTCCTGAGTTTTTCACCGGCCAGTTTCTGGAGGCCCTCTGACATGGACTTCATGCCAAGTATGAAGAGGCCAAGACCGCCTAGTGCCTCCATTAAAAAGGAAAGAGGCATTAGAGCAATTCTCCGTTACTATTCGATTTTAAAAGGAAATGTGAAGTCAGCTGGGGATGATTTAGAGGTTCCTGGTTTATAAACAAGTAGCTTAACCCCTTTTTTATCATTTAAGTTAATCTTGAAATAGACCAACCCTGACACCTTTGCTTTGGGTATAACAGTTCCTGCTGCTATCGCCTTGGTATAGATGTCCTGCGGGTAAACTTCGTAAAAGTAAGGTATTTCTGAGTTAAAGGTATTATAGAAAGAGGACTTTTCGTAATCTTCCAGATAGTAAAAACCAACATAAGGGTAAGGAATCAAGTAATAAGAATCCCTGGATATAATTTCTTTTACTTTGTCCGGGGTCAGGGGAGCATACTGGTTTCCCTCATCATCCACCAGCACCAACATATCTGGACTCACTGATAATTCATTGCTGCTCTGATTATCCACCAAAACTGAAAATGCAGAAACGCTTCCTTCAAGATTATAGGTGTAGAGTTGGGTGTCGGCGCTGCCGGCTGTGATATTTATGTTATCTCTAGTCAGAGTCTGTGTTTGTTGTTTTTTATCTACTATACCAGACTCAACCGGCACTGGTACAACCTTCATTGAACATCCAGCTATGAGAAGGATGCATATAATAGCGGAAAGTATCGAATTTTTCATGGGGTTCTACTCTCCAATCCAAGCGTGAAATTTATGCAATTGTAAATAACTGGCACGGCTTATCAACAATATCATTCCAGATAGGTATATCAAGCCAGTAGAAAAGTAAAATTCGACAGAAAATTTTCCTGCACAAAGGCTTCTCTATTACTTTTTAGGCACCAGGAAAAGGATCTCGAAGCGCCTGTTTGTTCGTCTCCCTTCGCTACTGGCATTGTCTGCTAACCCTTTTGATTTGCCTAGACCCTTTACAAAAATACGTGCAGGGTCTAACCCTTCTTTTATAATCAGGAAATTTGCTATGGCTATGGCCCGCTTAATGGAAAGATCCATATTATAACTATTAGAGCCCAAACTGTCCGTATGACCATCGATTCGCATGTGGGTCCAATTTTTGTCGTTGCGTGCCTGTTCAGCCACTTCCGAAAGGGATTTCTTTAAATCGTCAGAGAGATCGGCCTGATCGGATTGAAACATGATGTCAGGAAAACGGAATTTTCGGTATACCACCATTTTGGCAGAAGTTTGAGCTGCTTTGGCGGTTGATATTTCGAGACTGTCGCCCCTGACTTCAACGCCGTAAAGCGGTGAAACCCCATTGTCAGGGGATTCATTGACAGGATTTAACTCTGCGGGTACTTCTTTTTTGGGCTCTACCGGGACCTCGGTTTCAAGTTTAGTCAGTTTAGGTTCAGCAACCATATCTTTTGGTTGTTCTTTGGTTTGCTCCTTGGGTTCCCTGGTCATTAAAGGCAAAACGACAGGAGGGGCAACGGGTTGTGCAGGTATTACAATCTTACCGAAAGGTTTTATGACTATTTCCTCTTGATCAGGATCAACCGGCACTTCCAACTTACTAACAGCAGCAATGGGCAAGGCAGTTTTGATTAATGAGCTTATTGGGATAACCTTTACCGCCTTCATTATTTCACTCTTTTTTATTTTTTGTTCTTCAGATGCAATGGTAGGTATAACATTGATATAATTTCCAATCCCCTGACAAGTACTTAGACCTATAATTGCGCGCCAGTCAGGACTGCCAGAAGTTATTCCCGGTCCAGCTGCCAAATTAATCGTAAGGTGAGGTGAAAGGTAGTATTGGAGACCGACCAAAGCTTCTACCGGCGCAGAGCCTTGTCCGGTAATTTCAAAAGTTAGCTTTGTTTTGGAATTGGGAAGATATTCAATTGCTCCACCGTAAATATACTCCTTATCACCTGAAGCTTGAGAGAGGTACCCAGCATTAAGATGGAACCCAAGTGCATCCTTCTTCAAAGACGCAATAAGGCGGCCACCAACATCGTTGGTCCCATCTACAGTCAAATCTTCTGAAACATGTTTCTGTAAAAATATATCTGCAGCCAACTTAAGAGGCGAATTTCTTTTACCGAAAAACCTTATCTTAGAGCCGAGGCCCACTGTTCCTCTTCCAGAACGATCCTCCTGGCCATTGAATAACAGATTTGGGTAGGTACTGTAAAGTTCCCAGAAAGAGCCGATACCCATCGTAATTGTAGCCGGCATGATGATGAAATCACTGGCTTCAGATTTACCCAGGTTTCCCCAAACACCAATACAAATATTGCCGGAATCCAGGGTATCAGTTGTCGGTACATTAATAAGTCCCGTGACGCCATTTTGGGTTGGATTAGCAAAAGATTGGCTGGTAAAAGCAAATAATAAAATAAAAATTATTAAATTTAAAAATTTAATGATCATTTTCGCCATTTAATCAGCAGCATTCTTTATTTTTTCCAATATAACAAATTATTTAATCAGCCGGAAACTTTTTCCTTAAGTTCTTTGCCCACTTTAAAGAAAGGCAGCTTCTTGGGCTTAACAGCTATAGACTCTCCTGTTTTTGGGTTTCTACCCATGTAAGATTCATAAGACTTGACTACGAAGCTGCCAAATCCTCTGATTTCAATACGATCAGCGGCCAACAGAGCCTCTGACATGGAGTCGAAGATGGCATTAATGATTTCTTCGGCTTTTTTGTAGGATAATCCCTTTTTTGCTGCCAAAGCTTCTATTAGTTCTGATTTGTTCATAGTTCTTGCCTCCACCAGATACTGAAATAATTAACAACATTTATTCAGATATTGCTTCTTTAAGAAATCAGCTTCCTGTGATCTGCCTGTCTTGAGCAGTAATGGAACCAATGCTTCGGCTGCCGGGCGAGCCATTCCAGGCAATGCAAGCGCCTTAGATAAAATATCAATCGTTTTTTGCTCATCTCCCAGGGAATAATAAACATCACCAAGAATCAGGTGGGCCTGCCCAGGAAGCAGATTAGAATCTATCATATGGTTAAGTAAAGGAATAGACTCACTTGCATGGTCCTTTTCAATTAGTAACTGAACCAGAGCAAGATAACATAACGGATTATCCGGCTTTAATTCTATTGCTTTTTTCAAATACCGCTCGCAGCAATTTATATCCCCCTGCCTGTAATTAATTAATGCTAATTCATAGTAAATTATGTCATTTTCTGCCTTTTGCAAAATTTGCTCTAGTGCCTTTAATGCTTTATCATCTTGCCCATCGTGTATGGAAACATAACTGCATGCAAATTCCTTTCCCAAAGAAGCATATCGCTCCGACAAAGGATAGGGCAATGTACTTATCAGAAGTTCAAATTTCTCTTCCAATGAGAGATGTGCGTCATCATCAATGCTTGTTGCTGAACTTTCAAAAGCTTCAGCGTGTGAAGATTTGCACCCCGAACAACCACCATTAATATTACTTAAGACATCGGAATCATTCAGGACAACTGGATGAGCAAGGAGTTTTTCAGCCTTTTCCCGAAGTGTTACGTCTTCTGCCAGTTCAAGCACTATCTGCAAATGTTCGTTGGCTTTTGTAAAGTCTTCGTTGTCAATTGAATGCTGAGCTTCTTTGAGATTCATTTCGGCTAACGTGTTATTGATGAATACAAGTTTACCCAACAAACTAGCTTCACAGATCTTACCTTCACCGGTAGTTTTATCGACTTTTTCAAGGGCATTATTGAATGAGTATTTTGCATCCACATAGCGCCCCTGCTGAAGGTATTTTTCACCCTTCTCCATATGGTGACGATAATCTTTATTGAAAAAGCCGAACATAACAACCTCCAACTGTCATTTTTTTGTCAACACGGTGACGCTTTCAAGATGATACGTCTGTGGAAACATGTCCACTCCCTGGCTTTGCAAGACCTCAAAATCATACTTTCGAAAAATGCCTAAATCTCTGGCAAGGGTTGCAGGGTCGCAAGAGACATAAATTATTTTTTGTGGTTTGAGTGCATGAATCAGATTTGCGATTTCAGCAGCACCTTGCCTTGGAGGATCTAGCACTACAATGTCAAAAGCTTCACCGGCTTCAATCAGTTTTTTAACCTGAACAACTGCATCACCGCTAAAAAATGAAATGTTTTCAATTCTGTTATTAGCAGCATTTTTTTTGGCATCATCAATTGATGGTTTAAATTCTTCCAAGCCTGTGACGTGTGAAGCAAAAGCAGCCAGAGGTATAGAAAAATTGCCATTGCCGCAGTATAGATCTAAGACTCTTTCTTTACCCGTTAGCTGGGCGAATTTCGCCACCAGTGAAATTAGCTTCAAGTTTTGTGTGTAATTAATCTGCGAAAAACCACCTTTACCAAACGAAATTGTCAGCTCAGGCAACCCCAGAATGGTATTTTCTGGTATCTTATAGGAAAGCCTCCCATCGCTGTCCAAAATATCAGTAGTCTTGCCCTGCTGCCGTAAAAAAATATGGTCTGCAAAAACTGCTGCTTTGGGCTGTTGCAGCAGATATTCTGAAATAGCCTGTGATGGAGTGCCGCGGCCGCAATAGTGAAAGATAGCACAGATTCCGCCATCATCCCCCCTGGCAAGATCCACTTGGGATATCTTTTCTTTGTCCGGACAGGTTTGAAGAAACTGGCGGAGCGCGCCAAGCGATTGGTTGATGTCATCATGGGTAATGACGCAAGTTTGGGGCAGATCAATGACTTCATGGGTCTTTGGCAAGAAGAATCCCAACCTGAGTCGTCCGCTGGTGCAACTGACTTTCAACTGGATCCTGGAGCGGTAGCCATACTCATTTTGGGCTGGTATAATGGGTTGAACGCACTCGGGCGAAACCCGGGCGGAACGCCATAAAAGCTCTGTGAATATCTGCCTTTTTTCCCTTAACTGGGTTGCGTAATCAATGTGCTGCAAGTTGCATCCACCACAACTGCCAAAAATGCTGCATGGTGCCTGGACCCGATAAGCTGATGACTGGATCAGTTCAATTAGTCTGGCCTCTGCATAGGAGCTTTTTTCGGATACAATTTGAACTCGTGCAACATCACCAGGAGATGTAAACGGGACAAAGAATGCCTTCCCACCACAGCGTCCAAAGCCAGCGCCACCATTGGCAAGTTTTTCGATTTCAACCTCTACCTGGCGCATAGATCCTTAAGAGTTGCAGGAGAAATGCTGCTGTACTTTTTAGACTTACGTATTTCAGATAAAAGGGCCTTGGCAGGGAATGTAGTTGTCATAAAGTAAGGTATTGAATTTCTGGTGAAGTTATCAATCAGTTCCCCCTTTACCAGGTCAACTCGAGCTGAAGGGACACCCATCTGCCGTAAGTTTCGAAATAAAGAGATTTTTTCGCCGACAACTGAGGTAATTTCTTCATAAACAGATGCACTTGAAAAGTGAAGAGGCAATATAGCCATTTCGCATTCAATCTCCAGAGAAACCACATGGAAATCTCCAAAGTATCTACGTGAGCTATCCGTGGCGGTTACTTTAATGGTATCGTTCTCGAAAATTTTAATTTTTTGCATACGATTTACATCACCTTTTTTGATTGGATAAGTCACTAATAATATGGTTTTTAATTGTTTTGTAAAGGCTTTTATCACCAAGCCTGACGCCGCCTGCTGTAGAATTTAAGAAAAAACAAGTGTTGCAATTCATTTTTCCTTCACCTATAATTTATGTTTGAAAAAATGGTTTTTAAGGAGTTGTAATGAGTAAAGAAGAGGCTATCGAAGTTGAAGGTACGGTGATTGAACCATTACCCAATGCAATGTTCAAGGTAAAACTGGAAAACGACCATGTTGTGCTTGCCCATATATCGGGTAAAATGCGCAAATATTTCATAAAAATTCTTCCCGGCGACAAGGTAACGGTTGAGTTGTCGCCTTATGATCTCTCCAGAGGCAGGATAACATACCGAGCAAAATAACCCACCTCGTCTTTTTTTTCCCGCAATTAATTGATGCACAAGCATTGGCTTTTTTCCCAATGTTCTCTATTTGCATCTAAAAACCATAAAGAAGGAAACAGACCATGTACACAGTTGCAGACCTCAGGAAAGGATTGAAGATAACCCTTGATGGCGACCCTTACCTTGTGATTGCCTTTGATTTTGCCAAGCCGGGCAAAGGACAGGCCCTTTATCGAACAAAGATGCGCAACATGATCAACGGGACAATCCTCGACCGCACTTATCGTTCAGGTGAAACTTTTGAACCAGCCAGTCTGGAAGACCGGAAAATGCAATACCTCTATAAGGAAGATGAGCACTATTGCTTCATGGATAATCAATCTTATGAGCAGATACATGTGGATGAAACTGCACTTGGTGATGCGAAAAATTACCTCATCGACAATCTGACGGTAGAGGTGCTTCTTTTTAAAGGCAAAGCTATAGGTGTAGATGTCCCTAATTTTGTTAACCTGCGGGTTGTTCAGACTGACCCATGGGCCAAGGGAGATACCTCAGGCAGTGACTCGAAGCCGGCAACGGTTGAGTCAGGATATATGCTGCGTGTGCCTCCTTTCATTGAAGAGGGAGAACTTATAACGATCGACACGCGCACCGGTGAATATTCGACGAGGGTAAAGGGATAAAGATGGCAAGCCGGACTTTGCCAAGTCGTAAAGAGGCTCTTCGCAGCAGAAGCATCATATTTCAAAAAATCAGAGAATTTTTTAACGAGGGGGGGTATCTGGAAGTGGATACTCCCCTTCGCATTCCTGCTCCCGCTCCTGAAACATATATCGATGCAATCCCATCAGAGGAATGGTTTCTTCAAACCTCCCCGGAAATTTGCATGAAAAGAATGCTCGCTGCCGGGTACGAGCGCATCTTTCAGATATGTCGATGCTGGAGGAGCGGTGAGCGAGGTAAACTTCATCTTCCCGAATTCACCATGCTGGAGTGGTATAGGGTTGATTCTGATTATCACGACCTTATGAATGATTGTGAAGCTCTAGTGCGCTTCTTGTCCCATACATTTTTGAATTGTGGCAGCATTTGTTACCGAGGGCTTATCATAGCAGTTGACGTACCTTGGGTAAAAGTTACAGTTAGTGAAGCTTTCCGGCGCTACACAGTGATGACTATGGAAGAAGCATTGGCCAAAGACCTGTTCGATGACCTGATGGTTAACAAAATAGAACCTCACTTGGGGCAAGATCGGCCCGCTTTTCTCTATGACTACCCGGTTGAACGGGCAGCCCTTGCCCGCCTGAAGAAGGATAATCCTGCCCAAGCGGAGCGCTTTGAACTTTATGTTGGTGGAATTGAGTTGGCAAACGGGTTTTCAGAACTGACCGACATCATTGAGCAAAGAGAAAGATTTGTTAAAGAAGCCGCATTGAGGGGCTCTCTGGGAAAGACAGTGTATCCCTTGCCCGAAAAATTTCTCACCGACTTAACCGAGATGAAGCCATCGGCAGGAATTGCGCTGGGGGTTGACAGGCTGATCATGCTGCTTCTCAATATTGCAACTATTGACGGAGTAGTAGCGTTTACGCCTGAAGAGCTGTAATGTTTTAGTTAGACGTCTTTGTACACCACTGATTCCCCACGATAGCTTTTAATAAGCAACTTATCCTCGTTCCGTACCACATATTCAGGCAGCAGAGGCACCTTCCCCTTCCCTCCCTCCAAATCTATGACGTAATGGGGTGAAGCCAATCCGGAAGTATGGCCGCAAAGGCTCTCCATTATTTTCAGTCCCTCATCTACTTTTGTCCGGAAATGGCGGGTTCCCTTTACCAGGTCCATCTGGTGGATATAATATGGTTTCACCCGTATCAACAATAAAAGCTGCATGAGCCGCTTCATCACCATGGGATCATCGTTGACGCCCCTGAGAAGCACCGTCTGATTTCCCAATGGGATCCCTGCGTCGGCGAGCCTTGCACAGACCCCTGCTGAAGCAGCTGTTATTTCCCTGGGATGATTAAAATGAGTATTTATATAGAGCGGATGAAACTTTTTCAGCATGCGACATAGCCCCGGGGTGATTCTTTCCGGTAGCGTTACCGGAACTCTGGTGCCGATCCTGATAATTTCCACATGGGGAATCTGTCGAAGCCGGAAAAGTATTTCCTCCAAAGCATCATCCTCAAGCAGCAAAGGATCACCACCGGAGAGGATAACATCCCTGACTTCCGAATGGCTTGCAATGTACTCTAGGGCATTTTCCCGGTCCGTTACACCTGAAGCGGTTTGGCAACCCACCTGCCTCTTGCGCATGCAAAAGCGGCAGTAAACGCCACAGGTGGAGGATATTAACAAGACAACCCGATCTGGATATCGATGGATCAAACCAGGAACCGGACTCAGCAATTCTTCCTGGAGAGGGTCTTCACCCTGACTGTCATCCTCCAGTTCCCGATGGTCCGGCACGCACTGCCGCCACATTGCATCTCCAGGTCTTTCAATCAGATCAAAATAATACCTGCTGATCCTCATGGGATAGCGCTGAACCACCTGTAAAAGAGGTTCTATATCGAGTCTGAATCGCTCCATAAGCTCTTCAGGATGGGTAATGCTTGATTGAAGTGACTTTTGCCAACGCGTCATTGGAATATTCCTAAAATGAAAAAGGCGGAGAATAACCTCCGCCTCGAGCAATATCCGGCCGAGCAACTGAGATCAGGTTCTCAATGCTCCTATCAGTTCCTTTATGCCAGCAATGCCATTTTGTTGCAAATAATCTTCAATACCAATGGCAATGGTTTGTGCTGCTGAGGGATCGAGAAAATTAGCGGTCCCGACTTGGATAGCTGACGCACCGGCCAAAATAAATTCAAGGGCATCCGTTGCCGTCATTATACCACCGATACCAATAATGGGAACGTCTACCGCCTTCGCCACCTGCCAGACCATTCTCAGTGCAACCGGTTTGATTGCGGGACCGGACAGACCACCTGTTACATTGGCAAGTACCGGCCGCCGTTTTTGCAGATCTATGGCCATTCCAGTCAGTGTATTTATCAGAGACAGAGCTTCGGCTCCGGCTTTAACACAAGCCTCGGCCATGACAACAACATCCGTTACATTCGGCGAAAGCTTGACAATCAGTGGTTTTGTTGTGGATTGGCGGACAAGTCGAACCACTTCATGGGCACAGTCTGGGTCAGTGCCGAAAACGATACCTCCCTGTTTGACATTCGGACAGGAGATATTAATTTCAACCCCGGCTACCTCCGGCAGCTTATCCAGTTTCTCTGCCAGTTGTCCGTATTCTTCAAGGCTGTTGCCGTAGAGGTTGGCGATGACCGGAGTTTTGACAGTTCGAAGAAAAGGGAGTTTGTCAGTAATGAAGGCATCTATCCCCACATTCTGCAGACCGATGGCATTAAGCATCCCTCCTTGAGTTTCAACTATTCGAGGAGTCGGATTGCCGGCCTTTGGTCGAAGGGAGAGCCCCTTGGTAATAATCGCACCTATTTTCTCTAGATCCAGGTATTCGGAAAATTCCTGGCCATAGCCGAATGTTCCCGACGCAGTCATCACAGGATTCCGCATGGTTATGCCTGCTATCTCAACCGTTAAATCAGGTTTTGACATTACATCTCCTTCAGTAAACTACAACTAAAATTCAATCCCACATCAGTTCCTGGTATTGAAAAACTGGTCCATCCTTGCATACACACTTGAAATCGGGTGTCTGATCAGTATGATTTTTACCTTTTGTTACACAGCCAAGACAGGCGCCCACACCACAGGCCATGTATGCTTCCAGTGAAACCTGGCAATCAATGCCATGACGAGCGGCAATTTTAGCCACTGCATTCAACATGGGAAACGGTCCACAGGCAAAAAGGGTCCCATTGTTTCCATGAGCGAGGTGCTTCTCCAGCACCTCGGTTACAAGACCACTCGCACCAAGAGTGCCGTCATCGGTTGAAACATAGCTTTCCACTCCCAGCCTTTCAAATTCAGTTATACAGAGAATGTCTTCTTTGGTTCTACCTCCGGCAAAAAGACGCACTTTCGATGTTTTCACCAGTTCTTTTGCAAGGTAATAGAGGGGTGCCAGTCCGACGCCGCCACCTATAAGAATTTTTTCTCCGGAAATATCCCCTGGAATGAAACCTTTTCCCAGGGGGGCAAGAATATCCAGATGATCGCCGTGATGCAGCGAGGAAAGCATTTCTGTCCCCTTCCCGACCACCTTGTAAAGGATTTCGACGAAGGTTTGTCTTCCGCAGTCTGTATATTCTGAAGCGAGGGTACCAAGATCGAAAATGCCAAATGGGCGGCGAAGTAGAGGATCAATAGCGTCACGCACCCGAACCATGAGGAACTGTCCGGGTGTGGCGTCGACAATGGCTGGGGGTGCCGTCATTCTCATTTTGAAATAACGGGGAGAGACTTCCATATTGGATATGACCATCGATTTAAACTGCATTGCAGTCTACCTCACCAGATTTGAAAATATACTCCATCAAGAGAGCATCCTCGCCGTTTTCATAATAACGCTTTCTGCGACCAGTTTCGACGAACCCAAACTGACGATAAAGATTTATGGCAGACAAGTTGGAATGGCGGACTTCCAGGGCGACAAATTCAGCACCCTTTTCAAGACAATCGGTCAGGACGCGTTCAACCAGCATTCTGCCGATGCCCTTGCCGCGGAAGTCGCCATGGACAGCAACATTTAGAATATGCCCCTCGTCCAGAACAATCATTGGACAGATGTAGCCAATGACATTTCTGCAAGAAGCCAATGCTACCATGGGAAAGGACTGGGAGTTATCAAGTTCGGAAAGAAAATGATTTCTGGTCCAGGGTCGGGGAAAAGAAATATTCTCGATGACTAAAACATCATCCAGATCAATTTCTGACATGGGGCAGATTGTTATTTCTTCAAGCCGGTTGTCCATTTACGGGCATCATAAGCAATGAGTGCCCGATTGTAAACACTTTTTTAGCGACCAGTTTGAATTTGACATTTGCTTGCCGATGGTTTAAGTTTTTCGTTCTATTTTAAAGGGAGGATTGTTTTGAGCGATACCAGAATCACTTACAAAGACGCCGGCGTAGACATAGATGCCGGTAATACATTTGTCGAAATGATAAAGCCTCTTGTTAAAGCTACTTCGAGACCAGAGGTAATTGCTGACATAGGAGGATTCGGAGGATTGTTTTCTCTTAACTCCGGCAAATACAAGAACCCAGTGCTGGTGTCCGGCACCGATGGCGTTGGAACAAAGCTGAAAATTGCCTTTTTGGCGGACCGTCATGACACGATCGGCATAGATCTGGTGGCAATGTGCGTCAACGATATCATTGTTCAAGGAGCTGAGCCCTTGTTTTTCTTGGATTATCTGGCCACGGCAAAGCTTGATCCGAAAAAAGGAGCAGAGATTATAAAAGGGGTCTCTGAAGGATGTATTCAGGCAGGCTGCGCTCTTATAGGGGGTGAAACTGCCGAAATGCCGGGTTTTTACGCTAAGGAAGATTACGACATGGCCGGTTTCACAGTCGGCGTGGTAGATCGGGA
>CAWAFF010000066.1:0-27172 GCA_963780945.1 uncultured delta proteobacterium | reverse complement strand
GGATCCAATGACAAGAGATGAAGCTCGGGGCAAGATAATCTTTGCCCTCGATGTGAATGAATTTAGTGATGTGGAGAAATGGGCCAACCTGCTTGCACCCCATGTGGGAATGTTCAAGGTGGGGAAACAGCTATTCACCGCCTGCGGCCCAGCCGTTGTAAGAATGATCCAGAAATGTGGCGGTGAAGTTTTCCTTGACCTGAAATATCATGATATTCCCAATACAGTTGCCATGGCTTCTCTGGAAGCTGCCCGCATGGGGGTCAAGCTGTTCAACCTTCACGCTTTGGGGGGATATGAGATGATGGCCAAAACGGTCGAGGCCCTGGATAAGGAATTCATGGGGGAACGGGGTAAAGTTCTGGCCGTGACCATACTGACCTCTTCCAATGAGCAGACCTTGCAGCAGGTGGGGATAAATATACCGGTCTCCGAAATGGTTGTCAGACTTGCTTCTCTGGCGAAGAAGGCCGGCATTGATGGTGTAGTAGCCTCACCCCAGGAGGTCTCCCTTATCCGCGAGGCCTGCGGCAAAGATTTTCTCATTGTCACCCCCGGAGTTCGCCCGTCATTTGCTTCCGCTGACGATCAGAAACGTATCATGACCCCGGCCGAAGCGGTGAAAACGGGTGCCGATTATCTGGTAATTGGTCGTCCCATCTCAGCAGCGCAAAATCCTGTAGAGGCCGTTCAAGCTATCATTGAAGAGATCGTGGCCGGTTAACTGCAAGGGCAGAGGATTTTACATGAAAGATGAAATAATCTATGGGCTCAATTCTGTAATGGAGGCTCTCCGTGGTACAAGGAGGGCCTTTGAGCTTTTCGTTGCAGCCGGCGGCAATGACCGACGCCTGGAAAAGCTTCTTGCTTTGGCTGCAGAGCGTGGCGTTCCGGTCAGGCAACGTGATAAGCGGGATATTGCCCGCCTCTGTGGAACAGACCACCACCAGGGCGTGGCACTTCGCGCAGAACAATTTGCCTACGCACAATTGGCTGATATACTTGAAAAACATACTGTGCAACAGGATGGACTGCTGTTAGTTTTGGACGGGGTACAAGACCCCCATAATCTGGGCGCCCTTATTCGCAGCGCAGCTTGCGCCGGTGCCCAGGCAGTGATAATCCCAAAAGATAGAGCTGTGGGAGTGACCGCTGTCGTAGAAAAGGCTTCCGCCGGGGCCATAGAGACCATTCCGGTGGTCGAGGTGACCAATGTCGCCCAGACTCTGGAGGAATTAAAGCAGGCAGGCTTCTGGATCTACGGGGCAGACGGCGAGTCGCCTCTTTCGATCTTTGATCAGAAGCTAAGCGGTGCGGTGGCACTGGTAATAGGCAGCGAAGGGGAGGGGATCAGGCCACTGGTAAGGAAGAAGTGTGATTTTCTTGTCTCAATCCCTCTCCAAGGCGGGGTTAACTCCCTTAATGCCTCAGTCGCCGGGGGGATAATGCTCTTCGAGGTGGTCCGGCAACGAAATAAATAAGATCTTCTGAAAATTTTTCATTGACATCAAACACAAGGTTGAGGTATAAACAACAAGTTAACGCGGGGTGGAGCAGTCTGGTAGCTCGTCGGGCTCATAACCCGAAGGTCAGAGGTTCAAATCCTCTCCCCGCAACCAAATAAATTCAGGGACTTGCATAAATGCAGGTCCCTTTTTTGTTGCCGTGTACCTGGAAGAGGTGATCACATCCTTGCCAGCTCTTGGACGACATGATGAGTAGTAGGCTTCCTTGCTGCAATATCCAACTGCGTGTGGGCGGTCTGAAAAAAGATTCCCTCACTGCTACGGCTCAGCATCTTTATAATTCCCGAATTTGTGCCATTCTCTCGCTACGGACCCTAAGTCAAAGGTAGCTATAAATCCGGCACAGCGTTACTTCGCCAGTTTCTGAACTGATAATCTCTTAAGCGTTTCCAAATACGCAAAAATTCCCAAAACCCACCTTTGTACGCCTCTTGAAATGCAATTAGTGGTAGTTGTGCTAAACTTAGACTCGTTTGTCTTTGCAGATCACTCATTCCTTTGAAATGCTTTTATCATATGGTAGTACTGGCCATGGGGCTACGGCGGATTCTAACGGAGAATCTTATCGCCAGGATTTTTTCTCTGGAAAGGAGCTAAATGTCTGAAACACTTCCGGCCATCTTCTTTGGACATGGCAATCCAATGAATGCTGTCAATAGCAACAGTTATACCGAGGGTTGGCGGCGAATAGGAGCACAGATGCCCAGGCCGAAGGCAATTCTGTCGATTTCCGCCCACTGGTTTGTACCGGAAACAGGCGTTACCACCAACTCGGCGCCACGGACAATTCACGATTTCGGCGGATTTCCCCAGGAGCTTTACCAGGTACAGTATCCTGCACCCGGCGACCCTGCGGAACTCGCCCGCCGGCTGCAAAAAATGCTGGCACCTTTGCAGGTTGTGCTCGACGATTCATGGGGACTTGACCACGGGACCTGGTCTGTTCTGTGCCACGCTTTCCGCCTGACGCTGATATCCCGGTTGTGCAGTTGAGTATCGATGAGACTCGGCCTGCGTCTTTTCATTTTGAATTGGGGCGGAAGCTCGCGCCGTTGCGGGATGAAGGCATCCTGATTGTGGGGAGCGGAAACCTGGTCCACAATCTTCACACTTATGCCTGGGGACGTCACCTGCCAGATCCCTATGACTGGGCAATTCGGTTCGAAACCAAAGCGAAAGAGCTTATTCTAGCCGGGGAATACCAACCACTAATCGATTATGAGAATCTCGGCCAGGATGCGATGCTTTCTATTCCGACGCCTGATCACTATTTGCCGCTTCTGTATGTCATCGCGACCAGAAGGGAATGTGAAGAAGTGACTTTTCCTGTTGAAGGGGTTGATGGCGGCTCCATTTCAATGCTGGCTGTGCAGGTGGGGTAGCTAACGCAGAAAACCGCCAGCCCAGCTTTCGCTCCGCTCGGACGGTTGAGTCAGGTTGAAATGAAAGATAAACGAATCTTTGCCAGCAGCCTTCCCCGAGGGGTTATTGCGCTCGGTTTAGTGAGCCTTTTCATGGATCTCTCCTCGGAGATGATTCACGGCCTGCTGCCGGTTTTTTTGGTTACGGTGCTCGGCGCAGGAGCGTTGTCGGTGGGGCTGATTGAAGGGATCGCCGAGGCGACTGCTTCCATCGTCAAGGTGTTTTCCGGAGTAATCTCTGACTGGATTGGCCGTAGAAAACCTCTGGTACTTCTGGGTTACGGCCTGGCAGCCCTTACCAAACCGCTGTTTCCCCTCGCCACCGGCGTAGGAGCGGTTTTCACTGCGCGTTTTCTGGACCGCATCGGCAAGGGGATTCGTGGTGCGCCACGGGATGCTTTGATTGCCGACATCACGCCGCTGGAAAATCGTGGGGCGCCTACGGACTGCGTCAGTCGATGGACACGGTCGGTGCCTTTGGCGGACCGCTGCTGGCCATCCTGCTGATGTCAGTTACGCACAACAACTTCCGCTTGGTGTTCTGGATAGCAGCGGTTCCTGCCTTAATAAGTGTGCTGCTGATTGTCTTTGGCGTTGAAGAACCGGAATCAGCACACCAGGCCAACCGGAAAAGTCCTCCAATTTCTTTTGAGAACCTGAGCCGGTTATCTGCCAACTTCTGGAGGGTTGTCATATTTGCTGCGGTGCTGGCCCTCGCTCGATTTTCCGAGGCGTTTCTACTGCTGAGGGCGCAAGGTTTAGGCTTGCCCGTAGCCTGGGTACCTATGGTTCTTATTGTAATGAACGTGGTGTATGCCATTAGCGCCTACCCCTTCGGCAAGCTTTCCGACAACGGCAGCCGACCAAAAGTGCTTGCCTGGGGAATAGTCTTTCTCATCATTGCCGATCTGATGCTTGCTGTTGCTGATAATGTCTGGATTGTATTCCTTGGCACGTCTGTTTGGGGTCTGCACATGGGAGCGACTCAAGGGCTTCTCTCAACGCTGGTTGCAGATGCTGCACCTGCCCATATGCGTGGTACTGCCTTCGGCGTATTTAACCTGGCAAGCGGAGTTGCATTGTTAGCTGCCAGCGTTATTGCCGGCGGTTTATGGGCGATGGGCGGCCCTGCGATGACATTTTACGCCGGTGCGGCCTTTTCAACTATTGCGTTGGCTGGTTTGTTGGTAACTGTACGAAGGAAGAAGTGATAGCTACTGTCCGATCTCCATCACGCTAAAATTTTGATGTGGGGGCTGAAAGTTGATTTATGAAGAATTCTTACCCTTCCTCCATTTACAGGGCCACCAGACGAATCATCAACTTTCTGATGAAGGAGTGAGGGGGGTAAGGTCAATACCCAAGCGGGTGATTTTTTTATACAGCGCTGTACGATGAATTCCAAGCATTCGGGCTGTGAGAGCCCGATTCCCATCGGCTGCCTGGAGGGCCGATTCGATGGCGACCCGTTCGGCTCTGTCAAGTTGCTCTTCCAATGTCCCTGAAATTCCAGTCGTGCCCTGTCCCTTGGTGAGTGACTGAGGCAGATGATGAGGTTCTATGGTCAGCCCCTGAGCTTTCCAGGTCATCTGTCGCATCAAGCCCCGTAATTCTCTTACATTCCCACGCCAGTTATGATGTGTCAGTGCCTCTAAAGCTTCTTTGGAGATCTTGAGCATTGGCAGCTGTTCCTTGCGAGACACTTCCTGCAGGAAGTGTCTCGCAAGAAGCGGGATGTCTTCCGGTCGAGACCTGAGTGGAGGAACTTCAATCGGAAATTCATTGATGCGGTAATAAAGATCACTACGAAATTTTCCTGAGTTCACAATTGTGCCAAGATCACGATTTGTGGCGACTACCAGGCGAAAGTCCACCGATATAGGTGTTGTGCCGCCAAGACGATCAATCTTGCGCTCCTCAAGAACACGCAGTAATTTAGCCTGACTTTCCAGTGGCAACTCGCCTACCTCGTCCAAAAACAGAGTTCCGCCGCAAGCAAGTTCAAATTTTCCGGGTTTCCCTTTCTTTTTCGCTCCACTGAAAGCCCCTTCGTCATAGCCGAAGAGTTCCGATTCAATCAAATCACGGGGAATGGCACCGCAGTTTATGGCAATGAAGGGTCCCTTATTTTGATTTGAGGCATGGTGGAGGGCTTGTGCGAAGAGTTCTTTACCTGTCCCGCTTTCTCCAAGGATAAGAACTGTTGCAGAAGAGGCTGCGATACGGCGTGCCTGTTCAATGAGCCTCAGCATGGCCTGGTTATTTGTGATAATTTTATCGAAGGTGTAGCGATATCCTCGCATCTCGTCCAGCAATGTCTCATAACGTTCTACCTGTAGTTCCATGGCACGGACCCTGCCAGCCAGCTTATCCACTTGATCTGTGCTTTGGAACAGGATTCTGCCGACGGCACCGATCACCTTTTTATCTCTTTTAATGGGGAGATTAATCGTAATCTTGGTCTTCCCCTGCAGGTCCACAACCTGGGCGCTGTCAACAGCACCAGTACGCGCAACTTCCGACAAGCGGCTCGCCGGAGCAAAGTTTGACAGGGCAAGACCGGCCCCACCTCCAGTTTCGAAACCCAGCCAGCGCTCATTTGCCGGGCTTAAAAACGTCACCTTCCCCTTTGTGTCTACAGCGGTTAGGCCCTCATATGGGTTGTTGAGAACCATCCGCACCATTCCTTCGTTGATGGCCGATTCCCCGTATGGGCCCATTATGTGGTCTGCCGTTCGGATACGCCGGAACACAAGTATTTCCACTCTTTGCTTACCTTCTGCCTGAACAAACCAGTCGCTGTTCCAGAAAACCCACTCCCCCAGCCCCAGACTTAGTAGCTCATCAGGAAGTTGACTCCCTTCCTTTATTTTAAGGTTATCGGGCCCGAGGAAGCCAGGGCTCCTGCTGGTAACACGACCCGTTTCGTCTAAAAAGATGATTCCGCAGCGGCAATAGTCGGCTTTTTTGGTTGAGGCTATGGTGGAATGTGTATCCATTGGTCAACATGTCTCCTATTGGGTACGCCCTTTAAGATGTCTATTCCATGGGCTTGCTGTGCTGTAGCTGTATACCTGCGTCTACATATGGAAAATGTAACAAAACGTTTTATATTTGTAAACCCTAAAATAGTGATTAATTATCAGGATGTTAAACATATAGTTCGGTTTTTCATGAGATTGGCACGTTTGCTGAAATATAAAAACGTTATACAGATAAGACACCCCCTAAGGGCAGGAGGCAACAGATGTTTACTGAAACGAAGAGATACGCATCGTCGACTGAAACCATACGCCAGGCAGCACGAGAGCGGATAGCCCCCCTGGCTGCTACCATCGACGCAACCGGTGAGCTTGACATTGAAGTGTTGACGCTGTTGTGGGATCTGGGGCTGATGACCCTGGTGTTCCCGCCAGAGTATGGCGGCGCCGATCAGAATCAGGGAACCCTGCTCTGCATGGCAGTTGAGGAAATTGCACGCCACTGTGCATCATCGGCTCTGATGCTGATCATCCAGGCCGTCGGCAGCTACCCGCTGCTGCACGGCGGGAGCCCAGAACTTCTGAGGCGCGTAATGCCACGTATCGTCACGAATCGTGAGCTGGCTGCCTACCTGGTATCCGAGCCCGGCGCCGGTTCCGACGTGGGTGCCATTCGCACCACCGCTGTCAGAGACGGCGATGAGTACGTCATCTCCGGCACCAAATGCTTTTCCACCAACGGTCCGGTGGCCTCCTTCTACACCGTTCTGGCTCGGACCTCCGAAAACGGCCGCAACGGACTCACCTTTTTCCTGGTGGAGCGCGACACCCCGGGTCTCACGGTTGGCAAGATGGAGAAGAAACTGGGCCAGCGCGGCTCCAAAACCTCAGAGATGTATCTGGATGAAGTGCGTGTTCCGGTCGGCAATGTGCTCGGCGAAGTAGATAAGGGTTTCCTGCTCGCCATGAAGGATTTCGATATGTCCCGTCCCGCCATTGGCGCCCAGGCCCTGGGTATAGCCGAAGGAGCCTTTGATCAGATGCTGAAGCATTCCAAGGAGCGGAAAACCTTCGGTCAGCAGCTGTGTGAGCACCAGATGATCCAGCAGATCATAGCCGACAGTGGCACCAAGATAGAAGCAGCGCGTGGTCTCGTATACCGTGCCGCGGCACTATTCGACAAGGGGCAGCGCAATACCAAGCTGGCCTCCATGGGCAAACTCTTCGCCTCTGACGCCGCCATGCAGATCACCACCGATGCCATTCAGGTCTTCGGCGGCTATGGCTACATGCAGGACTATCCGGTAGAGCGCATGTTCCGGGATGCCAAACTGACCCAGATCTTTGAAGGTGCCAACCAGATTCAGCGGCTGGTCATTGCCAGAGAGCTATTGAAAGAGACAGCCTGACGCCGGGCGGGCTGTAACGGACCGGCTTAAAGTGCGACATCCACGAAAAATCAATTCAACCTTAATCGCCGTCCTGCGGGATGGCCATGGGCCGGAGAAGAAACGTGCAGATATTCAAGGTGAAAGTGCGTTCCGTCACAATTTACGAAAGCCATATTTTGGTTGCTGCTAAGGATGAAGCAGAAGCCATGGGATTTCTCCAAAGATCCCAGGATTGGAAGAAGGATGTAACATTAGATATCAACGAGGCCGGCACCTATACCGATGACAAGGTTGCTGTGGATCTGCGTGAGATAAATTGTATCAACGAAGCGCCGAAAGGATGGGGTAGCGAAACGATACCATGGAACACCCAAAAAAAACTGGGAGAACTTTTACCGCTCTAACCAAGGAGACAATCCAATGAAACATCTTACCGAAGAACAGAAGCTAACGCTGGACATGGTGCGCGACGTTGTACACCGGGAAATAGTGCCTCTGGCCCAAGAACTCGACGAGAAATCGCTATTCCCTGAACATGCCCGGGACCTGTTTGCCCAGTTGGGTCTTCTTAATCCGCTTCTGCCCGCCGAATATGGCGGCACAGAGATGAGTATTTTGACTCTAGCCATGGTTATGGAGGAAATTGCCCGTGCCTGCGCCTCGACTGCACTACTCTTAATTGCTCAAACCGATGGCATGCTGCCGATCATTCACGGTGGCAGCCCCGCACTGAAAGAGAAATATTTACGCAGGTTTGCTGGTGAGTCCAAGCTGCTGACCGCGCTCGGGGCAACCGAGCCCGGCGCCGGTTCCGATCTGCTGGCCATGAAGACCCGCGCCGTACGTAAGGGGGACAAGTACATCATCAACGGCCAAAAATGTTTCATAACCAACGGCTCAGTGGCCGACATCATCGTAGTGTATGCCTATACCGATCCGGAGAAGGGGGCAAAGGGAGTCAGCGCCTTTGTCGTGGAAAAGGGGACCCCAGGGCTCGTCTATGGCCGCAACGAATCAAAAATGGGCATGCTTGGTTCCATAAACTCCGAGCTCTTCTTCGAGAACATGGAGATTCCAGCCGAGAATATCATCGGCGCCGAAGGGACCGGCTTTGCCAACCTCATGCAGACCCTCTCCACCAACCGCGTCTTCTGCGCAGCCCAGGCGATAGGGATTGGCCAGGGTGCGCTGGATATAGCAATCAAGCACACTCAGGACCGCGTGCAGTTCGGAAAATCTATTGCCTATTTGGCGCCGATTCAGTTCATGATCGCCGATATGGCGACGGCAGTGGAAGCCTCGCGCCTCTTGACCAGAAAAGCTGCCCAATTGCTTGATGAGAAAGACAAGAAGGCGGTGTTGTACGGCAGCATGGCCAAGACCATGGCAAGCGACACTGCTATGCAGGTGACCACCGATGCGGTACAGGTCCTTGGTGGCTCCGGTTACATGAAAGAAAACAACGTGGAACGGATGATGCGCGACGCCAAGCTGACGCAGATCTACACAGGTACCAATCAGATAACCCGTATGGTCACCGGCAGAGCTCTGCTGTTCCAATAGCAGATCACACACTGGAATTGAAAAGGAGCTGAAAAACGGGTAGTCAGCTGAATTTAAATACTTATCCAAGGAGTACTCAGGTATGAACAGTGTACAAAACGCCAAGAGTAGCTATGAACAGGAATATCGGCAAAAAGTGTGCTCTCCGGAAGAAGCTGCAGCAATCGTGAAGTCGGGTGATTCCCTCTGCTTTCCTATCAGTGTGGGAGAACCGACGCTCCTGGTAAGGGCATTGGCAGCGCGTAAGCACGAGTTGCAAGGGGTTGTCGTTAATCAGCAGCATCATCTTTGTCCTGACTATTTCACCGAGGATTCAGTGCCGCACATCAAAGTAAACGCCTGGTTCACAAGCCACGTGTCGCGTGAAGCAGTTCAGAAAGGGTGGGCCGACTTTATCCCCAACTACTTTCACGAGGTTCCCCGGCTTCTGCGCGAGTACTGGCCTGTCGATTTGGCGGGGACGGTTGTTTCGCCAATGGATGAGCATGGCTATTTCACCTGCAGTCTGTCGGTTGCCTACACCATGGAGGCAGTCAAGAAAGCGTCAAAGGTTGTGGTGCAGGTGAGTCCTCAGGCCCCCCGGACTCATGGCAACTGTCATATCCATATCTCCGAGGTTGACTGTATAATCGAGTGCAATGAGCCGCTCCAGGAGTTGGAGATCCCATCCATTTCACCTGTTGAAGAGGCAATCGGCGGCTATCTGTCAGAACTGATAGCGGATGGCTCCTGCATACAGCTTGGCTGGGGCGGTATCCCCAACTCGGTTTGTAAGGCACTGCTCAATAAGAAAGACCTGGGCATCCATACGGAGTTGCTTTCAGACGGGATGGTCGACCTGATGCTGTCCGGTGCGGTCAACAATTCTCGTAAGAAAACCCATCATGGCAAGACCGTGGCAACATTTGCTCTTGGCACAAGGCGTCTCTATGAATTCATGCATGAAAATCCCATGATAGAGATGCACCCCGTGGACTACGTCAACTATCCACACAATATCGGCAAAAACGCAACGTGGTCTCGATAAATGCTACCCTGGAGGTGGACCTCCTTGGGCAGTGCTGCTCGGAATCCTTTGGTCATTTGCAGTGGAGCGGGACCGGCGGCCAAGCAGATTTCGCTCGTGGGGCAAATATTTCCAACGGCGGAAAAGGCTTCATCACGGCGGCGTCGACTGCCAAAAAGGGTACGATATCAAGAATAGTACCGACTCTGACACCGGGGGCATCCATCACTACCGGCAAAAACGATGTGGATTATGTCGTCACTGAGTTCGGGGCTGCCAAGCTTCGGGGGCAGACTGCCCGTCAACGCGCATTGAACCTGATCAATATTGCCCATCCGGATTTCCGGGGGGAACTCACTGAGGCTGCGCGGAGGATGAACCGAATTTAGCTGGTTTTTGGCCGTAATGTTAAAGCAGCATTGTAGAGGGAAAACGCTCATACCATTGATTCATGGGATACTGCTTCCTGAAAGACTTAATTGATTGGACATTTTTAATGCTTGACACATCACACCCTCTTATTGCAATATCCCGTTTCGCCAAACATTGGCTTAATAAAGGAGCATTTTGCTTTAAGGAGAAATAATGCATAACTCACGTGAACTTATAGCCGCTTTCCAGGAACTAAATGACAGCCAAGACCGAAATACTGGTTACTTTTCCCCAGGATTGGTGGGTATGTTCGGGTCAATTGCCTTGATGAATGACTTTCTTGCCGATCTGGATGAAGCATTCGGCAATCAGTCCATTCCACAATCCCTTAACTCAAGGGCGAAAAATCTCACCAAAACATTCATACCTCAGGTTGCAGCGCTCAATTCTATCTCTGATTTATCGGCGCAGGATATCTCCGTAGCTGCCCTGCGAGGGATCCGTTCAGATTCGCCTAGATCAAGAAGCGAGGGCGTAAAAATCATTCTTGCCGCGCTTACTCACATTTGTAACCAAAGCTGCACGCTCGGAGACAGGTCCTGATCTTGTTTCCTGCCTATGGATCAATGGTCAAGGTAAAATTTGCTGCTGTAATAATCCAGGTCATCCCGACAGGGGAGGGAATACCTCCCCTTACTATTAGAATTATCGATTTCCTCCTGAAAAAAACCCCTAAAGCTTCCTTCCGAGTGGTACGCTGAACCTTCTTTCACTCCGTTTTCTATCATACCTGCTGCTGGACTTTCTTCTTAAATTTTATCATTAATTGACACTTTTTAATTCACCTGTAGAGTAAGTAAATATGGCTGCGTTATTTTTACTCACGACGATATTGCATGCAGGTATGTAAATCATTCGGGTTTAATGGGGACGTTCATGGTTAATCAAACGCCATCAGGGGCTGAACAGATCGACCGGAGTGCGAGCAGGTATGGCAGAATGGGCAGATTTCAAAAGCTGTTACTCTGGCTGATGGGCATATTTGCCTTGGTGGCTATGGTTTTGTATGTCATCTCTTTTTTCCTTGATGAGCCGTTGCGCAGGCGCACTGAAGCAACCGCAAACAAACACCTGAAGGGTTACACGTTGCGGCTGCCGGGTTTAAAAATACAGCTGGTAGGGGGGTCAGTGACCCTGGAAGGCTTGACGGTGGTGCAGGACGCACATCCAGATCCTCCGATAGCTTCATTTCCCAAGGTAAAGGCAACCATAAGCTGGCGGGATATTATTCATGGCAGAATCGTGGCGAGGGTCGTCTTTGATCGGCCGAAGATGTACATCAACCTGCAGCAATTGAAAAGCGAATTGAAAAGTGAGGAAAAGGTTAAGGATCGTGGTTGGCAAGAGGCGATCAAAGCTGTTTATCCGCTGAAGATTAACAGGCTGGTCATTAATGACGGCTCCATCAGCTATATGGATAAGGACCCAAAACGGCCCCTGAATCTGAGTCACTTGAATGTTCGGGCGAGCAACATACGCAACATAGAAACTGAAAAGGATGTTTATCCCTCAACCCTGCATCTGGACTCGGTTATCTTCGAGTCAGGGCATGGGACCTTCAATGGCAATGCAAATTTTCTTTCTCAACCTGTCCTTGGTTTAAAGGTAGAGTTTAAGTTTCAAAAAATCCCACTGAACTATTTCAAGCCGGTAGCAGCTCGTTCCAACCTGGATATTCGCAACGGCCTGGCCTCCCTTTCGGGCAGAATTGAGTATTCTCCCACTATTGCCAGTGCTCAGGTTGAAGACCTGACAATCAGGGACTTGACTATGGACTATGTCCATACCGCGCAAACTGCCACTGCTGAAAAGAAACGGGCAAAAAAGGTTGGCAAGGCAGCCAAGGCGGTGAGTAACAAACCTGAAATTCAACTTCGGCTCGCCCAATTCAGGTTGACTGGTAGCAATCTGGGAGTCGTTAATAAAGATGCTGATCCCCCTTATCGTGTTTTTATAGCCGATACTGATTTTACCATGACTAATCTCACTAACCATTTTATCGAAGGACCCGCCAAGGCCAATCTATCCGGAAAATTTATGGGCAGTGGCATAACAAAAGCCTCTGCAGAGTTTAGGCCGGAGAAAGACGGACCGGACCTGGATCTGCAGGTGAAGATCGAAGATACCCGCCTCAAGGACATGAACGAGCTGTTTCGGGCCTATGGCAATTTTGACGTATCAGCAGGATCATTTCTTTTTTATTCTGACCTGAAAGTTCGCAATGACACAGTATCCGGTTATGTAAAACCACTTTTCAAAGACATGAAAGTCTACGACAAACGAAAAGATCAGGAAAAATCAGCCTTCCATAAGCTGTATGAAATGCTTGTCGAGGGTGTTGCCAAGCTTTTGGAAAACAAGCCGCGACAAGAGTTGGCAACAAAGGCAGATATATCGGGGCCCATAAAGAACCCGCAAATGAGTAACTTTCAAGTCGTAGTACAACTGGTTAAAAATGCATTTTTTAAGGCAATTCTTCCAGGTTTCGAAAGAGAGGTAACGACCGTTCAGAAGAAGTGATGTAACTTCGGGGCCGCGCCTGATACTTGCATAATCTTTATATTTGGTTAATATTATTTAGTTAAAAATAAATGTGGAACCGCCGGAGAACATGGAAACCACCCCAGGCAGCAAGTTAAAGATTATGATTAATTTAAGCAGCCTGCTTCTTGGCAAGGCTTTGCAGGAAACCCTCAGCCGCCATCCGGAATTTGAAGCTTTTATGGCCACAGAGGGAATGCCGAAAACTGTCTTGGGCCCGCATCAGGTGCTGATCGATGTTTATGCCCTAGCTAAAGATCCCCATTCGCGATGGCCGAATGCCAAAATTATCCTTATAGACACTGGCTTACCGGAGGATGAAATTATCTCTCTGCTTTTGCACCATAAGTTTTATGGGGTCATATCCACGGATACAGCCCCGGAAATGTTGCCCAAAGCTCTGCAAGCTGTCAAAGCCGGTCAAATCTGGATCGACAACGACAAGATCAAGGCATTGCTCCACCATCCACCTTCCCACTTGATGCACACCGGGCGCGCCAACCTCAGTAAAAAAGAGCAGGACATCGTTGCTTTTATCGCTCAGGGGTTGAAAAACAGGGAGATTGCTCAAGAGCTTTGCATTAGCGAGCAAACGGTAAAAACGCACATCAGCCGTATTTTCAAAAAGGTAAATGTTATCAGCCGTTCTCAGCTGGTACCGCTGGCCCTTAAATTAAGATTGTAAATCCCAAGCCTGTTCAAAAAAATCTTCTCAATCCAAGCAGATGACCACAGGAGGCGTTTATGTTTTCATTTCGCCGCTACTTCAAACTGGAGGACATCAGCTATCAGGAAATTGGCAAGCGGGTCGGCGCACAGGCGGTGGAGCATGATATTGCTACTTATGCTGCGTCAATGGCGTATTATCTGCTTTTTGCCCTGTTCCCCTTCTTTCTTTTTCTGACCACTCTTATAGGCTATCTTCCCATTCCGGGGTTTCTTGATTATATCCTTACCATGATGCAGAAGTTTCTTCCTGAAGAGGCTTTTAACTTGATGAAAGACAACATCAAGTCGTTGTTCGGCAACAAGAAGGGGGGGCTGCTGTCACTGGGATTTGTCCTCGCGCTCTGGACTTCTTCCAACGCCATTACTTCCATAATGAATATAATGAATAAACTTTATCAGGTGCCGGAAGGCCGGCCATTCTGGAAGGTACGGCTGACGGCGATTGCTTTGGTGGCGGTGCTTTCTGTGCTTTTCATACTGTCGTTGGTCCTTTTGATGTTTGGCCCAAAGCTGGGTGCCCTTATCGCAGGCATTACCACCCTTGGTCATTTTTTCGAAATCATTTGGAACTTGATGATTGCTCCGTTGACTTTGCTCATGCTTATTCTGGCCATAGCCCTGATATATCATTTTACGCCGGATGTGAAGCAGCAGTGGAAATGGATTTCCCCTGGTTCTGTTTTTGCCATACCTGTCTGGATGCTGGCCTCTCTTGCCTTTTCTTTTTACGTTAATAATTTTGGTTCGTACAATAAGACCTATGGCAGTATCGGCGCCGTAATTGTTCTGCTGTTCTGGCTTTACATCAGTGGTTTCATCATTCTTTTCGGTGCCGAGATAAACTCGGTGGTGGAACATTCATCAAAAGAAGGGAAGGACCCGGGGGAAAAGGTTGAAAACGAGCATAAACAGAAGGGGTGAAAGAAGGGGAATAGTAGAGACAGGACTAATACACTTCCGCAGCTGCAGCGTCAATGGGCTGAAAGAGCAGCCCGTAAGATATTGGCTTGATGAGGCAATGGACCACTGTGACGCCAGCTTTCGCAAAGTCCTGCTTGGCGGTCACTTCGTCACCGGCGGTGATCGCTATTAACCGAATGTCTTTTTTATGGAACTAATTTCTCTTGCCAATTGTATCCCGTTCATCTTCAGGCATATTGATGTCAGTGATTACAATGTCAGGCCAATATTCCTTGAACTTTTGAAGAGCGCTCAGCCCATCGTATGCATAATGAATCAGCGCATTGGGGTACCGTACGGAGATCATGCTGTGAAGCAAATCCAGAGAAATACGGTCGTCTTCGACAACTAACAGGGTAAACGGTTTTTTCATGCGGAAGAGGGTTCAGCTACTTTTATCAGCCGCTTTCGCCCATCATCGTCAACGGCCACATAGGTGAATGAAGCTTCAGTGACCATAAAATATGAATGTTCTCCGCCTGTGCCGGTTCCACGTAACACCGGTTTAACCCAGACCTCCAGCCTGATGGTAACTGAGGTATTGCCGATCCTGCTCACTTTGCCATAGCAACCGACCACATCACCCACCTTAACCGGCTTTATGAATTTCATGGCATCTACTGCAATTGTAACAGTTCGTCCGGCGCTTATTTCAATTGCCATTATGCCGCCTGCGATATCCATTTGTGACATTATCCATCCGCCAAAAACGTCACCATTGGCATTTGTGTCACTGGGCATTGGTGAAGTTCGAAGGAGTAACTCTCCATCGGGAAATGAATGCTGGTTTGTCATTGAGACCTCCATTACAGATCGAAAAAAGGAATATAGCGGAGCAGTTACTTTAAGTCAATTTAATCAAATGAAAAAGCATTGACTTTCGAAGCAGGTTCTCGGTATTTTTGGATCAATTATTATGGAACCTAACGATTAATTAGGCGCTACTGCTGTGGGAATGATTGTGACAATCGTCAGTATATCTAAAGACAACTCTCTTCTTCTGCCTGATATTGTGATTGCTGCCCTGGGTTTGAAACCTGGGGATTCGGTTTCTCTTGAACTTGCCGGTGATGGGTCTCTCCTGATTCGACCAGTGCCTGCTTCTGCACCCAGTGCCGCCCAGGCCACCAACCCGCTGCAGCATTCAATCCATCGCAAAAACCTGGAAACGCCCATGCGCTTCATAAAAGGGGTCGGCCCGAAATTGGCTGAACACCTGGCGAAAAAAGGCGTTTCTACCGTTGAAGATGCCCTGTTCCTGCTGCCGTACCGTTATGAAGACCGACGGACTCTGAGCCGGGTGGGTAAGCTTCGTCCCGGTGTACATGAGGTTTTCTGTGCTGAGGTCTTTGCCTTTGAGGCAAAAACCACAAAAGGGGGAAAACGTTATCTTGAGGTAGTGGTTGGTGATGACAGCGGCTCGATTATCCTCAAGTGGTTTCGTTTTAATCCTGCCTTCATGAAGAAAACCTGGAACGTTGGCAGAAAGGGGGTCTTTACCGGCGAAATCGTCCAGTACGGTTTTCAGAAGGAGATTCATCATCCTGAGGTTGAATGGCTGGATGAAGGTACCGATTTGGCGACACTGACCGCCAAAGATCCACTTAACTTCGGTCGCATTTTACCCGTTTACCCCCTGACGGAAGGGCTTCACCAGAAGACACTGCGCAAGGTGATGAAGGAGGTGATAGACCGCTTTGGCCATGATGTGGAAAATCACCTGCCAGCCGCAGCCATTGACAGACATCACCTTATGCCATTAAACGAGGCCTTGTGTGAAACACATTTTCCGGGGCATGACGCGGATCTTGCCAGACTGAACGCCGGCGCCACAGTGGCACACAAAACACTGGCTTTTGATGAATTTTTCTTTCTCGAACTGGGGCTCGCCTTAAAGCGTAGCGGCATTGCCTTGGAAGAGGGGATTGCCTTTCAGGTGAGCCATAAATACACCAAAGAACTTTTGAAACTCCTCCCGTTCCATCTCACCGACGCCCAGCGCCGGGTGCTGTCCGAGATCAAGAACGACATGATGCTGCCCCATCCCATGCACCGCCTGGTTCAGGGGGACGTGGGCTGCGGCAAAACTCTGGTGGCGCTGATGGCGGCTCTGGTGGCGGTGGAAAACGATTACCAGGTGGCGATCATGGCGCCGACGGAGATCCTTGCCGAACAGCATTTTCTGACCATTCACCGTTGGTGTGAGGCCTTGGGTATTAAAGTTGCGCTACTAACGTCAGGGATGAAGGGCAAGGCAAAAAGCACGGTCATTGAAGCGATCGCTACCGGCAAGGCGCAGATTGTCATCGGCACCCATGCGGTCATCCAGGAAAAGATTGAATTTAACAGGCTCGGCCTGGGCATCATCGATGAGCAGCATCGCTTTGGCGTGCTGCAACGCGGCATTCTTAAAAGGAAGGGGATTAATCCCGACATCCTGGTCATGACAGCCACCCCGATTCCTCGCACCTTGGCCATGACGGTGTTTGGCGATCTTTCACTCTCGGTCATCGACGAACTGCCGCCAGGCCGGACGCCGGTGGAGACACGGATTGCCTTTGAGTCCAAACGCTCCCAGGTATATGATCTCATCCGTACTGAGGTGAAAAAGGGGCGACAGGCCTACATCATCTATCCACTGGTGGAGGAGTCGGAAAAATTGGAGCTGAAGGCGGCGGCACAGATGGCCGACCATCTCGGTGTTGATGTATTTCCCCAGTTGCGTGTCGGCCTGCTGCACGGCAGGCTGAAGCCTGAGGAGAAGGAGGCGGTAATGGCTGCCTTCAAGACCAGGGAGACTGATATTCTTGTTGCCACCACTGTCATAGAAGTTGGCATCGATGTCCCCAATGCAACCGTGATGGTCATTGAGCATGCAGAGCGCTTCGGCCTGTCACAACTGCACCAGCTGCGGGGCAGGGTCAGGACGCGGAAGTGACAAATCCCGCTGCATCCTTCTCTCTTCCGGCAAACTTTCAGAAGACGGCGAAAAACGTCTGAGGGTTATGGAATCAACCAATGACGGCTTCAGAATAGCCGAGGCTGATCTGGAAATCCGAGGACCCGGTGATTTCCTTGGCACCCGCCAGGCTGGACTACCCGATTTCCGTGTTGCCAATATCCTGCGCGATGGACGCATTCTGGACGCGGCGCGGGGAGAGGCCTTCGCCCTGGTGGAAAAAGACCCCGCACTTACCGCTTTGGAAAACCTCGGTATACGTAATGAGCTGGCCAGGCGCTGGGACGGGAGACTTGAACTGGCTGCCATCGCCTGAATTCCCTTCCATTGCCCTTTCCATTCCCTCCTTATGTTTGATTAAACTCCAGTTTTGACTATTATTTAATTGTGATGTTCCGGTGTGAATATATCCTTGTGAAGGAGCACCCATGATGGATAGTGAGTTGAACAAAAGGGTTATTTCCTGCGGCAAGGAAATGTTCGCCAGCATCAGGGGGGAAACTCCTTCTCTTTTCGACAGGGGACAGTTGCTTGGCAGGATTATGGCCTGGACCATGAGAGATGAACGCTTCAAAACCCAGTTGTTCCGGTTTGTTGATGTTTTTCCCAGTCTGACAACCGGCAAAATGGTTACTGATCATATGCAGGAGTATTTTCCTGACAGTGAGGAGCAACCTGCTGCCATTGCTTTCGTTGGTAAGGTGGCCGGCAGGTTTGGAACAATCGGCGACTTTTTTTTGAGAAAAGCTGTCTTGGCAGGCATTAAAAAGATGGCCCGGCAGTTCATTGTTGGAGAAAATGGCACCGAAGCCATGCTGAATATTGAGCGGTTGCGTACACAGGGCTTTGCCTCGGTGGTCGATGTATTGGGTGAGGCGACTCTGTCCGAGAAGGAGGCTGATTTCTACGTCGACCAATATCTGCACCTGATCGCTTCCCTGGATAAAGCCAGGAGCAAGTGGAAACCTCTTGGCTTGGAACATGGCACCGGCAACCTTGATTGGGGGCATGCCCCACAGTTAAATGTTTCGGTCAAAGCCACCGCGCTTTATTGTCTTGCCAACCCCCAGGATTTCGAGGGAAGCGTTACTGCCATTCTGAAAAAACTGCAGCGCATTTGCAATAGGGTTGTGGCGGTAAATGGTTTTCTCTGCCTTGACATGGAAACTTACCGTTACAAGGAAATCGTGCTGGAAGTGTTCCGCCGTCTCAAGTTGCATTACCGTGATTATCCCCACCTGGGAATTGTTCTCCAGTCATATCTTCGAGATACGGATCCTGACCTGGAAGATCTGATCAGCTGGGGCAGGGAGCACTCTGCCAGATTTTCAATCAGACTGGTGAAGGGTGCCTATTGGGACTATGAGGTTGTCAGGGCGCGTCAGAATAATATGGATGTACCTGTTTGGAGATTGAAGTCGGAAACGGACGCCGCCTTTGAGCGTCAGGCACGACGGATCCTGGAAAATGGAGATGTATGTCACTTGGCCTGTGCTTCCCACAATATCCGTTCCATCGCTGCCGTCATTGAGCTGGCCTGCGAACTGGGTGTACCGGCTGATGGATATGAGTTTCAGGTGCTGTATGGCATGGCCGAACCGGTGCGTAAAGCCATTCTCAATCGTACCGGCCGTTTGCGACTTTATTGCCCCTATGGCCCAATGGTGCCGGGAATGGGCTACCTGGTGCGTCGGCTACTGGAAAATACCTCTAATGTTTCCTTCCTGCGCCAGACTTATGTGGATGCTGCCAAATCCGACTTGTTACTGGCAGACCCGGCTCAAATCATGGAACGGGAGAGGTTGAGACAAGGCAAGCTATATGAAAAACCAACAACAGGTGCCAGGCGCATCTTCTGCAATGAGCCGGTCATCGATTTTGCCAGGAAGGAGCAGCGACAGAATTTCCAGGAGCAGGTTGCATTGGTTCGCCAACAGTTCGGCAGGACCTACCCATTACATATCAATGGCAAGGACGTCGTGTCTTTGGACCTTCTGCCTTCGGTTAATCCGGCCAACCCTGCAGAGGTGATCGGCCTGGTCTGTCAAGCCGGTACCAGCCAGTTGGCAGAGGCGATATTAGCAGCAAAGCACGCATTTGAGGCTTGGCGGGAGACGACGGCGGAGGTACGCTCTGAATATCTGGTTAAAGCGGCTACAGTTGTTAGAGGGCGCATTTTTGAGCTTGCTGCATGGCAGGTGCTGGAGATCGGCAAACAGTGGGATCAGGCTTACGCCGATGTGACAGAAGCTGTTGATTTCTTGGAATTCTACGCCGGCGAGATGGTCCGGGGTTGGGCAGACCGCAACGGCTGGGACACGCGCCGGGGGAATTGAACCATCATATATATGAAGCGAAAGGTGTTGCCGCTGTTATCGCGCCCTGGAATTTTCCGTTGGCCATCAGCATGGGCATGGTGTCCGCGGCCATTGTTACCGGTAACTGCGTTGTCTTCAAGCCCTCAGGATTGACTTCGATCATAGGTTGGCTGTTGATGGATATTTTCCGCCAGACAGGTCTACCCGCCGGGGTTTTGAATTTTGTTCCCGGACGCAGTGGAATTATTGGGGATTTTCTCGTTGATCATCCTGACATCAGTCTGATAGCCTTCACCGGTTCAAAGGAAGTGGGGTTGCGGATCATCGAACGCTCTGCCACAGTGAGGCCTGGACAGGAAAAGCTGAAGAAGGTAATTTGTGAAATGGGTGGGAAAAACGCCATTATTATAGATGATGACGCCGATCTGGACGAGGCGGTTCCACATGTTTTCAATTCTGCTTTTGGTTTTCAGGGTCAAAAATGCTCAGCTTGCTCCAGGGTAATAGTTCTAAGCAGCATTTATGACAAGTTTGTGGAGCGTATTACAGCCATGGCTGAGGCGGCCTCCGTTGGCCCGGCGGAAGATCCGGCCAACCTGATCGGCCCTGTTGCTGAAGAAAATGCCAGAAATCGAATTTTGGAATATATTAAAATAGGGTTGCATGAGGGGCGACTTTTATATCAAGGTCATGCTCCGGCAGCTGGTTTCTATGTCCCTATAACCATCATCGGAGATATTCTTCCTCAGCACAGGCTTGCTCAGGAGGAAATTTTCGGGCCGGTGCTCGCTGTTATGAGGGTGGGTAACTTCAGCGAAGCTTTAGATTGGGCTAATTCCACTAACTATGCCCTCACTGGTGGCCTCTTTAGTCGTAGTCCTGAACACATCAAACTTGCTTCGAAGCGATTTCGGGTTGGCAATCTTTATATCAACCGCAACTGTACAGGTGCATTGGTCGGACGTCAGCCATTCGGCGGTTTTAAGATGTCCGGTCTCGGCACCAAGGCGGGGGGCCATGACTACCTGGTTCATTTCATGGATCCGCGAGTGGTGACTGAAAATACCATGCGCAGAGGTTTTGCTCCACTGGTTAAGGATAGTAATTGTAATCATAAAAATGTTTAAGATAAGTTTGGCTCTTTGTTGTTGCAAATAGTCCTCGAATGGTTTAATAGATTGACCCTTAGCATTACGGGTTGATGGTTCATGGGTAGTTTTCCCTTGACAAACGCTGACCCGTCTATATACTGGGTAGCTTTGAATGAAGTGCTCACTGGTGATACCTTGAAAGTTAGAGTAGTAGATTTAAAAGACAAGGCTCTGCATCTTGAGGCAGAGGAACCCATAACTGATTATCCTGACTTGATGTCCATGGTTGAGGCAGGTGAGTGTGAGTTTCTGTCGCCGTTACGGCTCTCAATTACCGTTGCCAGAGAATATGACCATATCAGGGCTTCCGGCAAGGTCGAAACAGTTGTTAAAGTTGCCTGTGCCCGTTGTCTGACAGAATATAACGCTGATATAGATTCTTCCTTCACTATTTTTTATACAAAAGCTGCTGGTATGACACTTGATGAAGAGGTGGAACTGGCTGAGGAAGATCTGATTTCGAAATCCTATGAAGGTGATGAAATTGATTTTGCCCCTGAGGTTGCAGAGCAGGTAATAATGGAAATTCCGCTCAAACCTCTTTGCCGTGAGGATTGCAGGGGATTATGCAGCAGTTGTGGAGCCAATCTCAACGACACAGCATGCAGTTGCGACAGAAGCGGCGGTAATTTAAAGTTTAGTGCGTTGAAGGGTATTAAGATAGAAAAGTAAAGGAGAGCAATTATGGCGGTACCTAAGAAAAAGACATCGAAGTCTCGTAAAAACATGAGAAGGGCGCACGATTTCCTCACCCCTCCGACCATTTCCACGTGCCCACAGTGTAAATCCCCCAAGCTTCCCCACCGTGTTTGCCCTTCCTGTGGCACCTACAAAGGCAGAGAAGTGATCAAGACTGAAGAGCTTTAGTATTTTGGTCTTTACGTTCTGTTTTCAAAAATGCTGTAGAGGTCATATGAGAGTTGCTGTAGATGCGATGGGAGGCGACAACGCGCCTGGTGTCGAAGTTGAGGGCGCTGTAGCAGCTGCCAGGGAATTCGGTGTTTCTATCACCCTGGTAGGTGATACGGAAAGAGTAAATCAGGAACTTGCGAAATATAACTGTAAAGGCCTTGATTTAACCGTCAAACATGCCAGTGAAGTCGTTGGCATGCATGATTCCGCCTCTGATGCGGTCCGAAAGAAGAAGGATTCCTCGATCAGGGTTGCCTTTGAATTGGTGAAAAACAAAGATGCTGTAGCTGTCGTCAGTGCCGGAAATTCCGGCGCCACCATGGCTGCAGGCATGTTTGTACTGAAGCGAATCAAGGGGATTGATCGCCCTGCCATTGCGCAAATCTTTCCGACGCTTCGTGGAAAAACACTGGTGCTCGATGTGGGCGGCAACGTCGATTGCAAACCTCTTAATCTCGTGCAATTCGCCATAATGGGCGAGGTGTATGCACGATCCGTCATGGATGTGGCCAACCCCAAAATAGGCATTCTTTCCAACGGTGAAGAAGAGAGCAAAGGGAATGACCTGACCAGAGAATCGAGCGTCCTGCTGAAAAACACCTCTTTGGATTACATTGGTTATGTTGAGGGGCGGGATATCTTCAGTGGCATGGTTGACGTTGTGGTTTGTGACGGCTTTGTCGGCAATGTGGTGCTCAAGCTATCCGAAGGTTTGGCTGAGGCTGTCAGCACCATGCTGAAAGAAGAAATAAAGAAGAACTTTTTATATAAAATAGGCTACGTCCTTTCTCGTGGGGCTTTTATCAACTTTAAAAAGAAGGTTGATTACAGTGAGTATGGTGGTGCACCACTTCTGGGTATTGATGGTGTGGGAATGATCTGCCATGGCGGTTCCAACGTCAAAGCAATTAAAAATGCAATTCGCTTTGCCCATGAATATGCCCAAAAAGGTGTTAACCAAAGCATGGTTGAAAAACTTCAGGAAAATTACCCTCTTTATATGCAACAACTGGAAGCGCTTAAATCACAAGCGGCTGAGTAGGAAGGTCTAAATAATGATTCGGTCCAGAATAACAGGAACCGGTTCTGCGGTCCCCGACAAAGTACTGACTAATTTCGACCTGGAAAAATTGGTCGATACAAGTGATGAATGGATTACAACGAGAACCGGGATCAAGGAACGCAGGATTGCCGGGGATGGCGAATATACCTCCACCTTTGCCACAAGTGCTGCAGAGAAGGCCATGGCTATGGCGGGAATAACCGCCGAGGAACTTGATCTCATCGTTGTCGCCACAATCACCCCTGATTTCCCTTTTCCATCCACGGCCTGTATAGTACAGAACAATATCGGGGCCGTTAACGCTGCAGCATTCGATGTGTCAGCCGCATGCTCCGGCTTTATTTACGGTTTATCAATTGCAGACCGCTTCATCAAAACCGGTTCGACTAAAAAGGCACTGGTGATTGGCGCTGAAGTACTTTCCCGCATTCTGGACTGGACCGACCGCAATACTTGTCTGCTCTTTGGTGACGGGGCTGGGGCTGCAGTTGTTGAAGCTTGTGAAGACGACCACGGCATCATTTCCACTCATATTCACAGTGACGGTACCTATTGGGAACTACTTCACCAGCCTGGCTGCGGCAGCCGAAACCCGATTGTGCAAAAGACGCTGGATGATAAGCTGATTTACCTGCAAATGCACGGCAACGAGGTTTTCAAGCTTGCAGTAAGGGCGATGGAGGAGGTGGCCAGGGAAGCACTTGTTGCAAGCAATATGACTACGGCCGATGTTGATCTTTTTATACCGCATCAGGCAAACAGGCGCATTATCGACGCCATCGGCAAAAGGCTGGGTATTGGCGGCGATAAGGTCTTTATAAATCTTGAACGTTATGGTAACACCTCTGCTGCTTCGATTCCCATTGCTCTTGATGAGGCCAATCGTTCTTCACGCATCAAGGAGGGTGATATTGTTCTGTTTGACGCCTTCGGTGGCGGTTTGACTTGGGGCTCGGCCCTGCTGCGCTGGTAAAACGAGAAAGGATGTTTTCATGAGCAAAAAAGCTTTTATTTTCCCAGGACAAGGATCACAGTTTGCCGGAATGGGGAAAGAGCTTGCCGGCAATTTTACGACGGCAGCCCGTGTCTTCCAGGAGGCAGATGATGCTCTTGGTTTCAAGCTTTCCGACTTTGCTTTGAAGGGCCCGAAGAGGACCTGAAATTAACGGCTAATACCCAGCCTGCCATCCTGCCGCCAGCGTCGCGGCTCTGCGGGTCCTCGAGGGAAGAGCTCCCCGATAGCCCCTCCTTTTCGCCGGCCATTCGCTGGGCGAATACTCGGCCCTGGTCGCCTCCGGCGCCCTCGATTTCGCCGATGCGCTGAGGACCGTCCGGGCACGCGGCAGCTTCATGCAGGACGCTGTGCCGGTCGGTGTCGGCACCATGGCGGCCATCTTGGGCGTCGAGCCGAAGTTCTCCGAAATTTGCGCCGAGGCGGCTCAGGGCGAGGTGGTCTCCCCTGCTAATTACAATTCTCCCGGCCAGATCGTCATTGCAGGGAACACCGGTGCTGTCAATCGGGCCATCGAAATCGCCAAAGCCCGCGGTTTCAGAAAAGCGATGCTTCTACCGGTTAGCGCTCCGTTCCATTGCGCACTTATGGCACCTGCCGGGGATCGACTGGCCGGAGCCTGGATCCAATCCAAGTGTCACGCAATTTCGACGCCGGTTGTGACGAACGTTGAAGGCCTGCCGAACTCCGACGCTTCCAGGGTCAAAGCGCTTCTCGTCGAGCAGGTTGCTCCCCGGTACTCTGGGACGCCTCGGTGCAGCGATTGTCGCTCACGGTGTCAACCATTTTATGGAGATCGGTCCGGGCAAAGTGTTGGCGGGTCTGGTAAAGAGAATAGACAAATCGCGTCAACACCAGCAACGTTCAGTGATCCGGATAGTCTGAAGGCGCATGATCCAGGAGGATTTATGAGTCTGAAGGGCAGGTGGCCGTTGTTACGGGTGCCTCCCGGGGTATAGGTCAAGCTATGGCTTTGAGACTTGCTGCAGATGGTGCCGATCTTGTTGTCACGGCTACTTCGCTTGAGGCTGCACAGGCGACTGCCGATGAAATCATCGGTATTGGTTCGAAGGCCCTGGCATTGAAAGTCGATGTTTCAGTAGCCCAGGAAGTAGAGGCCCTTTTTGCCGCAACCAGCAAGGAGTTTGGCAAAGTCGACATTCTTGTCAACAACGCCGGAATCACAAGGGATGGATTGCTGTTACGGATGAAAGACCAGGACTGGGACGATGTGCTTGATGTCAATCTGAAGGGGGCCTTCAACTGTACACGCGAGGTTGCCAAAGTCATGACCAGAGCCAGATATGGCAGAATCGTGAATATAAGTTCAGTGGTCGGCGAAATGGGTAATGCTGGGCAGGTCAACTACTGTGCGAGCAAGGCAGGCATGTTCGGCCTTACCAAAGCCGCTGCCAGGGAACTCGCAAAGCGCAATATAACGGTCAATGCCGTTGCACCCGGCTTCATTGAGACTGATATGACGGGAGCACTTTCAGAAAAAACCAGGGAAAACCTTTTGCAACAGATTCCGCTGGAGAGGTTTAGGCCAGGCTGACGATATAGCTGCAGCTGTGGCTTTCCTGGTATCATCACAGGCGGGATATATAACAGGTCATATTTTATCTGTTAATGGCGGCATGTACATGTAGCTGTCAGCTGGATGGGTTAAGTTTGTTTATTTTTACGGTGAAAATACCTTTTGCAAATTCTGTTTTTCATGTTATGTAGCTAGCAGAGTCGATCATAAACAACCTGAAAAGGTACTAAACTAAATGGAGGTGGTAGGAAATGTCGTCAATAGATAAACGCATTAAAGAGATAGTTGCAGAACAGTTGGGTGTTGATGAAGCTCAGGTTACAAACGAAGCGTCTTTCATGGACGATCTGGGAGCAGACTCCCTTGATACTGTGGAACTGGTGATGGCTCTTGAGGAAGAATTCGACATCGAGATTTCCGATGAAGACGCCGAAAAAATCCAGTCCGTTCAGGATGCCATCGATTACATTACCGATCACACCTAGCAGATTTAAAAGGGGAGGGTTATCTTCCCCTTTTTTTTGTAGCATCTATAACATTGCAGCAAGGATCAGAACCATAAGGAGCTTCAGTCTATGAGAAGAGTTGTAGTAACGGGAGTTGGTGTCGTCTCTCCGCTTGGCACTGGAAACAAAGCTAACTGGGATGCCCTTACAGCTGGAAAGTCTGGTATAGCAAGAATTACGCGGTTTGACGCTTCTGACTTGCCTGTGCAGATTGCTGGTGAGGTCAAGGATTTCGTTGCCGAGAATTTCATCGACAAAAAAGAAATCAAGAAGATGGATCTTTCATTCAGTATCTCTTGGTGCTGCCCACTTTGCCATGGAAGATTCAGGGCTGAAGATAACCGAGGAAAATGCCGAACGAGTGGGTGTCCTCGTTGGAGCAGGCCTAGGCGGTCTGCCCACAATCGAAAGATACCATTCGGCACTTCAGGAAGGTGGCTATAAAAAAATATCTCCCTTCTTCATACCTATGCTAATCATCAATCTGGCTCCTGGGCATATTTCAATCAAATATGGCGCCAAAGGCCCTAACTTATCATCAGTTTCAGCCTGTGCTACCGGAACTCACTCCATAGGCGACGCCTATCATATGATCAAGCGCGGCGATGCCGATGCAATGATCGCCGGCGGTACGGAATCTACCGTTACTCCTCTTGGGATCGGCGGTTTCGCTGTCATGAAGGCTTTGTCCACATGCAACGATGATCCTACCGCTGCGTCCAGACCTTTTGACAAGGGAACGGGATGGTTTCGTTCTTGCGGAAGGAGCCGGCATCGTGGTTCTCGAGGAATACGAAGCTGCCAAGGCCGCGGCGCCAAGATTTATGGCGAAGTAGCGGCTACGGCCTTTCCGGCGACGCCTACCACCTGACCACTCCCGCCCCCGGCGGCGAGGGTGCGGCGCGCTGCATCAAGATGGCGCTTGCCGGCGGCAGGGTGAACCCCGAGCAGGTGGACTACATCAACGCCCACGGCACCTCGACCCATTTCAACGACCTCTACGAGACCATGGCGATCCAGCGTGTTTTCGGCGATCATGCGAACAAACTGATGGTTTCCTCCACCAAGTCCATGACCGGCACCTTCTTGGGGCGGCCGGCGGTATCGAGGCTGTCTATACCGTTATGGCCATGGAAAAAGGGGTTGTTCCTCCGACAATTAATT